>NZ_FNSO01000004.1:6428734-6777468 GCF_900105945.1 Amycolatopsis tolypomycina | reverse complement strand
GCGTCGCCCGGAACTTCGGTGGTACCTCGGTGTTCGCCGGTGTCGGCGAGCGCACCCGTGAGGGCAACGACCTCTTCCTGGAGATGTCCGAGGACGGCGTCATCAACGACACCGCCCTCATCTTCGGCCAGATGGACGAGCCGCCGGGCACGCGTATGCGCGTCGCGCTGTCGGCGCTGACCATGGCGGAGTACTTCCGCGACGTCCAGAACCAGGACGTGCTGCTGTTCATCGACAACATCTTCCGGTTCACCCAGGCCGGCTCGGAGGTGTCGACCCTGCTGGGCCGCATGCCGTCCGCCGTGGGTTACCAGCCGACGCTGGCCGACGAGATGGGGCAGCTGCAGGAGCGGATCACCTCGACCCGTGGCCGGTCGATCACCTCGATGCAGGCGATCTACGTCCCCGCGGACGACTACACCGACCCGGCCCCGGCCGCGACGTTCGCCCACCTGGACGCCACCACCGAGCTCTCCCGGTCGGTGTTCCAGAAGGGCATCTTCCCGGCGGTCGACCCGCTGGCGTCGACGTCGACGATCCTCGACCCGGCCATCGTCGGTGAGGACCACTACCGCGTCGCCTCCGAGGTCATCCGGATCCTGCAGAAGTACAAGGAGCTGCAGGACATCATCGCGATCCTCGGTATGGACGAGCTCTCGGAAGAGGACAAGCTGACCGTTCAGCGCGCGCGCCGCATCGAGCGGTTCCTGTCGCAGAACATGCTGGTCGCCGAGGCGTTCACGCAGATCCCGGGCTCGACGGTGCCGCTGTCGGAGACGATCGAGTCGTTCGACCGCATCACCAAGGGTGACTTCGACCACTACCCGGAGCAGGCGTTCCTGGGTATCGGTGGCCTCGAGGACCTCGAGAAGAAGTACAAGGAAATCACCAAGAAGTGATTCTCCGGGCGCGGCGGGGGTGGTGTCCTATGTGGACTTTCACCCCCGCCGTTCTCGTAGTTTGAGTCAGACCTATTACACTCGGTGGCAACACCCCGAGTTAAGGAGTGCACGTGGCTGAGATGTCCGTGGAGCTGGTGGCCGTCGAGCGCCGTCTCTGGTCGGGTACCGCCACTTTCGTGGTGGCCCAGACCACCGAGGGTGAGATCGGCATCATGGCCGGTCACGAACCCGTGCTCGGGCAGCTGGTCGAGGGTGGCGTGGTCAAGGTGACGACCACCGACGGCGAGACGGTCTGCGCGGCCGTCCACGGCGGGTTCCTCTCCGTCACCGGCACCGGGGTGAGCATCCTCGCCGAGAGCGCCGAGCTCTCCGACGAGATCGACGTCGAGGCGGCCAAGGCGGCCCTGACCGGGGACGACGAGACCGAGCGGGCGAGGGCCTCGGCCCAGCTCCGCGCAGCGGGCCAGACGGCCTGAGCGCGAGACGGGCAGGAGCCGGGCCGTGAAGATCACCGTGGTCGTAGTCGGGCTCCTGATCGTGCTCGCGGTGCTGGCCGCCTGGTACGGCCAGCGGTGGATCCGGATGCGCCGCGGTGGTGGCGTGAGCGTCGCGCTGCGGTGGCGTCCGGACAACCCGCGGTCCAGCTGGCACCTGGGGCTGGGCCGCTACGAGGGCGACGAGTTCGTCTGGTACCGGGTGTGGAGCCTGCGCACCGGCGCCGACCGCGTCTTCCAGCGCGAGAGCATGCAGATCGCCGACCGCCGCGACCCGTCCGGCACCGAGGCCTACGCCGTGCCCGAGGGCTCGACGGTCCTGCGCTGCGAGTCGGAGACCCAGGAAGCGATCGAGATCGCCATGGGGCCGGGCGCGCTGACCGGGTTCCTCTCCTGGCTGGAGTCCGCCCCGCCCGGACGGCGCCTGCCGCGCGCCTCCTGACGCTCCCAGGCGGCACTTTCACGTGAAAGTGCCGCTCTCCGTAGACTCGTCGGGGTGACCCTCGTCGAGATCCCCGGCTCCAAGTCCGTCACCGCCCGCGGCCTGTTCCTGGCCGCCGCCGCGCACGGCACCACCACCCTCGGCCGTCCGCTGCACTCGGACGACACCGAGGGCTTTGCCGAGGGCCTGGTCAAGCTCGGCTACCGCGTCGACCGGCAGGCGGACGCGTGGACCATCGAGGGCCGCCCGTCGGGCCCGGGCGTCGCCGAAGCCGACGTCTTCTGCCGGGACGGCGCCACGACGGCCCGGTTCCTGCCCGCGCTGGCCGCGGCCGGCACCGGGACGTTCCGCTTCGACGCCTCCGGCCAGATGCGCCGCCGCCCGCTCGGGCCGCTCACCGACGCCCTGCAGGAGCTGGGCGTCGACCTCGAGTTCGGCGGCGAGCCGGGCCACCACCCGCTGACCGTCCGCGCGAACGGCATCAAGGGCGGCTCGTTGACCCTCGATGCCGGTCTGTCGTCGCAGTTCCTGACGGCGTTGCTGCTGGTCGGGCCGCTGACCGCGGAGGGCTTGCGGATCACGGTCACGGACCTCGTGTCGGTGCCGTACGTCGAGATCACGCTGGAGATGATGCGCCGCTTCGGCGTCGACGTCCGCCGCGAGGGGCAGACGTTCGTGGTGCCGGCGCAGCCGTACCAGGCGTGCGCGTACCCGGTGGAGCCGGACGCGTCGACGGCGAGCTACTTCCTGGCCGCGGCGGCGGTCACCGGCCGCACGGTGACCATCCCGGGGCTGGGTTCGGACGCCCTGCAGGGCGACGTGAAGTTCGCCGACGTCCTGCGCGAGATGGGCGCGCACGTGGAGCTGGCGCCGGACTCGGTGACGGTCGCGGGACCGTCGGACGGCCTGCGCGGCATCACGGTGAACATGCGCGACATCTCGGACACGGTCCCGACCCTGGCGGCGATCGCGCCGTTCGCGTCCGGCCCGGTGCGCATCGAGGACGTCTACAACACGCGCATCAAGGAGTGCGACCGGCTCGACGCGTGCGAGGAGAACCTGCGCGCTCTCGGGATCCAGGTCGAGACGGGCCGCGACTGGATCGAGATCCAGCCGGGCGAGCCGACGGGCACCCTGGTGGCCTGCCGCCGCGACCACCGGATCGCGATGGCGTTCAGCATCACGGGCTTGCTCGTCGACGGCATCACCCTGGATGACCCGGAGTGCGTGAAGAAGACCTTCCCCGGCTTCCACCAGGCGCTGGGGGCCCTCCGGGCGAGCTGGGGGATCTAGGGCTGCCCGCCCGGCTGCCACAGCACGTCACCCTCGGGATTCGCCAGCCGGGCGAGGATGAACAGCAGGTCCGACAGGCGGTTCAGGTACTTCACCGCGATCGGGTTCGTCGCCTCGGGCTCCGCCTCGTGCAGGGCCCAGGCCGAGCGCTCGGCCCGGCGCGCCACCGTCCTGGCCTGGTGCAGGAACGCCGCTCCCGGCGTGCCGCCCGGCAGGATGAACGACGTCAGCTTCGGCAGGCGCTCGTTGAACTCGTCGCACCAGCCTTCCAAGCGCTCGACGTACTTCTCGGTGATCCGCAGCGGCGGGTACGGCGGGTCGTCGGAAATCGGCAGGCAGAGGTCCGCGCCGACGTCGAAGAGATCGTTCTGGACCGTGCGCAGGACGTCCGTCACCTCGGCGGGCAGCGAGCCCATCGCGATCGCCAGGCCGAGCACCGAGTTCGTCTCGTCGGTGTCCGCGTACGCGCCCAGCCGCGGGGACGTCTTGGGCACGCGGGACCCGTCGCCGAGCGCGGTCGTGCCGTTGTCGCCGACCTTCGTGTAGACGCGGTTGATGCGAACGACCATGGCACCCACCATAGCGGCCCCCGCCCGGGCCGAATCCGGGCGAGAGGGCATGATTGGCGGCCATGAGCGAGCACTTCGACGTGCATGGCGGAGCGCGGCTGGTCGGCGAGGTCGACGTGGTCGGCGCCAAGAACAGCGTGCTGAAGCTGATGGCCGCGGCCCTGCTGGCCGAGGGCACCACGACCATCACGAACTGCCCGCAGATCCTCGACGTCCCGCTGATGGGCGACGTGCTGCGGAGCGTCGGCTGCGAGGTCGTCATCGACGGCGACACGGCCACCATCACGACGCCGGCCGAGCTGTCGCACCGCGCGGACTCGGCGGCGATGGGCAAGCTGCGCGCGTCCGTCTGCGTGCTGGGGCCGCTGGTCGGGCGGCTGAAGCAGGCCGTCGTGGCGCTGCCGGGCGGCGACGCGATCGGTTCGCGGCCGCTGGACATGCACCAGAACGGCCTGCGCAAGCTGGGCGCGACGAGCACGATCGAGCACGGCTGCGTCGTCGCGAAGGCCGAGACGCTGGTCGGCGCGCAGATCTGGCTGGACTTCCCGAGCGTCGGCGCGACCGAGAACATCCTGATGGCGGCCGTGCTGGCCGAGGGCACCACGGTGATTGACAACTGCGCGCGCGAGCCGGAGATCGTCGACATCTGCACGATGCTCACCGAGATGGGCGCGAAGATCGAAGGCGCCGGCACCTCGACCCTGACCGTGCACGGCGTGGAGCAGCTGCACCCGACCACGCACAGCGTGATCGGCGACCGGATCGTGGGCGCGACCTGGGCGTTCGCCGCCTCGATGACCCGCGGCGACATCACCGTGCGCGGGGTCAACCCGCACCACCTCGACCTGGTGCTGAACAAGCTGCAGCTGGCCGGCGCGGACGTCGAGACCTACGACGACAAGGGTTTCCGCGTGGTCCAGCCGGAGCGCCCGAAGGCGGTCGACTGGGTGACGCTGCCGTACCCCGGCTTCGCGACCGACCTGCAGCCGTTCGCGGTGGCGCTGTCGGCGGTGTCGGAAGGCACGTCGATGATCACGGAGAACGTCTACGAGGCGCGGTTCCGGTTCATCGAGGAGATGGTGCGCCTGTCCGGTGACGCCCGCACGGACGGCCACCACGCGGTGGTCCGCGGGGTCGAGAAGCTCTCGAGCGCGCCGGTCTGGGCGTCGGACATCCGCGCGGGCGCCGGGCTGGTGCTCGCGGGCCTGTGCGCGGACGGCGTCACCGAGGTCTGGGACGTCTTCCACATCGACCGCGGCTACCCGCACTTCGTCGAGAACCTGAACCGGCTGGGCGCGAACATCAAGCGCGTTGCGGGCGAGCCCGACCGGAGCTGATTCACGCGCCCTGCGCGCCCAGTGCGCGCAGGGCGTACGCCACCAGCCGGTCCACGTAGTCCGGCTCGGCTTCGGCCTGCCGGACCACCAGGCGCCAGTAGATCGGCGCCGCCAGGACGTCCAGCGCCATCTCCATGTCGAGGTCCTCGGGCAGCTCGCCGCGCGTGATGGCCCGGCGCAGCATCGCCTCGCCGACCTCGCGCCGGGGCCCGCCGATGTTTTCGCGGGTGCTGCGGCCGCGCTCCGGGTTCCGCGCGTCCTCGGCGACCAGGTCCGGCAGGATCCGCGAGAACAGCGGGTGCGTCAGCCAGTCGATCAGTGCCTGCATCGCCTCCCGCAGGTCGCCGCGCAGTGAGCCGGTGTCCGCCTCCGCCGCCCGCGTCACGCTGAACTCCGTGACGACCGCGGCGATCATCTCGTCCTTCGACCGCCAGCGCCGGTAGAGCGCGCTCTTGCCGACCCCGGCCCGCTTGGCCACCGCTTCCATGGACAGCCGCCCGTAGCCCTGCTCGGCGAGTTCGTGCAGGACGGCGTCGGTGATCGCCTGCGTGACCTCGGGCTGGAGGACCGCGGCGCCGGTCGGGGTGCGTGCCATGGCTCGCAGTCTAGCGGGTGGACGGAACGGTACCGTCCCGTCTATGGTGACTTACGTCGGGACGGTACCGTCTCGTCCGAACGTCGAAGGAGGCTGCGATGCACGACTTCGTCGAGCACGCGCTCGATCTGCTGCGCAAGCACGACATGGCCGGGTTCGCCGGGCTCTGGGCCGAGGACGGCGTCCTCGAGTTCCCGTTCGCCGGCCCGGGCTACCCGAAGCGCGTCGAAGGGCGCGACGCGATCCGCGAGTACCTGCGCGACTACCCGAACCTGCTGGACATCCGGGAGGTCACCGCGAAGACCGTGCACGAGACGACCGACCCGGCCGTGGTCGTCGTCGAGTTCACCGTCGCCGGGGTCGTGGTGGCGACGCGGAAGCCGTACGAGCTGTCATACATCGCCGTCATCACCGTTTCGGACGGGTTCATCAGCCACTACCGCGACTACTGGAGCCCGCTGGCCGCGGCGGAGATCCTCGGTGGCGCGGCCGAGCTGACGGCGGCGTTCGGTGGCTGACGTCCTGGTCCTCGGCGGCACCGGCACGACCGGCCGCCGGGTCGTCGCGGGCCTGCGGGCGGCGGGATTCCCGGCCCGGGCGGCCACGCGCAAGCCGGGCGAGGCCGGTCAGGTCCGGTTCGACTGGGCGGACCGGTCGACCCACGCCGAGGCCTTGCGCGGCGCCTCCGCCGTGTACCTGCTGGCCCCGATCGGCGAGGCTGCGCCCGCCGGGGTCGTCGCCCCCTTCCTGGACGACGCGCTGGACGCGGGTGTCCGGCGGGTCGTGCTGCTCAGCTCGTCGGCGGTCACCGACGACACCCCCGGCCTGGGCGACCTGCAGCGGCTGGTGCGCGCGGCGCCGGAGTGGGCCGTGCTGAGGCCGTCCTGGTTCATGCAGAACTTCACCGGCGAGCACCTGGTCGCCCAGGGCGTGCGGGACGGCGAGATCGTCACGGCCACCGGCGACGGCCGGGTGGCGTTCGTCGACGCCGGCGACATCGCGGCGGTCGCCGTCCGCGCGCTGACCGATCGCGAACCGCACAACACCGAACACGTCCTGACCGGGCCGGCCGCCCTGAGCTACGCCGAAGCGGCCGCGCTCGTTTCCGCGCACCTCGGCCGCCCGGTGCGGCACCGCGCGGTGAGCACCGAGGCCTTCGCGGCTTTGCTGACGTCGTCCGGGCTTCCCGAGCCGTTCGCGGCCGTGCTCGCCGCCCTCGACGAGGGCATCCGGCGCGGTGCCGAAGACCGCGTCACCCCGGTCGTCGAGCAGGTCACCGGGCGGCCGGCCCGGTCGTTCGCAACCGTTGTCCAGGAGGAGATCCGATGAAGCAGCTGATGTTCGAAGACGACCAGCAGTTCTGGTTCGAGACCCTGCGCCTGTTCGGCCACGCGGCCTACGGCGGCTCGGACTTCGGCGAGGTCCTCGCGGCGGCGTCGACGGTGACGCCGGGCGACTACGACAGCTGGCACGACGCCTACCGCGCGCTGGCCGACCGGCTCTACACCGAAGCGGCCGACGCGGGGCCCGTCACCGCGCGCGACCTGCTGCTGCGCGCGTCGACGTATTACTTTTCGTCGGAGTTCTTCCTGCACGGCGACCCGGCGGACCCGCGCATCGCGGCGGCGTACGACCGCAGCGTCGAGTGCTTCCGCCGCGCGGAGGTGGCCGAGCCGGTCGAAATCCCTTACGAGGGCACGGTTCTGCGCGGGTACTTCTACCGCGCGCCGGGTGCCGGGCCGAAGCCGTTGCTGATCATGCACAACGGGTTCGACGGCAGCGCGGAGGAGTGCCACTTCATGGGCGCGGCGGCGGGCGCCGCGCACGGCTACCACGTCCTGACGTTCGACGGTCCTGGCCAGCCGAGCGCGGTCCGGCGCGAGAAGCTCGTGTTCCGGCCGGACTGGGAGCACGTGGTGACACCCGTGGTGGACTTCGCGCTGACGCTCGACGGTGTCGACCCGGCGCGCCTCGCGCTGCTCGGCGTGAGCTTGGGCGGCATGCTGGCCCCGCGGGCGGCGGCGTTCGAGCCGCGCCTGGCGGCGGTGGTCGCGGTGGACGGCGTGTACGACGCGGGTGCGGCGGTGACCGGGCTGCTGCCGTGGCCGCGCGCGGAGATCGTGCGCCGCGCCCGGGCCGACCACGACGAGGAGTTCGACGCGCTGCTCGCGGCGGGGCGCGAGGCGAGCCCGACGCTGCGCTGGGCGTGCGACCACGGCCGGTACGTGCTGGGCGCGGCGACCGACCGGGAGTTCATCGCGAAGTACCTGGAGTACACGCTGGAAGACGGCGTGGCGGAGCGGATCGCCTGCCCGGTCCTGGTCTGCGAAGCCGCGGACGACCTGTTCTTCGGCGGCGACCGGGAGACCGAGCCGCGGCGGCTGTACGCGCACCTGACGGCACCGAAGACGTTGCTGACGTTCACGGCGGAGGAGGGCGCGGACGCGCACTGCCACGTCGGCGCCCAGCGCCTGGCGGCGGGCCGGATCTACGACTGGCTGGACCGGACGCTCTAGCCTTTCGAAGCGTCAGCCTTCGAAGGCGAGCACCGCGCCGAAGCCCACGAGCGCGGTGCCCGTCGCGCCGTCCAGCGCCCGGCGCACCTTCCGCTGCCGCAGCCAGCCCCGGACCCGGTGCACGAAGAACAGCAGCACCACCTGCCACACCACGCCCAGCGCCGCGACCGTGTACGCCAGCAGCAGCGAGTCCCCGAGCGTCGACGAAGGCGTGAGGAACTGCGGCAGCACCGACAGGTACAGTACGATCACCTTCGGGTTGGTGATGTTGGAGAGGAACCCTTCGCGGAACCGCCGCACCCGGGACGCGCGCGCCTTGCGGACGTCGTCGAGGGCTTCGTAGTTCCCGCGCCACGCCCCGCGCAGCGCCTGGATGCCCAGGAAGACCAGGTACGCCGCGCCGAGCCACTTCACCGTCTCGAACACCGGGCGGTACCGGGTGATCACCGCGCCCAGGCCGAGCGCCGCCGCCGTGCCCTGGAGGAAGTTCGCGACAGTGATGCCCGCGCACGCCCAGCCGCCGCCGCGGGCGCCGCCGGTGAGGGCGTTCTTCAGCACCACCATCGTGTCCGGGCCCGGCATCATCGCCAGGAACGCCATCATCCCGGCGAAAGCCGCGTACGTGCTCCAGGTCATCAGGACTCCAAGGCCAGTGCCGCACCGAAGCCGAGCAGGGCGGTTCCGGTGACGCCGTCGAGGGCGCGCCGGACCCGGCGGCGCTCCAGCCACGCGCGCACGCGGTGCACGAACACCAGCAGCACCAGCAGCCACACCACGCCGAGCACGGCGACAGTGTAGGCGAGCGCGAGGGCGTCCCACGTCGTCGTGCGCACCGGGTCGAGGAACTGCGGCAGCACCGACAGGTACAGCACCAGCACCTTCGGGTTGGTGATGTTGGAGAGGAAGCCCTCGCGGAACCGCCGGAAGCCGCCGCCGCGGCGGCGCTGGACCGCCTCGACGGCCTGGTAGTCACCGCGGAACGCGCCGCGCAGCGCCTGGACGCCGAGGAAGACGAGGTAGGCCGCGCCGGCCCACTTGAGCGCGGTGAACACCGGCTGCGACCGGGCGACGAGGACGCCGAGCCCCAGCGCCGCGGCACTGCCCTGCACGGCGTTGCCGGCGAAGATGCCGAGCGACGCGAGCAGCCCGCCCCGGAACCCGCCGGACAGCGCGTTCTTGAGCATCACCATCGTGTCGGGCCCCGGCGCGAGGACGATCAGGACCACGATGACCAGGTAACTGCCGTACGAACTCCACGTCACGGCTACTGACGCTAACCGACGCCGCCCGGCCGGGTCTCGCGGATTTCGGTCACACAGTTGGTCACCCGGTTCCGCGGGATCGGCCGGGCACAGATCGTGCACGAGCACACGTGGGATTCGGCGGGAGGCGCCGCCACAGAGTAGTGTTCGGCCATGTCAGCAGGCGAAATCGATCTTCTGCCCGGTGAACGCGTGCTCTGGGCGGGAGAGCCGGTCCAGCGCCCGCTCTACGTCGCCGCGGACGGGGTGATCGCCCCGGCCGGTCTCGTCCTCGCCGCCGCCGCGCTCTGGTTCCTGCTCACGCGCGAGCCGAGCGGCGCCACGATGGCCGTGGCCGTCGTCGTGCTGGTGCTCGGTGTCTACGGCGCGGTCGGCCGGTCGATCGTCCGGTACCTCGCGCTCGGGCGCACGACCTACGCCGTGACGGACAGCCGGATCATCGCGCGGTCGGGCCTGTTCCGGCAGAAGGAACGCGCCAGCGAGCTGGCCACCCTGTCGGCGCCGGTGCTCAAGCCGGGCCCGTCCCGCACCGGGACCATCACCTTCGGCGGCTCGGGTGCGGTGACGCTGATCGGCGTCGGCGAGCCCAAGCGGGTCCGCGACCTGCTCACCAAGGCCATCGACGAGGCCAAGGCGCGCCAGGCGCCGCCGGAAGCGGACAGTTCGGCCGCCTGAGCGGGCAACCATTCCGGCCTTCCCGAGCGTCACCGGGCAAAGAGGACCGGGGAGGCTGCCGTGGATGTGCCGGGGAACGTGCTGCTGCCGGGGGAGCGGTTGCTGTGGTCGGGACGGCCGCGGCGGATCACCCTGCAGGGGCTCGACTGGTACCAGCTCGCCTCCGGTGTGGTCTGGGTGTCCGTGGTCGCCACCTCCGCGCTGGTGTTCGGGCGGTCGAGCCAGACCCACTACATCGGCGCGGTGTTCGCGTTCTGCGGGCTCGCGGCGGCCTGGGCGCCGGTGGCCGGGCGGCTGTGGGCGATGCGCCGTGCGGTGTACGCGGTGACCGACCGGCGGGTCGTCGTGGCCGACGGCGTCTCGGGCCGCACCCGCGTGTCGGCGTACCTGGGCGCGTTGCCGCCGCCGGTCGCCCGCCCGGGCCGGGACGGGGCCGGCACGGTGACCTTCGGGGGGCCGGCCGGGCTTCTCGGCGTTCTCGCCGGCGCGCAGACCAAGACGAGGTCGATGCCGGTCCCGATCGTGCTGGTGGCGGTGCCGGAGGCCGAGCGGGTCCGTGACCTGATCGCGCGGGCGCAGGCGAGCGGCTGAGCCCGGGAGGCCACTGTGTACGAACCGTTCATCGCTTTGCTGCCGGGGGAAAGGCAGCTGTGGTCGGGACGGCCGCAGCGGGTGGTGCCGACGGGGATCGAGTGGTTCCTCCCGGCCGCCGGCACGGTGGCGGTGGCTGCGGCCCGTTCCGGACCAGGGATTCCCGTTCGTCAACGTGATCGTGGCGGCCCTGACCTTCGCAGCCTCGGCACGCTCACCTTCACCGAACCCGACCTGGTCGTCGAGGTCCTCGGCTACTCCGTGCCCCTGCGGTTCGCCGGCAGCCGGAGCCCGATCAAGTTCGTCGCCGTGGCGGAGCCCGAACGGATCCGCGAGCTGGTCGAGGTGGCCCAGGCCGCGGACTGACGTCACCCGGACGTGGCCGATTCCACTGCCCACCTATGTTACCGGTCGGTACACTCGACGAAACGTCCACCGCCGGAGGTGTCCAGTGCCGTATCCAACGGACCGCGAGCGAGACCGACCGTGGGTGATGCGGACCTACGCGGGGCACTCCTCCGCGGCCGCGTCGAACGAGCTCTACCGGCGCAACCTGGCGAAGGGGCAAACCGGCCTCTCGGTGGCGTTCGACCTGCCCACCCAGACCGGCTACGACCCGGACCACCAGCTCTCCCGCGGCGAGGTCGGCAAGGTCGGCGTGCCGGTGTCGCACATCGGCGACATGCGGCAGCTCTTCGACGGCATCCCGCTCGCCGAGGCCAACACGTCGATGACCATCAACGCGCCGGCCATGTGGCTGCTCGCGCTGTACGTCTCCGTGGCGCGCGAGCAGGCCGAGGCCGAGGGGCGCGACGTCGACGAGGTCCTCGCGAAGCTCGCCGGCACCACGCAGAACGACATCATCAAGGAGTACCTGTCCCGCGGGACCTACATCTTCCCGCCGGGGCCGAGCCTGCGGCTGATCACCGACGTGATCGCCTGGACCGTGCACCACGTGCCGAAGTGGAACCCGATCAACATCTGCAGCTACCACCTGCAGGAAGCCGGGGTGACGCCGACGCAGGAGGTCGCCTACGCGCTGTGCACCGCGATCGCCGTGCTCGACGCCGTCCGCGACTCGGGGCAGGTCGACGCGGCCGACATGGCGAAGGTCGTCGCGCGGATCTCCTTCTTCGTCAACGCCGGCGTCCGGTTCGTCGAGGAGATGTCCAAGATGCGCGCGTTCACCGCGCTCTGGGACGAGCTCACGCGCGACCGGTACGGCGTCACGGATCCGAAGGCCCGCCGGCTGCGCTACGGCGTCCAGGTCAACTCGCTCGGGCTGACGGAGGCCCAGCCGGAGAACAACGTCCAGCGGATCGTGCTGGAGATGCTCGCGGTGTCGCTCTCGCGCGGCGCCCGCGCCCGCGCGATCCAGCTGCCGGCGTGGAACGAGGCCCTCGGCCTGCCGCGGCCGTGGGACCAGCAGTGGGCGCTGCGGATGCAGCAGGTGCTCGCCTTCGAGACGGACCTGCTGGAGTACGAGGACATCTTCGACGGCTCGCACGTCATCCAGGCCAAGGTCGACGAGATCATGGCCGGTGCCCGCGAGGAGATCGCCCGCGTGCAGGACCTCGGCGGCGCGGTCGCCGCGGTCGAGAGCGGCTACATGAAGTCGCAGCTGGTGGCGTCGCTGGCCGAGTACCGCCGGGAGATGGAGAACGGCGAACGGATCCTGGTCGGGGTCAACAAGTTCGCGACGACCGAGCCGTCTCCGCTGCAGGCCGAAGGCGCGAAGGCGATCGAGACGATCGACCCCGCCGTCGAGAAGGACGCCGTCAGTGCCATCGAGGAGTGGCGTTCCCAGCGTGACCACGAGGCCGTCGAGCGGTCGCTGGCCGCGCTGAAGGAGCGGGCGCGGACCACGGAGAACCTCTTCGAGGCCACTGTGGACTGTGCACGGGCCGGCGTGACCACCGGCGAGTGGGCCGGCGCGCTGCGCGAGGTGTTCGGCGAATACCGGGCCCCCACCGGCGTTTCCGCCTCCGCCGTCGCCGGCGCGGGCGACCCCGAGCTGGAGCGGGTCCGCGCGCGCGTCCGGGAAACGGAAGCGGAGCTGGGCGAACGGCTGCGGATCCTGGTCGGCAAGCCGGGCCTGGACGGGCACTCCAACGGCGCCGAGCAGGTCGCCGTCCGGGCGCGCGACGTCGGCTTCGAGGTCGTCTACCAGGGCATCCGGCTGACGCCCGAGCAGATCGTCGCGGCGGCGGTGCAGGAAGGCGTGCACGTCGTCGGGCTGTCGGTGCTGTCCGGCTCGCACCTCGAGGTCGTCCCGCACGTCGTCGACGGCCTGCGCGCCGCAGGCGCGGGCGACGTGCCGGTGATCGTCGGCGGCATCATCCCGCCGGACGACGCCGCGCTGCTCACCGAACGCGGCATCGCCCGGGTGTTCACGCCCAAGGACTACGAGCTGACCGGGATCATGGACGGCATCGTCAGCCTGATCCGGGAGCGGAACGGTCTCGGCTGAGCTCCGCCAGGACGTCCTTTGTGGACTTCACGGTGGCGAACTGGTTCGCCAGGTTCGCCGCCGTGACCCGGTAGAGCTCGTCGGCGGTCACGCCCGGGAGGTCGAAGGTGAACGTGGCGTCGAGGGCGAAAGTGACGTCGTAGCCGAGGTTCCCGCCCATCCGCGCGGTGGTTTCGCAACAGAAGTTGGTCTGGATGCCGGCCACGACGATGCTCGTGATGCCGCGCCTGCGCAGCCACGCGTCGAGGTCGACGTCGCCGAGGAACGCCGAGTTGACCTGCTTGCCGAACACCAGGTCCGGGCGCGCGCCGTCGAGTTCGGGCTTGAAGTCGTTGCCGGGCTGCCCCGGCCGCAGCGGCGAGCCCGGTTTCGGCGAGTCGTGGTGCACGAGCACGACGGGCAGCCGCCGCTCCTGCCAGGCGTCGAGCAGGGCCTTCATGTTCGCCTCGGCGCCCGGGTTGTTGCGCGGGCCCCAGAACTCCGGGTCGTCGAACCCGCGCTGGACGTCGATGAGGATGAGTGCCGGTTCGGTCATACCGCCGAGTTTCGCCGCGTGACCGGCGCGTGGGGAGTGGCAGAAGACGCGCGATGCGATACTTTTCTGCCATGCGCACCGTCGGCGTTCTGCTGCTGCCCGGCACCCGGATGTTCGACCTCGCGGTGATCGGCGAGGTCTGGGCCCAGGACCGGACCGACAGCGGGATCGGCCCGTTCACGGTCCGGCTGTGCAGCTCCGGCCGGGCGCGAACGCCCGTGTCACCCTTCGGCGACGTCGCGGCCACGCACGGGCTCGCCGGGCTCGACGGCTGCGACCTCGTGCTGGCGCCGGGCCGCGACGACCCCCGCGCGCCCGTGCCCCCGGCGGCCGTCGCGGCGCTGCGCCGGGCGCACCGGGCCGGGGCGACCGTCGCCGGGCTGTGCTCCGGCGCGTTCACCCTCGCCGCCGCCGGCCTGCTCGACGGCCGGCCGGCGACCACGCACTGGCGTGACCTCGACGCGCTCGCCGTCGTCGCGCCGCGCGCGGACCTGCAGCGCGACGTGCTCTACACCGACGACGGCGGCGTCCTGACGTCGGCGGGCGTCGTCGGCGGCCTCGACCTCTGCCTGTACCTGGTCCGGCGCGACCACGGCGCCGACGTCGCCGCCACGCTGGCACGCCGGCTGGTGATGCCGCCGGCGCGCGAGGGCGGGCAGCGCCAGTACGTCGACACCCCGCTGCCGCCGTCGGCAGGCCGGCCCGGTCTGGCGTCCACAATGGACTGGGCGCTCGCCCGCCTCGGGGACGGCATCGGCGTCGAGGACCTCGTCGGGCACGCGCGGATGAGCGAACGGACGTTCCACCGCGAGTTCGCCGCGGCCACCGGCGTGACGCCGGGCCGCTGGCTGCGCGTCCAGCGCGTCCGGTACGCGCAGCGGCTGCTGGAGACGACGTCGCTGCCGGTCGAGCGGGTCGCCGAGCGCTCCGGGCTGGGCACGGCGGCGAACCTCCGGCGGCGGATGCGCGCCGAAGCCGGTGTCGGCCCGGACAGCTACCGGCGCACATTCCGAAGGTCTACCGTCGAAGCATGTACCAGCATCTCCTCGTGAAGCGGGACGGCGACACCGTCACGATCACCATGAACCGGGCGGCGCGGCGCAATTCGCTGTCCGCGGACCACCTCGCCGAGCTGCTCGCCGCGTTCCGCGAGGCGGGGACGTCCGACGCGACCGGCGTCGTGCTGGCCGGGGCCGGCCCGGTGTTCTCCGCCGGGCACGACTTCGCCGACGTCGCCGCGCGGGACCTGACGGGCGTGCGCGAGCTGCTGACGCTGTGCACCGACGTCATGAAGACGATGGAGTCGATCCCGCAGGTCGTCGTCGCGCGGGTGCACGGCCTGGCCACCGCGGCGGGCTGCCAGCTGGTGGCGTCGTGCGACCTGGCCGTGGCCGCCGAGTCGGCGGGCTTCGCGCTGCCGGGCGGCAAGGGGGGCTGGTTCTGCCACACGCCGGCGGTGCCGGTGGCCCGGTCGATCGGCCGCAAGCGGCTGATGGAGCTGGCGCTGACCGGCGACGTCATCGACGCGGCGACGGCGCTCGACTGGGGCCTGGTCAACCGGGTCGTGCCCGACGAGCAGCTCGACGACGCCGTCGCCGAACTGCTGGCCCGGGCGACGCGCGGCAGCCGCGCCAGCAAGTCGATGGGCAAGGTGACGCTCTACGCCCAGCTCGACCGGCCCGAGGCCGACGCCTACGCGATCGCGCTGGAGGTCATGGCCGCGGCGTCCCAGCTGCCCGGCGCCCGCGAAGGCATGGCGGCGTTTCTGGAGAAGCGCAAGCCCGCCTGGCCCGACTGATCACCCCCGGGTGCGCTCGAACAGCATGAGCCGGGCCCACGCGGCGATGGACTGCGCGTCGGTGATCTCGCCGGTGAGGATCATCTTCTCGACGTCCGCGCGCGCGAACCACGCGCTGCGCATGTCCTGCTCTTCGTGCTCGCGCTGCGGCTCGCCCTCGGTGATGTCCGTGGCGAGGAACACCCAGCCGCGCTGGCTGCTCATGCCGGCGGCGACGTCGAGCTTGCCGAGCGTGACCATCGAACCGGCCCGCAACCCGGTCTCCTCGCGCAGTTCGCGCACGGCGAGCTCGTGCGGCGGCACGTCGGCCAGGTCCGGCGCGGTGCCCTGCGGGAACTCCCAGCGCCGTTCGCCCAGCGGGTAGCGGAACTGCTCGACCAGCCGGAACCGGTCGCCGTCCTGGGCGATGACCAGCGCGTACGCCGGCTTGTCGATCACGCCGTAGATGCCCGGCGAGCCGTCGGAGCGGCGGATTTCGTCCTCCCGCACGGTCATCCAGTTGTTCCGGTACACCTCGCGGGACGCGACACGCTGAATGGGGTCCACCCGCCCAGTATCCCGGACCTGTCCTACCCTCCTCGGGTGCGTCTCGTGATCGCGCGGTGCCAGGTCGACTACGCCGGCCGGCTGACCGCCCACCTGCCGATGGCCACCCGCCTGCTGCTCGTCAAGTCCGACGGCTCGGTGTCGGTGCACTCCGACGACCGTGCGTACAAGCCGTTGAACTGGATGAGCCCGCCCTGCTGGCTGATCGAGGACGGCAAGCTCTGGATCGTCGAGAACAAGCAGGGCGAGAAGCTGGTGATCTCGATCGAAGAGGTCTTCCACGACTACTCCCAGGCCCTCGGCGCGGAACCGGGCCTGCAGAAGGACGGCGTCGAGGCGCACCTGCAGGAACTGCTGGCCGAGCACATCAAGACCCTCGGCGACGGCTACACGCTGGTCCGCCGCGAATTCCCGACGGCGATCGGCCCGGTCGACATCATGGCCCGCGACGCCGAAGGCCGTTCGGTGGCGGTCGAGATCAAGCGCCGCGGCGAAATCGACGGCGTCGAGCAGCTGACGCGCTACCTGGAGCTGCTCAACCGCGACCCGCTCCTGGCGCCGGTGCAGGGCGTGTTCGCGGCCCAGATCATCAAGCCGCAGGCCCGCACCCTGGCCGAGGACCGCGGGATCCGCTGCCTGACGCTGGACTACGACGAGCTGCGCGGCATCGAGTCCGACGAGTTCCGGCTCTTCTGACGTGCAGCCGGGTCGTTACGTCCACTACAAGGGCGCCGAGTACGAGGTGGTGGGCGTCGCCCGGCACAGCGAGACCGAAGAGGAACTCGTGGTGTACCGGGCGCTCTACGGCGAGCACGGGCTGTGGGTGCGGCCGAAGGCGATGTTCACCGAGACGGTCGAGACGCCCGCGGGCCGCGTGCCACGCTTCCGGCGGCTGGCGGAGTGACCCCGGGTCGTTGAACTCGCCCGTTGAAAAACTGACCCCCCGGCTGCCCGAACGGGCCGATCTTCCGGCCGATACCGAATCGATGCCGAAATCAATGTATCTGATTCGCTGATTGTCGCTCCACCAGGAAATCGTTAACCCGATAGGCCTGTGCGCAGTGGGCAGCTACTTTTTCACCGCGATTTGTGCGCTGTTCGGGTGAGTTCGGGTTCTTATTCCCCCGTGCCGTGCGACACTCGATTCGAGGGGTTCCGCCGGTGCGTCCGGCGTGGCCGGAGGGTGGTGCGCTCGGCCGTCACTTTTTCGTGCTGCCAACGTTTCAGTCCGCCTTCGAGCTCGGGGTGTGCATGCCATCCGGCCGGTGTGCGCGCATTTTGGCCTGCACGCAAGGAGGAAGACATGCGTTATCGCCCACTCGGTTCCGATCCGGCCGACCCGCGTCTGGGCCGGTTCATTCCGGACGACTGGCGCCACGTGGAAAGGTATCCGCTCGGCGCGCTGGCCGACGAAGACAAGCCCACCAGGGCGCCGGTCGTGATCGGGGTCAACTGGTACTCGGCGTTCGACGCGCCGGAACAGGATGAGACGTCCGGCGAGTTCTTCATCGCCAAGGCCGGCGTCAAGAAGCTCGGCCGGATCCGCGGCGGCCACTGCGTCTGCCTCGAGCCGGGCGGCACTCCGGACACCGATGCCTGGTACGCGTTCTACGACCAGGGCCACGAAGGCGCGTGCGTCGGCTTCGGCTGGTCGCGCTGCATGTCGATCTTCAACGGCAGCGAGTACGCGGCCCGCTGGCTCTGGGACCAGGCCAAGAAGCGCGACGAGTGGCCCGAGACCAACCCCGGCGACGAGAACGGCACGTCGGTCCGGGCCGCGGCCGAAGTGCTCAAGGACACCGGGCACGTCCTGTGGGACGAGTCCTACGCCGACGACGACTGGCGCACCCGCGACAAGTACACCGCCGAGGGCAAGCAGGGCATCAAGGCGTTCCGCTGGGCCAAGTCGGTCGACGACGTGCACGCCGTGCTCGCCAACCCGCGTGCCGACGAGCTCGGCGCCGTGCCGATCCTCAACTCGTGGGGCCCGGGCTACCCGCACCGGACCTACCTGCCCGACGAGGTGCTGGCCCACCTGATCGCCGAGGACGGCGAGATCGCCGTGCCGACCGACCGCTGATCCACAGCCGCTCCCGCGGCGCGTGAACGAGGGCGCGTCTCCCCTGGTCAAGGCCGGGGGAGCGCGCCCTTCGGCCATTGTGGACACGTCGGCGTGCCGACCCTGAATCCATGCAGTACTGTCCGGATCTGACGGGATGCTGGTGATTCCTGTCGGTTGTTGTCCTGTTTGAAGAAGGAACTGCCGGAGGTGGGTCGGGTGCTCGTACTGGCCGATGCGAACCTGCGACTCGACGCGAGCGCGATCGACTACATCGAGCTGGCGTTCTACTTCGCGCTCGTGCTCGGCATCGGGTACCTGGCGCGGCGGCAGGTGTCGAGCAGCCTCGACTTCTTCCTGTCCGGCCGGTCGCTGCCCGCCTGGGTCACCGGTCTCGCCTTCATCTCGGCGAACCTCGGCGCGGTCGAGGTCATGGGCATGTCCGCCAACGGCGCCCAGTACGGCCTGCCGACCGTGCACTACTTCTGGATCGGCGCCATCCCGGCGATGCTGTTCCTCGGCATCGTGATGATGCCGTTCTACTACGGCTCGAAGGTCCGCAGCGTCCCCGAATTCATGCGGCGGCGCTTCGGCAAGCCGGCCCACCTGGTCAACGGCGTCAGCTTCGCCGCGGCCCAGATCCTCATCGCGGGCGCGAACCTCTTCCTGCTGGCCAGCGTGGTGAACCTGCTGCTGGGCTGGCCGCTGTGGGTGTCGATCATCGTCGCCGCCGCGATCGTGCTCTCCTACACCGCGCTCGGCGGCCTGTCCGCCGCGATCTACAACGAGGTCCTGCAGTTCTTCGTCATCGTCATCGCGCTGGTGCCGCTGACGATCATCGGCCTGGTCAAGGTCGGCGGCTGGCAGGGCCTGGTCGACAAGGTGACCAACAGCCCGGGCGGCAGCGCGCAGTTGCACTCGTGGCCCGGCGACAACCTGACCGGCTTCGGCAACAGCCTGCTTTCGGTGCTGGGCATCGTCTTCGGCCTCGGCTTCGTGCTCTCCTTCGGGTACTGGACGACGAACTTCGTCGAGGTCCAGCGCGCGATGGCGTCGAAGAGCATGTCCGCCGCGCGGCGCACGCCGATCATCGGCGCGTTCCCGAAGATGCTGGTCCCGTTCATCGTGATCATCCCCGGCATGATCGCCGCGGTCACCGTGTCCGAGTACGTGAAGGACAAGCAGGTGCTGCTCGAGGGCGGCACGGCCGAAAGCGGCGTCACCTTCAACAACGCGCTCCTGCTGCTGATGCGCGACCTGCTCCCGAACGGCATGCTCGGCATCGCCATCGCCGGCCTGCTGGCGTCCTTCATGGCCGGCATGGCGGCGAACCTGAGCTCGTTCAACACGGTCTTCACGTACGACATCTGGCAGACGTACGTGAAGAAGGACAAGCCGGACCACTACTACCTGAACCTCGGCCGCGTGGTGACGTCGCTCGGCACGATCGCGGCGATCGGCACGGCGTTCATCGCGTCGAACTCCGGCAACATCCTGAACTACCTGCAGGACCTGTTCTCCTTCTTCAACGCGCCGCTGTTCGCGACGTTCATCCTGGGCATGTTCTGGAAGCGGATGACCCCGCACGCCGGCTGGAGCGGCCTGGTGCTGGGCACGGCGTCCGCGATCACCGTCTGGGGCCTCTCGCAGGCCGGAGTGCTGGGCCTCACCGGCCAGGGCATCAGCTTCGTCGCCGCGGGGACCGCGTTCGTCGTCGACATCGCGGTGAGCGTCGTCGTCTCGCTGGCCACCAAGCCGAAGCCGGACGAGGAGCTGGTGGGTCTCGTCTACTCGCTGACGCCGAAGGAGACGCGCCGGCACGACAACACCGGCGAGAACGCGGGCTGGTACCGCAAGCCGGGCCTGCTCGCGGGCATCGTGCTCGTCCTGACCATCGCGCTGAACATCATCTTCTAGGAGGTCGGAATGGCTACCGAGTCGCAGCCGCGCGCACACAAGGCAGGTGCCTTCGACATCCGGCTGATCATCGCCCTGCTGATCGGCGTCTACGGCGTGATCCTCACCGTCATGGGCATCGGCTTCACCACCGACGCGGAGATCGAGAAGGCCGCCGGCGTGAACATCAACCTGTGGGCCGGGATCGGCATGCTGGTGGTCGCCGCGCTGTTCGTCCTGTGGGCCGTGCTCCGCCCGCTCGTGGTGCCGGCCGAGCCCGAGACCGGCGACACACCGCCGGCAGCCGGCGAATAGCCGGGTTGTCCGGACAGCGGCGCGTGCGTGCCGCTACCGTGCATCGCGTGTTCCCAGACGTTCGGCACCGCCGTCTCCCGAAGCTGTTCCTGCTGGTCACCGCCCTCGCGCTGCCGCTGGCGGCCTGCGGGCAGGACCTCGGCAAGTCCAACTTCGCCCGGACGACGGTGCCCGCGGCGGCCGGCTCCGGCCAGGTCGCCGACGGCCCGATCACCGACGCCGCCGTGGCGGCGGACGTGCTCCGCACGATCCAGCCGTGCCAGTTCCTGACCAAGGCCGCCCTCGGCACGCTGGGCCTCGGCACGGTCGAGGACGACCCGTCGCCGTCGTCGATCGCCTTCGACACCTGCAGCAACAAGGTGAAGGACCCCGGCGGCAAGGAGATCCGGCTCGAGCTGGAGATCGGCAGCACGCTGCCGCCGCGGGCCGACAAGACGACCGGCGTGGCCGGCGGGCTGCCGCTGCGCGTGAACAAGACCGGCGACACCGACTGCACGGTCGCGGTGATGACGGCGCTGAAGCCGGACATGGCGCTCGAGGTGTCGGTCACCTACGCCGGTGACCCCTGCCGTCCCGGGCAGGCGCTGGCCGAGGCCGTCGTCCAGAAGCTGCACAGCTCGCCGGAGAAGTACTCGACGCCCGCGGGCACCGTGCTGACCGCCGATCCGTGCGCGATGGCCGATGCCGCGGTGGTGACCGGCGCCGTGCCCTCGGCGAAGCCCGCCGCCTCGGGCCTGCACTCGTGCGACTGGAAGGACCGGGGCCCGATGGTGACGGTCGCGTTCCGGCCCGGCCTGCCCCCGCTCGTCGGCGACGGCAACTCCAAGGTGGACCTCGGCAACGGCGTGACCGGCTTCCAGAAGCAGCAGACCGGGGGTTCGGCCCGGTGCAAGGTCGAGTGGCAGCACCGGCCCTGGCAGGGCGACGACGTCGAACTGGCCCAGGTGGACTACCAGGGCTATGCCGACAACGACGCCGATCCGTGCGGCAAGGCGGTGGCCGTCGCGAAGAACGTGGTCACCAAGCTCCCCAAACCCTGATCTGGCGGTGCGCCGCGCGGAGAGGTAGGAAGGGGACACCCCACCCGCCGACGCGCCGGAGGCTGCCGTGAAGAAGATCATCAACGATCCGGCGAACGTGGTCGCCGAGTCGCTGCGGGGGCTCGCCGCCGCGCACGCCGACGTCCTCCGCGTCGAATACGACCCGGACGTCGTGATCAGAGCCGACGCGCCGGTCGCGGGCAAGGTCGCCGTCATCTCCGGCGGCGGCTCCGGGCACGAGCCGCTGCACGGCGGGTTCGTCGGCCACGGCATGCTCGCCGCCGCCGTGCCCGGCGCGGTGTTCACCTCGCCGACGCCGGACGCGGTGCAGGCCGCGGTCACCGCGACCACCGGCGAGGCGGGCGCGCTGCTCATCGTCAAGAACTACACCGGCGACGTGCTCAACTTCGAGACGGCCGCCGAGCTGGCCGCTGCCGAGGGCCTCGAGGTGCGCAGCGTCGTGATCGACGACGACGTGGCGGTCAAGGACTCGACGTACACCGCGGGCCGCCGCGGGGTCGGCGGCACGGTGCTGCTGGAGAAGATCACCGGCGCCGCCGCCGAGCGCGGCGACTCGCTCGACGCGGTGACCGCGCTGGCGCAGAAGGTGATCGGCCAGGTCCGGTCGATCGGCGTCGCGCTCACCGCGCCGACCGTGCCGCACGCCGGCACCCCGAGCTTCGACCTCGAGGAGAACGAGATCGAGTTCGGCATCGGCATCCACGGCGAGCCCGGCCGCGAGCGGCTCCCGGCCGAGCCGGCCGACGCGCTGGTGTCGCGGATGGTCGACGCGGTGGTCTCGGACCTGCCGTTCGCCGCGGGCGACCGCGTGCTGCTGTTCACCAACTCGATGGGCGGTACCCCGCTCGTGGAGCTCTACCTGGCCCACGGCATCGCCGAGCGGCTGCTGGCCGACCGTGGGATCGTGGTCGAGCGCCGGCTGGTCGGTCCGTACATCACCAGCCTCGAGATGCAGGGGATGAGCCTGACTTTGCTCAAACTGGACGACGAGCTGACCGAGCTGTGGGACGCCCCGGTCAACACCGCGGCGCTGCGGTGGGGGCTCTGATGGCCTGCACCGCCGAGGGGGTCGCGGCGGCCGTGCGCGCCGCCGCCGCGGTGATCGCTGAGCACCGCGCCGAACTGATCGAACTCGACCGCGCGATCGGCGACGGCGACCACGGCGAGAACATGAACCGCGGCTTCGCGGCCGTCGTGGCGGCGCTCGACGCGGCCCCGCCGGACACCCCCGGCGGAGTGCTGAAGCTCGTCGCGACGACGTTGATCTCCAAGGTCGGCGGCGCCGCGGGCCCGTTGTACGGCACGGCTTTCCTGCGTGCCTCGGCCAAGCTGGGCGCGGTGGACAGCCTCGACGTCCCGGCGCTGCTGGACGCCCTGCGCGCCGGCCTCGAAGGCGTCCAGGCCCGCGGCAAGGCCGTGGGCGGCGACGCGACCATGGTCGACGCCCTGATCCCCGCGGTGGCGGCAGCGGAGAAGGCGGCCGGCGACGGCGGCGACGTCGCCGCGGTGCTGACCGCGGCCGCCGACGCGGCCGACACCGGCGCCCAGTCCACTGTGGACCTGGTGCCGCGGAAGGGCCGGGCGTCCTACCTCGGCGAGCGCGCGGTCGGGCACCTGGACCCCGGCGCCCGCTCGTCGGCGCTGCTGCTGCGGGCGTTCGCGGAGGCCGCCCGGTGAGCGTGGGAATCGTGCTCGTGTCGCACAGTGCGAAGCTCGCCGAAGGCCTGGCCGAGCTGGCTGCCCAGATGGCGCCGGACGTCACCATCCTCCCGGCCGGCGGCCTCGCCGACGGCTCGATCGGCACGGACTACGACGAGGTTGTCGCCGCCACCCAGCGCGCCGACTCCGGTGACGGTGTCGTGCTGCTCTACGACCTCGGCAGTGCCCAGATGACGGCCGAGCTCGCCGTCGAATCGCTGGCCGACCCCTCGGCCGCGATCGTCGCGGACGGCCCGCTGGTCGAGGGGGCGATCGCGGCGGCGGTCGCCGCCCAGGCCGGCCGCGACCGCAAGGCGGTGGCCGAAGCCGCCGCGGCGGCCGGGGTCCCCGAGGACCTGGCCCTCGCCGAGAGCCAGGCCGACGCGGCCGAAATCGAACTGGAGCTGCGCAACGAGGTCGGGTTGCACGCCCGGCCCGCCGGGTTGCTGGTGCGCACGCTCAGCGGGATCGACGCCGAGGTCACCGTCCGGCTCGGCGACCAGGAGGCCGACGGCCACAGCGTCCTGGCCCTGATGTCGCTCGGCGCCCGCCAGGGCGACCGGCTCCGCGTGCGGGCGAGCGGACCGCAGGCGGAAACCGCGTTGGCCAAGGTCAGGGAGCTGGTGGACAGCGACTTCGGCGAGTGAAGCCGTCAGCTCGGCCGGGTGACTTGAGCGGTACTGACTCGATTCCGTCTGGGCTCCGGCGGTGCCGCGTGGCAGTATCGAGGCCAATTACCAGCGAGTAACATCTCTGGAGGCCTCGATGGCGCGGGACATTTCGACGGTCGGTGTGGTCGGTCTGGGCACCATGGGGGCCGGCATCGCCGAAGTGCTCGCGCGCAGCGGGCTCGACGTCGTCACGGTCGAGCTCGACGAAGCCGGCGTCGCCCGCGGCCGCGGGCACCTCGAGCACTCCACCGAACGGGCGCTGTCCGGCGGCAAGCTGGACGCGCCGGGACGTTCGGCGCTGCTCGACCGGATCCGGTACGGCACGTCACTGTCGGATCTGTCCGAAGTGGACTTCGTGATCGAGGCGATCCCGGAGAGCTTCGAGCTGAAGGCCGACGTCTTCGCCGAGCTGGACAAGATCACCCGGCCCGAGGTCGTGTTCGCGTCCAACACGTCGTCGCTGTCGATCACCGAGATCGGGGTGCACACCGCGCGCCCCGGCAAGGTCGTCGGCATGCACTTCTTCAACCCGGCGCCGGTGCTCAAGCTGGTCGAGATCGTCAAGACCGTGGTGACCGAGCCGGACGTGGTCGCCGAAGTCGTCGAGTTCGCCGAGCGGCTCGGCAAGGTGCCGGTGGTGATCGGCGACCGGGCCGGCTTCATCGCCAACGCCCTGCTGTTCGGCTACCTCAACCACGCGGTGCGGATGTACGAGCAGCGCTACGCCACGCGCGAGGACCTCGACGCCGCCATGCGCTTCGGCTGCGGCTACCCGATGGGCCCGCTCGCGCTGCTCGACCTGATCGGGCTGGACACCGCGAACGAGATCCTCGAATCGATGTACCACCAGTCCCGCAACCGGCTGCACGCGCCCGCGCCGCTGCTCAAGCAGATGATCACGGCGGGCCTGCTCGGCCGCAAGACCGGCCGCGGCTTCTACACCTACGACGCCCCGGACTCGCCGAACGTGGTCCCGGCCGACGCGGTGTCCACAGTGGATAGTGTGCCGCCGCGGCCGGTGGCGCGGGTCGGCGTGGTCGGGACGGGCACGATGGCCACCGGTATCGCGGAGGTGTTCGCCAAGCGCGGCCTCGACGTCGTGCTGCGCGCCCGCAGCCTGGAGAAGGCGCAGGCGTCCGTGGCCCGCGTCAAGAAGTCGCTCGACAAGGCGGTGGTCAAGGGCAAACTGTCCGAAGAGGACGCCGCGCTGGCCTTGGCCCGCATCACCCCGGTGACCGACTTCGAGGCACTGGCCGACGTCGACCTGGTCATCGAGGCGGTGGCCGAGGAGCTGTCGGTCAAGCAGGCGGTGTTCGCCGCGCTGGACGAGGTGGTCCGCCCCGGCGCGGTCCTGGCCACGACGACGTCTTCGCTGCCGGTGATCGAGTGCGCGGCCTCGACGTCCCGCCCGGCCGACGTGGTCGGTCTCCACTTCTTCAACCCGGCCCCGGTGATGAAGCTCGTCGAGGTGGTGTCGACGATCGCGACGGCGCCCGACGTGGTGGCGACGGCGAGCGCGGTCTGCCAGGAGGTGGGCAAGCACGCGGTGCACTGCGGCGACCGCGCGGGCTTCATCGTCAACGCGCTGCTGTTCCCGTACCTCAACGACGCGGTGAAGATGCTCGAAGCCCACTACGCGGGCGCGGACGACATCGACACGGCCATGAAGGTCGGTTGTGGCCTGCCGATGGGCCCGTTCGAGCTGCTGGACGTGGTCGGCCTGGACGTGTCGCTGGCCATCCAGCGCACGCTGTACAACGAGTTCCGCGAGGAGGGCTTCGCGCCGGCACCGCTGCTGGAGCACCTCGTGACGGCCGGCCGGCTGGGCCGGAAGACCGGGAAGGGCTTCAAGGACTACTGATCAGTTCCCCAAGGTCAGCGCGACCTTCCCGGCCCGGGCGTCTTCCGGCTGCACCATGATCCGGCCCCGGTGGGACACCTCGACGAGGTAGAACTTCTCACCCGACGGCACGTTCGGTGCGGCGAGGGAGAACACACAGGTGCCGGCACCGTCCGGCCGCCCGGTTCCGAGCGCACCCTGGGAGAGCACGGTTCCAGCCGCGTCGTAGACGGTAACCGCCGTCCCCGTGGTGATGTCCGAGTAGTCGCCGGAGCCGCCGCACGCGCTGTAGCCGTACCCGCTGCTGTTCAGCGTGAACGTGCCACGGAGGTCGAACGTCTCCCCGGAGCTGCCACCCGGTGCGCTCGGTGAGCCCGAGTGGGCCAGGTCCAGGCCGACCCACAGAGCGCCGACCAAAGCCGCGCCCGCCAGACCCGCGAAGAACAGATGCCAAAGGTTCGTCCTGGTGCGCACCGGTGGCAGAGGCTGTGGTGGCATCCACGGGTCGGGCTGGGTGGGTTCGAACGCACTGGTCATCGCGGCTCCTCCGTTCGGCGCCCGGTATTGCTCCGATCGCACGGAGAGGAGGTCGGCCGGGCGATGGTGGCCGTTACCCCGGTGCCCGGATCGTGATCGGCCGGGTCAGCGCTCGGCCACCTCGCCGAGGACCGGCTTCACGTCGAGCACCGGGGTGCCGTCGATGGCCTCCAGGCCGGTGACCGTCAGCGTGCCGCCTTCGACCGCCGTCACCGTGACCGTGTGGAGGCCGATCGGGTTCGGGCGGTCCGGTGAGCGCGTCGAGAAGACCCCGGTGCTCGGGCGGTCGCGGTCGCCGCGGGGGTGGACCGCCTGGACGTCGCGGTCCGCCTCGTGCAGCCACGTCAGGAGGACCAGGCGGTCGCCCGGGCGGAGGTCGGCCGCCGCCGGGGCGAACTGCGGGTCGAAGACCACCCGGGACGGTGGCGCGCCCTCGTCGCCCTGTTTCGGGGCCGCCGCGCGGTCCGTCAGGGGCGACTCGATGCGCGCCACCGGGCGCACCCGGTACTCTGTCACTGGTAGTAGCCCTCGACCGGCACGCGGGCCTCGTCGAAGAGCGCCGGGCCTTCCAGCTTGTGCTGGCCCCAGGTGAGCGGCGGGCGCAGCGTGAGGAACTGCTCCGTCGACAGCGCGTAGACGACGCGGCCGAGCCCGGACCGCTCGATCGCGCCGGTGCACATCCCGCACGGCTGCGTGCTGGTGAACATCGTCGTGGCCGCCGCGGTTTCCGGGTCCAGGTTCTGCGCGGCCCAGCGGGCCAGCTTCAGCTCCGGGTGGGCCGTGATGTCGTTGTCCGTCAAGGACGTGTTGCGGTCCTCGGCGAGGATCTTCCCGTCGGCGTCGGCCAGCAGCGAGCCGAACGGCGGGTTGCCGTGTTCCTCACGCGCTTCGCGGGCGAGCTCGATCGCCCGCCGCAGCAAGGCTTCTTCGGTGTCCTTCACAGGTTCTCCCTCCAGGATGCGGCCACTGCCGCGAGATCACGCCACGCCACCTCCGGGCGCAGCGTTTCGGCCGGGTCCGCGTCGAACGGGTCGAGCACGACGGTGTCCGCCCCCAGCGCCCCCAGCTGCGTCAGGTCGTCGAGGACCTGTTCGAGCGTGCCCTCGCCGGCGCGCCGGTCCGGCCCGGTGACCGGCGCCGCCGTCAGCCGCAACAGGATCCGCGGCGCGAAGGCGGGCACCGGCCGGTCGCCCGCCAGCTTTTCCAGGCGCCCCAGCGTTTCCCGGAACCCGGCCATCGTCAGCCGCAGCGGGTGCCACGCGTCGCCGAGCTCCAGCGCCCGGCGCAACCCGGCGTCGCTGTGCCCGCCGAGCCACAGCGGGATCGGCCCCGCGCGGTAGTCGTCGTGGTCGGCCCACGCGGCCCGGATCGTGCGCAGGTACTCGGTGGTGAGCTTGCCGCGCCGCTCGAACGGCACGCCCAGGGCGTCGTACTCCTGCTTCGCCCAGCCGATGCCGGCGCCGAGCACGAACCGGCCGCCGCTGAGCGCGTCGAGGTTCGCCGCCATCCGCGCGATCAGGAGCGGGTGCCGGTAGGGCACCACGAGCACGGTGGTGCCCAGCCGCACCCGCTGCGTCACCCCGGCCAGCCACGACAACGTCGTGAACGGCTCGTAGAACGGCGCCGGGTACTGCTCGGCGACGTCCGGTGTGATGGCGACGTGGTCGGACACCATCAGCAGGTCGTAGCCGAGACCTTCCACCGTCTGCGCCCAGGCGCGCAGGACGCCCGGGTCGGTGCCGGGCCCGAAGTTGGGGACGTTCACGCCGATCTTCACCGCAGAAGGCTATCGACGTTTTGCCCGGATCCGGAAGGGAACGATCACGGCGTTCGGCCGCTTCCGCCGTGGATCCCACGGTATGTTCGGCGAATGACCGAGAGTCTCGACCCGACCGACTGGGCCATCCTGGCCGAGCTCCAGCGCGACGCCCGGCTCCCGCTCACCGAGCTCGGCCGGCGGGTGAACCTCAGCGCGTCCGCGGCCACCGAACGGCTCCGGCGGCTCGAGACGGCGGGCGTGATCGCCGGCTACCGCGCGGAAGTCGACCTCGGCAAGGTCGGCTACCCGGTGCTCGCCGTGGTCCGGCTCAAGTACCCCGGCAGCAGGCACGAGCCGCTGCACAAGCTGCTCGGCGACCGGTCCGAGATCCTGGAATGCCTGCGCACCACCGGCGACGACTGCTACGTGCTCAAGATCGCCGCCGCCTCCATGGCCCACCTCGAGCGCACGGTCGACGAGCTGGCCCAGTTCGGCAGCACCACCACGAACATCGTCTACACCCAGACCCTGCCCTACCGCGGACCGCGGGAGCCCGCTCGTGACCTCGAGACCTGACCGCATCGTCGTCATCGGCGTGACCGGTTCGGGCAAGTCGACGCTCGCCGCCCGGATCGCCGAGCGGACCGGCCTGCCCTACCACGCCGCGGACGACATCGGCTGGCAGCCGGGCTGGATCGGGACCCCCGACGAGGAGCAACGCCGCCGGGTCGCCGAGGTGTGCGCGCAGGAGCGCTGGGTCCTCGACGCCGTCTACAGCAAGTGGCAGGACATCGTCCTGCCCCGCACCCAGCTGATCGTGGGCCTAGACTACCCGCGCTGGCTTTCACTGGGCCGGCTGGTGCGCCGGACGTTCGTGCGGGCGGTGACCCGCCGGCGGGTCTGCAACGGCAACGTCGAGTCGTTCCGGCAGGTGTTCTCCGCCGACTCGATCATCCGCTGGCACTTCACGTCGTTCGCGCGCAAGCGGGAGCGCATCCGCGCGTGGGCCGCGGAGCCGCCCGGCCCGGCCGTCGTCCGGCTGACGTCCCCGCACGAAACCCGCCGCTGGCTTTCGACGTTCTGAATTCAGGCCCCCGGCGGCAGCAGCGGGCCGCCGCTCCCGTGCTGGAAGACGAGGTTGGTGTGGACGCGCGCGACCTCGTCCCGCGCGGTCAGTTCGTCGAGGACCAGCCGCTGCAGCTCCCCGGCCGAGCTGGTCGCGACGTGCGCGAGGAAGTCGTCCGGCCCAGTCAGGTGGTAGACCGCGCGCACCTCGGGCAGCGAGAGCAGGTGCTCGATGAACGGGTCCACCAGCGGCCGCCGGTGCGGGCGGACCTGGACGAACAGGAACGCCTCCAGCGGCCGCCCGAGCTTCGCCGCGTCGACCGACGCGTGCTGGCCGGTGATCACGCCGGTGTCGCGCAGCCGCGCGACGCGGTCCAGGCACGTCGACGGCGCGATGCCGACCGCGGCCGCCAGGTCCTTGTTGGTGATCCGGGCATCGTTCTGCAACAAGCGCAGGATTTCGAGATCAACCGGACTCAGTTCGACGGAAGCGGACATCGCCGAATGATATCCGAGACTCTTGCCCTTGGCCCGGAAAAAGCTCGACCATGCTGCCATGACTTCCTCGCTGCGCACGCGAGCCGTCCACGCCGGCCGTGACGATCTCACGGACCTCGGCGTGCACGCCGCTCCGCTCGACCTGTCCACGACGTACCCGTCCCGCGACAGCGCCGCCGAAGCCGCCCGGATCGACGCCTTCGCCGCCGGCGCCGAGCTCGACGGCCCGCCGATCTACGGCCGGGTGGGCAACCCGACCGTCGAGCGGTTCGAGCGGGCGCTGGCCGAGCTCGAAGGCTTCGACCACGGCGTCGCGTTCGCCAGCGGCATGGCCGCCGTCTCGGCCTGCCTGCTTTCCGCGGTGTCGCAAGGGAAACGGCACGTCGTCGCGGTGCGCCCGCTCTACGGCTGCAGCGACCACCTGCTCGAGTCCGGGCTGCTCGGCACCGAGGTCACCTGGGCCGCACCCGACGCCGTCGCCGCCGCGCTGCGGCCGGACACCGGGCTGGTGTTCGTCGAGACACCGGCGAACCCGACTCTGGCCGAGGCCGACATCGCCGAGCTGGCCCGGGCCTGTGGCGACGTGACCCTGCTGGTGGACAACACGTTCGCGACCCCGGTGCTCCAGCGCCCGGGCCGCCACGGCGCCCGGATCGTGCTGCACAGCGCGACGAAGTTCCTCGGCGGCCACGGCGACGTGATGGGCGGGATCGTCGCGTGCGACGCCGCGGAAGCCGCCCGGCTGCGGCAGATCCGCTTCGCCACCGGCGGCGTGCTGCACCCGCTCGCCGGTTACCTGTTGCTGCGCGGGCTTTCCACGCTGCCGCTGCGCGTCAACGCCGCGTCCACGACCGCCGCGGAGCTGGCTTCCCGGCTCGGCGGGCACCCGGCCGTGACCGCCGTCCACTACCCGCGGATCGGCGGCCCGCTGGTGGCGTTCGAGGTCGACGGCGACCCGCACGCCCTGATCAAGGCAGTCCGGCTGGTCACCCCGGCCGTCAGCCTGGGCAGCGTCGACACGCTGATCCAGCACCCGGGCTCGATCAGCCACCGGATCGTCGACGAGGGCGACCGCCACGGCGCCGGCGTGTCCGACCAGCTGATCCGGATGTCCGTCGGCCTCGAAGACGTCGAGGACCTGTGGGCCGATCTCGACCAGGCGCTGAAGGCGCTCTGAGCCTGGTCAGCCGCAGCAGCCGCCACCGCAGCAGCCACCGCCAGCCGGGGCCGCGGGATCGCTCGCGGCCCCGGTGAGGGCGACCGTGGTGAGCAGCTTGACGGTGTCGGCGTGCCCTTCCGGGCAGGTCGCCGGTGCGCCGGATTCGCTCATCGGGCGCAGGAGCTCGAACGTCTCGGTGCACTCGCGGCAGCGGTAGGCGTAGGTCGGCATGCCGCGATTATCGCCGGGGGCGCCCGGGGATGGGAAGCTGGGCGCGTGCAGCCGCCTTCGCTCGCCGACGTCCCGCACCTCGGCCAGGTCGTCCCGTCCCTGCTCGCGGCACTCGGGGTGCCCGGCTGCGGAAACGTGCTGGCGTTGCCGGAGGCGCGGAGTGCCGGCGTGCTGCTCGTCGACGGGCTCGGCTGGGAGCTGCTCGCCGAGCACGCCGCGGACGCCCCGGTGCTGACCGAGCTCGCCCGCGAGTCGCTGCGCGTGGGCTTCCCGTCGACGACGGCCGCCGGCGTGGCCGCGATCGGCACCGGGCTCGCCTCGGGCGAACACGGCATGGTCGGCTACACCTTCGAGATGCCCGGCACCGGCGTGCTCAACGCGTTGCGCTGGTGCAGCCACGACGACGGCGGCGACCTGCGCGGCGCGCTCCCGCCGCGCGAGGTGCAGCCGCTGCCGACGACGTTCGAACGCGCCGCCGCGGCGGGCGTCGACGCCGCCGTCGTGTCGTCCGCCCAGTTCCGCGACACGGCCCTGACGCTGGCCACCCAGAGCGGGGCGCAGTACGCCGGGGTGCACGCGCTGGGCGACCTCGCCGCGCGGACGTTGTCGGTGCTCGACGGGCGCGCGTTCTGCTACGCCTACCACAGCGAACTCGACCTGCTCGGGCACGTCTACGGCCCCGGCTCGACCGCCTGGCGGATGCACCTGCGGCAGGTCGACCGGCTCGTCGAGTCCCTTGTGGACGGTCTGCCGGCCGGCGCGCTGCTGGCGGTGGTGGCCGACCACGGGATGGTGACCGTCGAGGACAAGCTCGACCTGGAGGACGCGCCGGAGCTGCTGGCCGGCGTCCGGACGTTCGGGGGCGAGGTCCGCGCCCGGCACGTCTACACCGAGCCGGGCGCGGCCGCGGACGTCCTCGCGGCCTGGCGGGAGGTGCTCGGCGAGCGGGCCTGGGTGCGTTCGCGCGAAGAGGCCGTTGCCGAGGGGTGGTTCGGGCACACGGTCAGCGACCGGGTGCTGCCGCGCATCGGCGACGTCGTCGCCGCGGCCCGCGACCGGTTCGGGATGGTGCGGGGGCTCGCGGAGGCCGTGGAGTCGTCGCTGGTCGGCCAGCACGGCTCGCTCACCACCGCCGAACAGCTGGTGCCGCTGGCGCTGGCCCAGGGGTAGGCCGGACCGGGCCCGGGTGGTCCGGTCGCCGGGAACGGGCGCGCGCGGGAACTTTCCCCGTGCCCGTGCCGACCAGTCCACTGCGTACCGGACTGACGGGAGTGGGCGGAATGAGCGTGCTGGACGGGATCGGGGTCGTCGGGGCGGGTGGTGAGGGACGGGCCGTGGCCGCGCACCTCGCCGCGCGGGAACTGCCCGTGCACCTGTACACGCGGGATCTCGGGGCCGTGGGGGAGATCGCGCGCCGCCGGGAGATCGTCGCGCGCGGGGCGCTCGACGGGCGGTTCCCGCTCCGGGAGGTGACCGCGGACCCGGCCGGGCTGGCCGCGCGGGCCGTCGTCCTGGTCGCCACCGTGACCACCGCCTACCCGGAGGTCGCCGCCCGGCTCGCGCCGCACCTGCGGCCGGGGCAGGTCGTGGTGCTGTTCTCCAGCAAGCTCTGCGGGAGCGTCGAGTTCGCCCACGCGCTCGCCGCCGCCGGCGCGCCGGCCGTCGACGTCGTCGAGACCGACGCGCTGTTCGCCGCGCGGCCGTCCGGGACCGACGGCGTCACCGTGCTCGGCGCCAAGGGCTGGAACCTGATCTCCGGCAGCAGCGCGGCCGCCGTCACCCGGCGCGCCGGGCTGCTGCGCGAGTGGTTCCCGATGCTGGAGGTCGCGCGCAACCCGGTGGAACGCGGCCTGCACGACTTCGGCGCGGTCGCGCACGTGCCGATCGCGCTGGCCAACCTCGGCACCATCGACCGCGCGGAGGAGCTGCTGTTCTACGTCGAGGGCGTCTCGGCGCGGACGATCGCCCTGCTCGAACGCACCGAAGCCGAGTTCGCCGCCGTCGCGCACGCCTACGGCGCCCGGCTGCTGCCCATGACCGAGGTCCTCGACCGCTACTACGGCTGCCCGGCCACGACGCTGCTCGACGCGCTGCGGACCGTGAAGCCGTACCGGACGATCGCCGCGCCGACCAGCCTCGACCACCGGTTCCTCACCGAGGACATCCGCTCCACCCTGGTGCCGCTGCAGGCACTCGCGCGGTGCGCCGGCGTCGCCACGCCGATGGTCGACGCCGCGATCACGATCATGTCCGTGCTCGGCGGCGAGGACTTCCGCCGGACCGGCCGCACCCTCCGCCGGCTCGGCTGGGACGGCCTCGGTTACGACGCGATCGTGCACCGGCTGGGGGCAGGGGACCGGGTGGCGGCCCGGGTGGCCTGAGCTCCGCCGGGCATCACGTGTGTCTGGCGGGGCATCACGCGTGATTGGCGGGGCATCTCGCGTGATTGGAGGGTCGACGCGCGTGATTGGAGGGACGACTCGCGTGATTGGAGGGTCGACTCGCGTGCCTGGAGGGACGACACGGGGGGTGGCGGTTACCGTTTGGGTGTGCCACGACGCAACCGTCCCGGCCGCCGTTCGGACGGTGGGCCGCCCGAACGTGACCTCGGTGCCGCCACCGGGTGGGCGCGGGCCGAGTCCGGCGTTGACGGGGACTGGCTGGTGCGGACCGTGCCCGGGAGCCAGGCCACCAAGCACTACCGCTGTCCCGGGTGCGACCACGAGATCCGGCCGGGGACGCCGCACCTCGTCGTCTGGCCTGCCGACGAGACCGGCTCCGTCGCCGACCGGCGGCACTGGCACCGGGCCTGCTGGGAAGCGCGGGCGCGGCGGCGGCCGCACCGCCGCTGGTGACTTTCGCTCTGGAGTTGTCAAACATCGCCCGGCTCAGCGCCGGTAGTGCCGCGACATCGCGCCGTCGTACATCTCCTCCGTGTACTCGGTGAAGCCGAGGCGCTCGGCCACCCTCAGCGACGGCTTGTTCGCGATGCTCACGCTCGCCAGCACCGGCACCGACGGCAGCTCGCGGGCGCACCACTCCAGGACCGCCTGCCCCGCCTCGACCGCGTAGCCCTTGCCCCACGCCGACGGCCGGAACCGGTAGCCGAGGTTGAGCACCTTCTCGCCGTGGAACTCGCGCAGCCGCACGCCGCACATGCCGATCAGTTCGGTGCCGCCGCGCTCGAACACCGCGGGGTAGCCGAACCCGTGCTCGGCCCAGTGCGCCAGCCAGCCCGAGAACATCTCGGATGCCTCCGTGACCCCGGGTGGCGCGGGGTTGAAGCGGTTGGTGCGCGGGTCGGTGTGGATGTCGACCATCGCCTGCCGGTCCGCCTCGTGGAGCGGACGCAGCAGCAGCCGGTCGGTTTCGATGTCGGTGAACACATCGGCCAAGCTAACGACGGGGTCCGACAAAATGAGGCGCATGACCGAACTGCCGCTGGTCCTCCTCCACGCCTTTCCCCTGGATTCCCGCATGTGGAACGCGGTGCGCGAACCCCTCGCTTCACACCTTCGGGTGATCACGCCGGACCAGCGCGGGCTCGGCCGCTCGCCGCTGCCGGAATCCGACCGGGAGCCGAGTCTCGAAGACGCCGCGCGGGACGTCGTCGCCCTGCTCGACCGGCTGGGCCTCGACCGCGTCGTGCTCGGCGGCTGCTCGATGGGCGGCTACCTCGCGATGGCCGTGCTGCGGCTCGCCCCGGAACGGGTCGGCGGGCTCGTGCTCATCGACACCAAGGCCACACCCGACACACCCGAGGCCGCGCAGACCCGGCTGGACGTCGCGGCCCGCGTCGACCGCGAAGGCACCAAGACCTGGCTCGCCGAGGCCAACCTGCCGAACCTGCTGGCGAAATCGACCCACGAGCAGCGGCCCGAGCTCGTCGAGACGGTCCGGGAGATCATCGAATCCCAGCCGCCAGCCGGGATCTCGTGGACGGCGCTGGCGCTGCGCACCCGGCCCGACTCACTGGAGCTGCTGCGGAACGCGGACATCCCGGCACTGGTCATCGTCGGCGAAGAGGACCCGATCACCCCGGTGGCGGCGGCGAGCGAGATGGTCGAGGTCATGGCCGGCTCGACGTTCGTCGTGCTGCCCGACGCCGGGCACCTGACCCCGCTCGAGGACCCCGCCGGCGTGGTCGAGGCGATCCTGTCCTGGTACCCGGCCACTCACGAGAAGTAGGCGGCGAGCGCCGAGCGGGCTCCGGGCAGCCGGTGCGGGAACCGGATGGCGATGACGAACTGCCACACAACCGAGTACAGCTCGCGAAGCCGCATACACACGCGAAGCGCCCCTTCGTCCACTTCGCCCGGGTAGGCGGCCAGGAACTCCGGGCCGCCCTGCCGGGCGAGGATCCCCAGGTCCCAGGCGAGCGGCCCGCGCCAGGTGTCCTCGAAGTCCAGCCAGCAGGGCCCCGCGGGCGTGGCGATCAGGTTCCCGGGGTGGGCGTCGCCGTGCAGCGGCTGCACGGCGGCCGCCGGCAGTGCCGCGGCGAGGCGGGCCGCCTCCGCGCGCAACCGGGGATCCAGGTCGTGGCGGTCGAAGACGCGGCCGAGGTCGTCCAGCGGGCCGCGCCGGGGCAGTTCGCCGGGGTACTCGCGCAGTGCCGCGTGCACCTCGGCCAGCGACCGGGCGACGACGTCCGGTGCGTACCGGTGGTCCGGGTCGTGCGGGGTGTGGTGCCAGAGCGTGACAGGGAGCCCCTCGGCGAAATGGGGCCCGGCCGGGGGATCCGTGGTGGGTGAGACGACGAGCACACCACGTTCGGTGAGGAACTCCGACACCGCCACGTCCCGCTCCTGCCAGGCTGGCCCGGTCCGTGCCAGGCGGGTCGTCGCCGGCACCCTGGCCACCAGTGGACCCAGCCTCACCAGCACGTTCGACCGTTCGTGGAGCACCTCGGGATCGTGCGCGGGCAGCCCCAGCCGGGCGGTCACGGCGAGCGCCGCGCGCACCGCCGCGCGGGTGTAGTCGTCGGCCACGCCCCGATCTTGCCAGCCGGTGCGCGCGACTGTCGGTAGCGAGGGCTACGATCCCCCTAAGCCGCCGGGTCGGGCGTTCCCGAGCCCCGGTGGCGCGACGATGACCACCACAAGGTTTCAGTGTTGGAGGCAGGAGTGACGGCCGTAGCCCCCAAGCCGATCGCGACGCGCCCGTACCCCGCGCGCGAGTCGGTCAAGGGTTCGTACCTGCTGCGGTTGTTCCGCACGACGGACCACAAGCAGATCGGGATCATGTACCTGGTCACGTCGTTCGCCTTTTTCATGGCGGGCGGCGCGATGGCCATGCTGATCCGCACCGAGCTGGCGCGGCCCGGGCAGCAGTTCCTTTCGCAGGAGCAGTACAACCAGCTGTTCACCATGCACGGCACGGTGATGCTGCTGCTGTACGCGACCCCGATCCTCTTCGGCTTCGCGAACTTCGTCCTGCCGCTGCAGATCGGCTCGCCGGACGTCGCCTTCCCGCGGCTGAACGCGTTCTCGTACTGGCTGTACCTCTTCGGCGGCCTGATCGTGATGTCCGGCTTCCTGACGCCGGGTGGCGCCGCCGACTTCGGCTGGTTCGCCTACACCCCGCTGTCGGACGCGATCCACTCGCCGGGCGTCGGCGCGGACCTGTGGATCTCCGGCCTGATCATCGGTGGTCTCGGCACCATCCTCGGTGCGGTCAACATGATCACCACCGTGGTCTGCCTGCGCGCGCCGGGCATGACGATGTACCGGATGCCGATCTTCACCTGGAACATCCTGGTCACGAGCATCCTGGTCCTGCTCGCCTTCCCGATCCTGACCGCGGCGCTGTTCGGCCTGCTGGCGGACCGGCACCTCGGGGCGCACGTGTTCGACCCCGAAAACGGCGGCGTGATCCTCTGGCAGCACCTGTTCTGGTTCTTCGGCCATCCCGAGGTGTACATCGTCGCGCTGCCGTTCTTCGGCATCGTGTCGGAGATCTTCCCGGTGTTCAGCCGCAAGCCGCTGTTCGGCTACAAGAGCCTGGTCTGGGCGACGCTGGCGATCGCGGCGCTGTCGGTCGCGGTGTGGGCGCACCACATGTACGCCACCGGCGCCGTGCTGCTGCCGTTCTTCTCCTTCATGACGTTCCTGATCGCCGTCCCGACCGGCATCAAGTTCTTCAACTGGATCGGCACGATGTGGAAGGGCCAGCTGTCCTTCGAGACGCCGATGATCTTCTCGATGGGCTTCATCGTCACGTTCCTCTTCGGCGGCCTGACCGGCATCCTGCTGGCCGCGCCGGCGATCGACTTCCACGTGTCGGACAGCTACTTCGTCGTCGCGCACTTCCACTACGTGCTCTACGGCACGATCGTGTTCGCCACCTTCGCCGGCATCTACTTCTGGTTCCCGAAGATCACCGGCCGGATGATGGACGAGAAGCTCGGCAAGTGGCACTTCTGGACCACGTTCATCGGCTTCCACGGCACGTTCCTCGTCCAGCACTGGCTGGGCGCGGAGGGCATGCCGCGCCGGTACGCGGACTACCTGACCAGTGACGGCTTCACCACGCTGAACACGATCTCGACGATCGGCGCGTACATCCTCGGTGCCTCGACGCTGCCGTTCATCTGGAACGTCTTCAAGAGCTACCGGTACGGCGAGATCGTCACGGTGGACGACCCGTGGGGCTACGGCAACTCGCTCGAGTGGGCGACCTCCTGCCCGCCGCCGCGGCACAACTTCACCGAGCTGCCCCGGATCCGCTCCGAGCGGCCCGCGTTCGAGCTGCACTACCCGCACATGATCGAGCGCATCCACAAGGAAGGCGAGATCGGCTTCTTCGGGAAGCAGAAGGTCAACAGCCACGCGGCGCCGTCGCAGCTGCTCACCGAAGCGGTGATCCCGGGAGACCACTCCAAGGACAACGCGAGCGAGCAGGGCGACAAGTAGAACCCCCTGATCGAGTGAGCGCGTGCCCGGCTGATGTGAAGCCGGGCACGCGCTCTACTTATGTTCGACCCCGGACCGGCAGACTGATCGTGCAGCGTTGCCGAACGAGGGATGACCAGTGACCCAGACCCCCGTCCTGATCACGACGACCGGCCCCGACAAGCCGGGTGTCTCGTCCGTGCTGTTCGCCGTGCTGACCCGGCACGACGTCGACGTGCTCGACGTCGAGCAGGTGGTCATCCGCGGGCAGCTCGTGCTCGGGGTGCTCGCCGGGGTCTACCGCGACCCGGAGGGGCTGCAGGAGTCGGTCGAGCAGGCGATGGCGTCCGTCGGCATGCAGGTCGACGTCAAGATCGGCAGCGCGATCGGCGACGACCCGTTCGCGCTCGGCCGCCGCGACTCCTCGCACGTGCTGGTCATCCTGGGCCGCCCGGTCACCGCGCGGGGCTTCTCCGAGGTCGCGCGCCGGCTGGCCGCGCTGGGTGCCAACATCGACGCGATCCGCAGTGTCGCCGACTACCCGGTGACCGGGCTCGAGCTGTACGTCTCGGTCGACGAGGACACCCCCGAAGCCGACGCCGCGCTGCGCTCGCAGCTCGCCGACGCCGCCGTCGAGGCCGGTATCGACGTCGCCGTGGAGCGGGCCGGCATCATGCGCCGGGCCAAGCGGCTCGTCGTGTTCGACGTCGACTCGACCCTCATCCAGGGCGAGGTCATCGAGATGCTGGGCGCGCACGCCGGCGTCGAGCCGGAGATCCGCGAAATCACCGAAGCGGCGATGCGCGGCGAGCTGAACTTCACCGAGTCGCTGGAGCGGCGGGTCGCCCTGCTGGCCGGCCTGCCGGCGACGGCGATCGAGCAGGTCGCCGCGTCGATCGAGCTGACGCCGGGCGCCCGGACGACGGTCCGGACGCTCAAGCGGATGGGCTTCCGCACCGGCGTGGTCTCGGGTGGCTTCACCCAGGTCATCGCGGGCCTGGCGGATGAGCTGGGACTCGACTTCGCGGTGGCCAACGAGCTCGAGATCGAGGACGGCAAGCTCACCGGGAAGGTCGTCGGTGACGTCGTCGACCGCGCGGGCAAGGCGAAGGTGCTTCGCCGCTTCGCCGCCGAGTACGACATCCCGCTCGAGCAGTGCGTCGCCGTCGGCGACGGCGCCAACGACATCGACATGCTTTCGGCCGCGGGCATGGGCGTGGCGTTCAACGCCAAGCCCGCGCTGCGCGAGGTGGCCGACACCGCGCTGTCGCACCCGTACCTCGACGCCGTGCTGTTCGTGCTCGGCCTCACCCGCGGCGAGGTCGAAGCGGCCGACGCCGCCGACGGGCTCGAGCTGACGCGCCCGTGAGCAGCGTTCTCGACTCCCTGGGCGCCCGCTACGCGTTCTGGCTGGGGCTGCCGGCCGAAGACACGTCGGACACCTCCGACGAACTCCCCGAGGAAGTCCGGGCGATGCCGGTCATCCTCCGCATCGAACGCGCCGAGCCGCCGGGCCGCACGCCGCTGCTGGAGGCGGCGGCCGCGGCGGCGCTGGCCGTGTGCCTCGACGAGCGTGCGCAGCCCGGTGGCGAATGGGCCGAGCCGATGCACGCGTGGTTGGACAACCGGATCCGGAAGGTCGCGCGGCGGGCGCGGGGCGCGCACTGGGCGGCCGTCCAGGACCTGCCGGGCATCACCGTCGAGGTCGACGGCGCCGAGGCGCGGGCGCTCGTGCCGGGCCTGGTCACCGAGACGCCCAAGGAAGTCGCGCGGCTGCAGATCTCCGGCAGCGAACTGCCGGCCGACGAGCCGGGGCCGCTCCCGGACGGCGTTCCGTTGCTGCTGCTCAACCCGCACGTGCCGATGACCGTCGGCAAGGGCGCCGCCCAGGTCGGCCACGCGACGATGATCCTCGCCGCACTGCTGGGCGACGCCGAGCGGGCCGCCTGGGCCGCGCGGGACTACCGGGTGGCCGTGCGCACGGCGACGCCCGTGCAGTGGAAGGAACTGCACCCGGGCGACGACCCCGAGGGCGCGTGGCGGCGCGACCGCGTCATCGCCGTGCGGGACGCCGGGTTCACCGAGGTCGACCCCGGCACGATCACGGTGCTCGCCCAGTGGGCGCCGGAACAAGCGGCCCCCTGACCCGGTTGGAGCGGGCATGACACTGGAAGTGGAACGCACGGGCGAGCACGCGTTCGTCGGGCGCAACGAGCGGGGCGCGGAGGTCCTGTTGGGCCGCAAGGGCGCCGAGGGGGCGTTTTCGCCCGCGGAGCTGCTGCAGATCGCGGTCGCCGGCTGCAACGCGGTGACCGCCGAAGAGCTGATCACGCGGCGGATCGGCGAAGACGCGAAGTTCCGGGTCACCGTCGACGCCGACCGGCGCGAGGGCGCTGCGGAGCTGGACGCCGTGCACGTCGCGTTCGACGTCGACGTGTCGACATTGACGGCGGATCAGCGGGAAGCGCTCGTCGGCGCCGTGGACCGCGCGATCGAGCGGCTCTGCACGGTGAGCCGCACGCTCAAGAAGGGGATCCCGGTGACGGAAACCTTCCCGCAGGCCTAGTTCTGGCCGGACTCCCAGACGACGTAGGCCTGGTCGGCGTCGGTCGTCATGGCTTCGATGAACTTCTCGTTGTCGAAGCCCGGCAGGGCCTGCAGCCGCTCGATGAGCGCGTCGGCCGCCGGGTCGCCGCTGGGAACCGCGGTGCCCTTGCCGTCGGTGCCCACGAGCATGAAGAAGACGTCTTCGTTCCACGGGCCGTCGGGGATGACCCGCACCATCACCGACGACAGGCCGGCCCACGTGACGGCCTCTTCGCTGCCGTCCGCGAGCCGCCGCCGCACTCCGGTGTCGTCGACGCTGACGGTCCGGGACTGGGCGCTGGACGAATCCTGGGTCAACCGGTGCTCCCTTTGTTGCTTGGGTGGCTTCACCGTACCGGGCGCGGCCGCGGACCGCGTCACGCGGGCGCGGCTGCGTCCAGCCGGCGCAGCGCTTCCCGCACCACCTTCGGGTCCATCGTCGGCCAGAACGGCGGCAGCGAAGCCCGCAGGAAACCGCCGTACCGGGCGTTCGCCAGCCGCGAATCCAGCACCGCCACCACCCCGCGGTCGCTGACCGCGCGGTGCAGCCGCCCGGTGCCCTGCGCCAGCAGCAGTGCCGCGTGCGTGGCCGCCACGGTGAGGAACCCGTTGCCGCCGCGGGCTTCCACCGCGCGCTGCCGCGCCGAGGACACCGGGTCGTCCGGGCGCGGGAACGGGATCCGGTCGACCACCACGAGCTGCAGCGACGGCCCGGGCACGTCCACGCCCTGCCAGAGCGAAAGCGTGCCGAACAGGCACGTGCGGACGTCTTCGGAGAACTTCTGGACCAGCAGCGACGTCGCGTCGTCGCCCTGGCACAGGATCGGGAAGTCCAGCCGCTCGCGCATCTCCTCGGTGGCCTGCTTGGCCGCCCGCATGGAGGAGAACAGCCCGAGCGTGCGCCCGCCCGCGGCCTCGATCAGCTCGGCCAGTTCGTCCATTGTGGACGGTGTGAGGCCGTCGCGGCCCGGTGGCGGCAGGTGCTTGGCCAGGTACAGGATGCCGTTGCGCCGGTGGTCGAACGGCGAGCCGACGTCGAGGCCGGTCCACTTGGGGCCCGACTCGTCCGACGGCGCTTCCTTCTCCGTCGCCGCGCCGGGCGCCTGCTCCACGCGGGCCGCGCCCGGCGGGAGACCCCACTGCCGCGCCATCGTGTCGAACGTGCCGCCCAGGGTCAGCGTCGCCGACGTCAGGATCGTCGTGTGCTGGTTGAACACGCGCTCGCGCAGCAGGCCGGCGACGCCGAGCGGTGCCACCTTCAGCGCCGGCGGCCGCGGGTTCGACGAGTACTTGTCGCCGGAGAGCCAGACGACGTCGCGCTGGTGCGCCTGGTCCTCGTCGAACGCCTCCAGCAGCCGGACCGCGGTGTCGTGCACCTCGTCGAGCAGCGACCGCGCCAGCTTGCGCGCGGTGGCCCCTTCGACGTCTTCCTTGCGGTCGCTGCCCAGCGCCGTGATGCACGCGTGCGCGGCGTCGCGGACCGCCGGGATCGCGCCCTGCAGCGGCCGCGGCAGCTCGTCCATCCGGCCCGCTGGCAGGTCGTCGACGATCAGCGCCAGCCCGTCGCCGGCCTCCAGCAGGCGGTCGGCGACGTCGGCGTCGATCAGCTTGCCGCAGCGGCGCGCGGCCGCCGCGCACATGGCGCTGGTGAGCTCGCCGGTGGCGACCGAGGTGACCCGGTCGACCAGGTCGTGGGCCTCGTCGATGATCACCACGTCGTGGTCGGGCAGGACCTGGTAGCCCTGCAGGGCGTCGATCGCCAGCAGCGCGTGGTTGGTGACGATGACGTCGGCGCGGCCGGCCTCGGCGCGGGCGCGCTCGGCGAAGCAGTCCGTGCCGATCGGGCAGCGCGAAGCGCCGAGACATTCCTTCGCCGTCACCGAAACCTGACGCCACGCCTGGTCGGAGACGCCGGGGACGAGCTCGTCGCGGTCGCCGGTTTCGGTGTCCGACGCCCACTCCCGCAGCCGCGTGACCTCCTTGCCCAGCCGCGACACCGCGAACGGGTCGAAGAGCTGGGCGTCCTCCGGCTCGTCCGGCGCGCCGGAATCGAGCCGGTGCAGGCACATGTAGTTGCGCCGGCCCTTGAGGATCGCGAAGGTCGGCTCGCGGCCGAGCGGCTTCTTCAGCGCCTTCGCCAGGCGGGGGAGGTCGCGGTCGACGAGCTGGCGCTGCAGCGCGATCGTGGCCGTGGAGACCACGACCGTGGCTTCCTTCTCGACGGCGTGGCGGATCGCGGGCACGAGGTAGGCCAGTGACTTGCCGGTGCCGGTGCCGGCCTGCACGGCCAGGTGTTCGCCGGTGCGGATGGCGCGGCCGACGGCGTCGGCCATCTGCACCTGCCCTGGGCGTTCGGCACCGCCGACGGACTCCACCGCGTGGGTGAGGAGTTCGAGGACGCCGGGGAAATCGGTTCGGGCGGGCACAGCGACACACATTAGCCGCCACCACCGACAGAGATCGGTGCTCCGTCGCGAACGGGCCACTCGCGTCGCTCCGGCAGCGGGGGCGGGCACGGCGAAGGGGGCCCACCCGCAAGCGCGGACAGGCCCCCTTCGGCGAGCGTCAGTCCTGGCTGCGGCCGGAGACCAGCTTCCAGGTCAGCGGCAGCAGGCCGGCGGCCACGACGATCTTGATCGCGTCGCCGACCAGGAACGGCGTGACGCCCTTGGCGAACGCGGTCGACAGGTCGAAGCCGGTCGAGGCCATCAGCCACGGCACGCCGAACGCGTAGATCACCAGGTTGCCGAGCACCATGGTGCCCGCGGTGCGCACCGGCGTCCGGTCGCCGCCGCGGCCGGCGAGCGCGCCGACCAGGGCGCCGGCGAAGACGAACCCGACGATGTAGCCGGCGCTCGCGCCGGACAGGCCCGAAGTGCCGTGCTGGAACCACGGCACGCCGACCGCGCCGACCAGCAGGTACACCAGCATCGAGGCGGCACCGCGCGACATGCCGAGCGACGCGCCGACGAGCAGCGCGGCGAACGTCTGGCCGGTCATCGGCACCGGGCTGCCCGGCACCGGGATCGTCAGCTGCGCGGCGGCGCCGGTGAGCACGGCACCGCCGGCGACCAGCGCGATGTCCCGGACGAGCGAGCCGGGCACCAGGTCGGCCAGCACGGGCCGCTTGCCGGCGAAGGACAGCGAAGACACGAAACCTCCCGAGGGGAACAGGCGACGACCGAGGTTAACGCTCGTTACCGTCCCGGTGGACCCCCTAGTTGCGTTCCTCACCGGCCACTCGTCCGGGTGGACCCGATCAGGGTGGGCGCCGGACCGGCCGATGACGAAGTGCATAGCTGCGATCTGTCACGGGACCGAGGAGGCCGGAGCATGCGGAACACCAGGAAGAGGACATATCGGTTGCTGGCCGTGACGACGCTCGCCGTTCCGCTCCTCGGTGCGGCGGCCCCGGTGACGTCCACCGGATGGGCGTCGTCCGGCTCGGTGGACGTGACGATCGACAACGAGCACGTCGTCACCGGTGAGCTGGCGAAATGCACCGTCGACGGGCCGTACAAGGGCTGGACGCAGGGCGGCACCACGGGCGACATCGCCGCGTTCGGGGCGGGGGACACCGGCTGCGGCCGATCCGGTGCCGTGTCGATCGCCCAGGCGTCCGGCCGCCGCTTCAAGGCGACCGTGCTGCAGCGCTACGGCGGTCCGATGATCTCGGTGCGCACCTTCACCGCGAAGTGCGCGACAACCGCCACCGGCAGCCTCGGCGAGGTGACGATCGGGGCCGTGGAGGGCGTCACCGTGCCGGCGGAGATCCCGCCGAACTACCGGATCGTCATCCCCGGCGGCACCGCCGGCACCGCGCTGGCGACGGTCGTGCTCAACGAGACCGTGACGCCGCAGCCGCCGGACGGCAGCCTGGTGACGCACGCGGTGCACCTCAAGCTGTTCCCGCAGGGCGGCCCGGCGAGCGGGGACATCTACCTGGGCACGGCCGCCTGCGACCCCTTCGGCAAGAAGTAAGGAAGGGCACTTTTACGTGAAAGTGCCCTTCAGGCGGTGGCGAAGCGCGAAGCCGCGGCGACGAACTCGCCCGCCCGCGTGGCCAGGTCCGGCAGGCTGCCGCCGGACGAGAGCGCGTCGCCCAGCAGCGGTGTCGCCGCGGCGACCGCGATCGCGCCCGCGCGCAGGTAGCCCTCGACGTCGGCCAGGTGGACGCCGCCGGTCGGCACCAGGGGGACGTCCGGCAGCGGCGCCCGCACCGCGCGCAGGTACGCGACCCCGCCCACGGCCGCGACCGGGAACACCTTCACCGCGGCCGCGCCGAGCCGCCAGGCCTGGTCGATCTCCGTCGGCGTCAGCGCGCCGCAGATCACCGGGGTGTCCAGGGCCGCGGCGCGCTCGAGCACCGCCGGGTTGACCGTCGGCGTGATCAGGTACGCGGCACCGGCGTCGACCGCGACGTCCACATCGGACGGTTCACGGACGCTGCCGGCGCCGATCAGCGCGGCTTCGCCGAGCGCCAGGCGCAGCGCGGTGATGGCCGCGGGTGCGCCCGGCGTCGTCAGCGTCGCTTCGAGCAGGCGGACGCCCGCGGCGTGCAGCACCATCGCCGCGTCGGCGAACCGGGTGGCGTCCGACGCCCGCAGGATCGCGACGAGCCGGTGTTCGGCCAGCGCCGCCTGCAGGTCGTTCACGCGGCCGGGCCGACCACGGCGGTGCCGGTGTAGGTGACGCCCGCCTCGTCGAAGTCCTTCAGCGTCGCGTCGACCGTCGGCTGCGAGCCGCCGACGGTCAGGTCCAGCAGCACCCGCACGCCGAAGCCGGCCTTCTTCGCGTCGAGCGCGGTCGCGCGGACGCAGAAGTCCGTGGCGATGCCGACGACGTCGACGTCGGTGACGTCGTGCTCGCGCAGCCACGCTTCCAGGGACTTCCCGTCGCGGGCCGCGCCCTCGAAGCCCGAGTAAGCGGCGGTGTACTCGCCCTTGGAGAACACCTCGCCGATCGGGACGACGTCGAGCGCGGCGTGGAACGACGCGCCCGCGGTGCCGGCCACGCAGTGCACCGGCCAGCTGTCCTTGAAGTCCGGCGTCTCGCTGAAGTGGTCACCGGGGTCGATGTGGTTGTCCCGGGTGGCGACGACGTGGCTGTACCCGCCCTCGGCGGCCTGCTTCGAGATGGCGGCGGCCGCGGCGGCCCCGCCCGGCAGGCCGAGCGAACCCCCTTCGCAGAAGTCGTTCTGCACGTCCACCACGATCAGCGCGGTACCCATCGGTGGCTCTCCTTCAGAGGAACAGTGTCGGGATTGCGGGCTCGCCGTGCGAGAGCTTGAGGCCCTCCCACGGCAGGCTGACCAGGCCGCGGCGCAACCGCTGCCTGGCGTCGTCGAGCGTAGGCAGGTCCGGCTCCGGGCGGCCAGCGCGGATCAGCGGGATCTGCAGCGGCCGGTCGTTGGCGTCGGCCTCGGGCGCGGCACCCGAGGTCGCCCAGACGACCTCCTCGACCGCCGTGCCGGTGCCGCGGTGCCGCCGCAGCGCGGACTTGCGGCCGCCGCGGGACTCCTTGTGCGCACTGCGCTTCGCGACCGGCTTGCCGTCCACCTCGACCAGCTTGTAGACCATGCCGGCGGTCGGTGCGCCGGACCCGGTGACCACCGACGTCCCGACGCCGTACGCGTCCACCGGCTCCGCGCGCAGCGCCGCGATGGCGTGCTCGTCGAGGTCACCGGAGACCACGATCCGGGTGTCCTTGGCGCCGAGGGAGTCCAGCTGCTCGCGGGCGCGGCGGGCGAGCGGGCCGACGTCGCCGGAGTCGATCCGGATCGCGCCGAGCTCGGGCCCGGCGACGCGGACCGCGGTCTCGATGCCCGCGGTGATGTCGTAGGTGTCGACCAGCAGCGTCGTGTCCGCGCCCATCTTGTCCACCTGGGCGCGGAAGGCCGCTTCCTCGCTGTCGTGCAGCAGCATGAAGGCGTGCGCGACGGTGCCGCGCGTCGGGATGCCGTAGCGGCGCCCGGCTTCCAGGTTGGACGTCGTCGCGAAGCCGGCCAGGTAGGCGGCGCGCGCGGCCGCGACCGCGGCGTACTCGTGCGTGCGGCGGCCGCCCATCTCGATGATCGGGCGGCCGTGCGCGGCGCCGGACATCCGGGCCGCGGCGGACGCGATGGCGCTGTCGTGGTTGAGGATCGACAGCACCAGCGTCTCCAGCAGCACGCACTCGGCGAACGAGCCGGTGACGGTGAGGATCGGCGAGCCGGGGAAGTACAGCTCGCCCTCGGGGTAGCCGTCGATGTCACCGGAGAACTCGTAGTCCGCGAGCCAGGCCAGCGTCGCGTCGTCGACGACCGCGGTGGCCTCCAGCTGCGCCAGTTCCGCGTCGGTGAAGCGGAAGTCGGCGATCGCGTCGAGGACACGGGCGGTGCCCGCGACGACACCGTAGCGCCGCCCGTCCGGCAGCCTCCTGGCGAAAACCTCGAATACGCAGGGCCGCGCGTGCGTCCCGTCGGCGAGCGCGCTGCCCAGCATGGTCAGCTCGTAGTGGTCGGTGAGCAGCGCAGTGCTGGCCGTGACCGGCTCCGGTGAACCCATGGGGTAAGCCTATTCACCCACATGGCCGGACCTGGCGCGGCGTACCCCGTCACCCCCGTGACACCATGGGGTGCATGTCCACGCCTGTCGCATCCGAACAGACGCAGGTCGAACCGGCCGGTGCCGAAGTCGCCGAGTCGGACACCCCCTGGCGGACCGTGGTCTGGAACGACCCGGTCAACCTGATGTCGTACGTGACCTACGTCTTCCAGAAGCTGTTCGGCTACAGCCGCGACCACGCCACCAAGCTGATGCTGGACGTGCACCACAAGGGCAAGGCGATCGTCTCGTCCGGCAGCAAGGAGAAGGTGGAAACGGACGTGGCGAAACTCCACGCGGCGGGCCTCTGGGCCACGATGGAGCAGCCCTCGTGAACGGTTGGCGGCGCAAGGGCGCGGTGATCCACGCGGGGTTCGAGCAGCAGGAAGCGGCCGTGCTGCGCGGTCTGGTCAGCCAGCTCGAGGACATGCTCACCGCGCGTGCCGAGGAAGCGCCCCAGGACGAGCTCGCCGAGCTCACCGGCATCCGGACCGGGCCCACCGAGTCCCCGGACGACCCGGTGCTCTCGCGGCTGCTCCCGGACTTCCACAAGCTCGACCCGGACAACCCGTCCCGTGAGGACATCGACTCGGTCGCGGCGATGCGCTCGCTGCACGAGCCCGAGCTGCTCGACATGAAGGTCGGCGTGGCCAAGATCGTGCTCGACACGCTGCCCCGCGACGGCGGCCACGTCCGGCTGACCGAGGAGCAGGCCGACGCCTGGCTGGGCGCGCTCAACGACGTCCGGCTGGCGCTGGGCACCGCGCTCGACGTCACCGAGGACATGCCCGACGAGCTGCCCGAGGACGACCCGCGGGCGCCGCACCTGGGTGTCTACCACTGGCTGACCTGGGTGCAGGAGACGCTGATCCAGGCGCTGACGGGATGATCACCGACGTGCCGGGTGTCCTGGTCGGGCACCACGAGCGGGTCGGCGACGGCTGGGCCACCGGCACGACGGTCGTCCTGGTCCCCGAAGGCGCGGTCGGCGCGGTCGACCAGCGCGGCGGCGCGCCCGGCACGCGGGAGACGAACCTCCTCGAGCCGGAGAACCTCGTCCAGCGGGTCAACGCGGTCTGCCTCTCGGGCGGGTCGGCGTACGGCCTCGCCGCGGCCGACGGCGTGATGCGGTGGCTGGCCGAGCGCAACCTGGGCTTTCCGGTGGGCGCGCAGCCGCACGAGGTCGTGCCGATCGTGCCGGCGGCGGTGCTGTTCGACCTGCCGCGCAGCGAGTGGGGCAACCGGCCCGACGCGTCCTTCGGCTACGCGGCCTGCGAAGCGGCCGTCGCGGGACCAGCGCCCCAAGGCACGGTCGGTGCGGGTGCGGGCGCCGCTGTCGGGTCGCTGAAGGGCGGGGTCGGCTCGGCGAGCGAGGTCGTCGGCGAGTTCACCGTGGGCGCGCTGGCTGCGGTCAACGCGGCCGGTGAGGCCGTGGACCTGACGACGGGCCGGGCGTACGCGGCCGACCACGGCGACTTCGGCGTGACGTGGCCTTCGCGGCCGGCTGACCTGCCTGCTCGGCGGACGGACCTCAACACGACGATCGGCGTGGTCGCGGTCGACGCGGCGCTGTCGAAGGCCGAGGCGCGGCGGCTCGCGGTCGCGGCCCAGGACGGGCTCGCGCGGGCGGTGCGTCCGGCGCATTCGATGTTCGACGGCGACACGGTGTTCGCGCTGGCCACGGGGGCGCACGAGCTGCCGTCCGAGTTCCCGGCCCGGCCGGCGGCACTGGACGCGCTCTGCTCGGCGGCGGCCCGGGTGTTCGCGCGGGCGATGGTGCACGGCCTGCTGACGGCGACCACGGCCGGTGGGGTGCCTGCCTACCGGGACGTCTGGCCGGAGGCGTTCGCCTGAACCCGCTGGTGAGGGCTGTGTCTCATCATCTGGACCGGCCTTGTCCACCACCTAAGATGTCGGTGTGCTCCGGATCCGCCGTGAACTCGTCGACGAGATCGTCGCCCATGCCCGTCGTGACCACCCCGACGAGGCGTGCGGGGTGATCGCCGGGCCGGAAGGCTCGGATTCGCCCGAGCGGTTCATCCCCATGCTGAACGCCGCCCGCTCGCCGACGTTCTACGAATTCGACTCCGGCGACCTGCTGAAGCTCTACCGCGAGATGGCCGCGAACGACGAGGTGCCGGTGGTCATCTACCACTCGCACACCGCGACCGAGGCCTACCCGTCGCGGACCGACGCGAGCATCGCGGCCGAGCCGGACGCGCACTACGTGCTCGTCTCCACCCGCGACCCCGAAGTGCACGAGTTCCGGTCGTACCGGATCGTGGACGCCGAGATCACCGAGGAGCCGGTCGAGATCGTCGACTGACCCGTTCGGAACAAACCGCGCGCCGAAGGCGTCTGCGTCTAGGAAACCACCGGAGGTAAGAACCCATGGCCGTGACCGTCTCCATCCCGACGATCCTGCGCACCCACACCGGCGGCGAGAAGTCCGTCGAAGCGAAGGGTGCGACCGTCCTCGAGGTCATCGACGACGTCGAGTCCCGCCACGCGGGCATCAAGGGCCGCCTGGTGAAGGAGGAGAAGCTGCACCGCTTCATCAACGTCTACGTCAACGACGAGGACGTGCGCTTCGCCGGCGGGCTCGCGGCCGAGGTCAAGGACGGCGACACCCTGACCATCCTCCCCGCTGTGGCCGGTGGCTGATCGATGGCTCGCTTCGAGTCGCTGCTCGACGCGCTCGGCGGCACCCCGCTGGTCGGGCTGCCCCGGCTCTCCCCGACGCACGACGTGCGCCTGTGGGCGAAGCTGGAGGACCGCAACCCGACCGGCTCGATCAAGGACCGGCCCGCGCTGGCCATGATCGAAGCCGCCGAGCGTGAAGGCAAGCTCCGGCGCGGCTCCACCATCCTGGAGCCGACGTCGGGCAACACCGGGATCGCGCTGGCCATGGCCGCCAAGCTCAAGGGCTACGGGCTGGTTTGCGTGATGCCGGAGAACACCTCCACCGAGCGCAAGCAGCTGCTGCAGGCCTACGGCGCCCGGATCGTCTTCTCCCCGGCCGCGGGCGGCTCGAACGAGGCCGTCCGGCGGGCGAAGGAGCTGGCCGAGGCCAACCCGGACTGGGTGATGCTCTACCAGTACGGCAACCCGGCCAACGCCGACGCGCACTACCGCGGCACCGGCCCCGAGCTGCTCAAGGACCTGCCGACGCTGACGCACTTCGTCGGCGGCCTCGGCACGACCGGCACGCTGGTGGGGGTCGGCCGCTACCTGCACGAGGCGAAGCCGGACGTCCAGATCATCGCGGCCGAGCCGCGCTACGGCGAGCTGGTGTACGGCCTGCGCAACCTCGACGAAGGGTTCGTGCCGGAGCTGTATGACGCTTCGGTGCTCAACGGGCGCTACTCCGTGGGCGCGTACGACGCCCTGCGCCGCACCCGCGAGCTGCTGGAGCACGAAGGCATCTTCGCGGGCATCTCGACGGGCGCGGTGCTGCACGCGGCGCTGGCGGTGGCCGAGAAGGCCGCGGCGCGCGGCGAGCAGGCGGATGTCGCGTTCGTCGTCGCGGACGCCGGGTGGAAGTACCTCTCGACGGGCGCCTACGCGGGCTCGCTGGACGAGGCGGCCGAGCGGCTCGACGGGCAGCTCTGGGCTTAGGCATCCTGATGGCATGAAGGTCATCGGGTTGCTCGGCGGGATGAGCTGGGAGTCGTCCGCGGAGTACTACCGGCTCGTCAACGAGCGGGTGAAAGCCCTTCTCGGCGGGTTCCACTCCGCGCACACTGTGCTCTACTCCGTCGACTTCGCCGCCATCGAGCGGCTGCAGGCCGACGGCCGCTGGGACGAGGCCGGCGCCGAGCTGAACCGGGCCGCCAAGGCGCTCGAGGCCGCGGGCGCCGACTTCGTCGTGCTCTGCACCAACACCATGCACAAGGTCGCCGCGCAGCTCGAAGACGGCCTCGGCATCCCGCTGCTGCACCTCGGCGACACGACCGCCGCGGCCGTCAGGGCCGCCGGGATCCGCCGCGTCGGGCTGCTCGGCACCGGGTTCACCATGGGGCAGCCCTTTTACCGCGACCGCCTCGCCGCGCACGGCCTCGACGTGCTCGTGCCGGAGCCCGAGGACCGCGAGCTCGTGCACCGGATCATCTACGACGAGCTGGTGCTCGGCGTCGTCGAAGACCGCTCACGAGCGGCGTACCGCGGCGTGATCGCGCGGCTGGCCGGCGCGGGCGCCGAGGGCGTCATCTACGGCTGCACCGAGATCGAGCTGCTCGTCGGCCCCGAGGACGCCCCGGTGCCGACCTTCCCCACGACGCGCCTGCACGCCGAGGCGGCGGTGGACTACGCGCTCGGCACCACCTCGCTGCCCCTGCCGCCGACGTGAGCCTCGTGCTGGGCGACGCACTGCCGCCACAGCCGCTCGCGCTCCGCCGCCGTGAACTGCGCCGCCGGGATGCCGAACACGTCACCCGCGGCCGCCCACCACTCGCCGGGTGACTCGATCAGCTCCTTGACGCCGTGGCGGTCGAGGGTGCGTGCCCGCAGGCTGTCGACCCCCTCCGCGTCCCGCCGTTGCACCACGCAGACCCGGACGAACCCCGACTCGGGGGCCGTCGACAGCCAGGCGTGCTTCTCCGCGAAGTCCGCCATCTCCGCGACGCCGGGCGCGAAGTCCATGCCGGTGAAGCTGCCCGCGGGGTCGTGCTCGAACCGCCAGCCGCCCGGCGCCACCTCCGACGGGCGCAGCCGGTAGGTGTGCGGGCCCTGCACGTAGGTGCCTTCCCGGAGGGGGAGCGGCTCGTGCGGGCCGTCTCCGAGCCCCACGTCGACCAGCCACGCCACCTCCGGGGCGTCCGGCAGCCCGGTGACCGTCAGCGCCAGGTGGTTGCGGTCGACGTTCGGCGCGTCCGCCGCACTGCCCTGCACCCCGCCGAGATGGCGCGTGACCTGGTAGCCGAGTGCGTGCAGCAGCGCCGAGAACGCCCCGTTCAGGTGATAGCAGTAGCCGCCGCGGCCCCGCAGGATCCGCGCCAGCGACGCCGGCGGCTCGAGCGGGGTCGGCCGCCCGAGCTGGGTCTCCAATGCCTCGTACGGCACGCGCTCCACGTGGGCCGCGTGCAGGCGCCGCAGCGCTGCCAGGCTCGGCGGTTCGGGATCGAGGCCGAGCCGCGCGAGATAACCGGTGACGTCCATGCCCGACAAGCTAGCGGCCACCACCGACAAAACTCGCGGATCAGGGATTTCACCCGAGGTGAAGGGGCCGTGGCCGGACGTAGCCTCGAAGACGTGAGCACTGTGAACCCCGCCCCGGAAACCGACGTCGCGAAGCGCGTGCTGCCGCCGAAACCGGTGGCGGCCGCGATCGTCGCGCTGTCGTTCACCCTCCTGCTGTACCTGGTCGAGCTGGTCGACGTGATCCTGCCCGGCGACCTCGACCAGGGCGGTATCCATTCCCGGGCGCTGTCCGGGCTGGACGGCGTCCTGTTCGCCCCCGTCCTGCACGCCGGCTGGTCGCACCTGTTCGCGAACACCGTCCCGGTGCTGGTGTTCTCGTTCCTCGCGATGGCCGCCGGGATCGGCCGGTTCGCGCTGGTCACGGCCATCATCTGGGTGGTGTCCGGGCTGGGCGTCTGGCTGATCGGGCCTGCGGACGGCGTCACCGTCGGCGCGTCCGGGCTGGCCTTCGGCTGGCTCGCCTACCTGCTGGTCCGCGGCCTCTTCAACCGCGCGGCCGGGCAGATCGTGGTCGCCGTCGTCCTGCTCGGCGTGTGGAGCGGCATGCTGGCCGGGCTGCTGCCGGGCAACCCCGGCGTCTCCTGGCAGGGCCACCTCTTCGGCGCGCTGGCCGGTGTCCTGGCGGCCTGGCTGACCACCCGCCGGTCGGGCAAGGCCGCCCCGGGTAACCTCGAAGCGTGACGTCTCCGCCCGCTGATGCCCCGATCGGCGTGTTCGATTCCGGCGTCGGCGGGCTGACGGTCGCGAGGGCCATCCTCGAGCAGCTCCCCGCCGAGCAGCTCCGCTACGTCGGCGACACGGCGCACAACCCGTACGGCCCGCTCCCGATCGCCACCGCCCGCAGCTACGCCCTCGCGGCGCTCGACGAGCTGGTGGAGAGCGGCGTGAAGGCCTTGGTGATCGCCTGCAACACGGCGTCCGCGGCCTGCCTGCGCGACGCCCGCGAGCGCTACGACGTCCCGGTGATCGAGGTTGTGCTGCCCGCCGCGCGCCGCGCCGTCGTGGCGACGCACACCCGCCGGGTCGGCGTGATCGGCACCGAGGGCACCGTGCGGTCGCGAGCCTACGAGGACGCCTTCGCCGCCGCGCCGGACATCACGCTCACCAGCGTCGCCTGCCCGCGGTTCGTCGACTTCGTCGAGCGCGGCATCACGACCGGGCGCCAGGTGCTCGGGCTCGCGCAGGGCTACCTCCAGCCGCTGCTCGACGCCCAGGTCGACACGCTCGTGCTCGGCTGCACGCACTACCCCCTGCTGCAGGGTGTGCTGCAGATCGTGATGGGCCAGGAAGTCACCCTGGTGAGCAGCGCCGACGAGACCGCCAAGGACCTCGTCCGGGTGCTCACCGAGCGCGACCTGCTGGCCACCCGCGACACCGCGCCGCGCCACGAGTTCGTCGCCACCGGGTCGGCCGAGCCGTTCACCCGGCTCGCCCAGCGGTTCATGGGGTTCGCCCCGGGTGTCCTCGCTCCCACCACCGCGTGATCGCGGCGGTGGACGCTTAGGGTGTCGTCGTGCGACTGACCATCCTCGGGTGCTCCGGCAGCATCCCCGGGCCGAACGCCGCCGCGTCCGGTTACCTGGTCGAGGCCGAGGGCTTCCTGCTCGGCCTCGAACTCGGCAACGGTACGCTCGCGCAGCTGCAGGCCGTGGCCGACCCGTTCGACCTGGACGCGCTCGTGCTCACGCACCTGCACCCCGACCACTGCGCCGACGTCAGCGCGCTCACCGTCCTGCGGCGCTACCACCCGGCGCCGCCGTACCCGGCGCGCCCGCGGCTGCTGCCGCTGTACGCGCCGCCGGACGCCCCGACGCGGCTGGCGAACGCGTACGCGCCCAACGAGACCGAGCGGGCCGTCACGGACCTCTCCGACGTCTACGACTTCCGCCCGCTGCGGCCGGAGCCGTTCCGGATCGGGCCGTTCGAGGTCGTCGCGGTCGAGGTCGACCACCCGACCCCGGCGTACGGCCTGCGGATCGCCTACGGCGGCCGGATCCTGGCGTTCACCGGCGACACCGGGCCGTGCTCGGCGCTGAACGAGCTCGCCGACGGCGTCGACCTGCTGCTCGCCGAGGCGTCCTGGACGGACTCGGCGGAGCGGCCGGCGGGGGTGCACCTGTCCGGCAAGCAGGCCGGCGAGCTGGCGCGCGACGCCGGTGTCGGGCGGCTGCTGCTGACGCACATCGCGCCGTGGACCGACGCCGGCGCGGTGCTGGCCGAGGCCTCGGCCGGCTTCCCCGGTGCCGAGGTCGTCAAGCAGGGTGCCGTCTACGACGTCTGAACGGCGGTCATAGAGTGCACCTGTGGCTCGTAAAGATGGCAGGACCGACGACCAGCTCCGCGACATCAAGATCACCCGGGGGTTCCAGCAGTGGCCGGCGGGGTCGGTGCTGATCGAATTCGGCAACACGCGGGTGCTGTGCGCGGCGAGCGTCACCGAAGGCGTGCCGCGCTGGCGGGCCGGCTCGGGCCTCGGCTGGGTGACGGCCGAGTACGCGATGCTGCCGTCGGCGACCAACACCCGCGGTGACCGCGAGTCGGTGAAAGGTCGCATCGGCGGCCGCACGCACGAGATCTCGCGATTGATCGGCCGGTCGCTGCGGGCCTGCATCGACCTGGCGGCGCTGGGCGAGAACACGATCGTCATCGACTGTGACGTCATCCAGGCCGACGGCGGCACCCGCACGGCCGCGGTGACCGGCGGGTACGTGGCACTGGCGGACGCGATCACGTGGCTGGGCGCGGCGAACCGGCTCAACGACCCGCAGCCGCTGTCGTCCTCGGTGGCGGCGGTGAGCGTCGGCGTGGTCGACGGCCGGGTCCGGCTGGACCTGCCGTACGAGGAGGACTCGCGCGCCGAGGTCGACATGAACGTGGTGGCGACCGACGCGGGCACGCTGATCGAGGTCCAGGGCACCGGCGAGGGCGCCACCTTCGCACGGTCCACTTTGGACACGATGCTGGACATGGCGCTGGCGGGCTGCGCGGAACTGACGCGGCTGCAGAACGAGGCACTGGCGCTGCCGTACCCGGGCGAGCTGCCGGAGCCGCGTCCGGACAAGAAGAAGGGCTCGAAGTGACGAAGCTGCTTCTGGCCACCCGCAACGCGAAGAAGCTCGGCGAGCTTCGGCGGATCGTTGCGGCGGAGGGGCTTACGGGCCTCGAGGTCATCGGCCTGGCCGACGTGCCCGACTTTCCCGAGGCGCCCGAGACCGCGCCGGACTTCGAGGGCAACGCGGTGGCGAAGGCGCGCGACGCGGTCGCTGCGACCGGGCTGCCGACGATCGCCGACGACTCCGGGATTGCGGTCGATGCGCTGAACGGCATGCCGGGAGTGCTGTCGGCCCGGTGGTCCGGGCGGCACGGCGACGACGAGGCCAACCTCGACCTGGTGCTGGCTCAGCTGCGTGACGTGCCGGACGAGCGCCGCGGAGCCCAGTTCGTCTGCGCGGCGGCGCTGGTGCTGCCGTCGGGCGAGGAGACGGTGGTCCGCGGCGAGTGGCGGGGCACGCTCGTGCGCGAACGGCACGGGGTGAACGGGTTCGGCTACGACCCGATCTTCCGGCCGGACGGGGAGAACCGGACGTCGGCGGAGATGGAGCCGGCGGAGAAGGACGCGGTTTCGCACCGGGGCCTGGCTTTGCGGCTGCTGGTGCCGGCGCTGCGGGAGCTGGCTTAGCCCCTTCAGCGCCGGCCCGCCGGCCGCGTCCGGGCGTCAAGCAGCCAGGCCGAGGTCCCGGATCAGCTTCGCCACGTGGCCGGCCGCGCGGACGTTGTAGAAGGCGTGGGCGATCTTGCCGTCGGCGTCGACGACGAGCGTCGAACGGATCACGCCCATGTACGTCTTGCCGTAGTTCTTCTTCTCGCCGTATGCGCCCCACGCCTCGATGACCGTCTTCTCGGGGTCGCCCAGCAGCGGGAAGGTCAGGCCTTCCTTCTCGACGAACTTCGCGAGCTTGGCCTGCTTGTCCGGCGAGATGCCGATGACCTGGTAGCCGGCGTCGTTCAGCTCGGCGAGGTTGTCGCGGAAGTCGCAGGCCTGCTTGGTGCAGCCCGGGGTGCTCGCCGCCGGGTAGAAGTACACCACCACGGACTGGCCGCGGAAGTCGCGCAGCGACACGTCCTTGCCCTCGCTGTCGGGCAGGGTGAAGTCCGGGGCTTCGTCACCCGGGGAGAGGCGCTCTGTCATGCCCCCGAGCCTAACGTCAGGCGGGGCCGCAGTAGGTGACAGCGACACCTTCGGTCGTGCTCGGTCGGATCTGCAGGCGCAGCTGCGTCTGCTCGCGCGGGACCGCGAACGCCAGCGTGATGTGCACCGAGCGGCCCGGCAGCACGTCCTTGCCCGCGTCGGTGATGCCGGTGAAGCCCTGGGTGGTGTCCACGACCTGCTTGACACTCGTGCCGCCCGCGGTGGCCGTGACGTTGAGTCCCGAAAGCTTGTACGTCGTCGAGCCGTCGTTGGTCAGCTGGACGTCGAAGGCCGCGCCGCGCGGGCTCTGCGGGTACGCCGACGGGCTGGGCCGGAACGACTGCGGGGAGCCGACCGAGATGGTCAGGCCACTGGCGAACCGGTGGTCGGCGCCGAACTTGAGGTCGTTGCCCACGGGGGAGGCCGAGGCGCCGGCGCCCGCGGGGGAGCCGGCCGCGCCGAGCGCCGCGGTGCCTTCGTGTGCCGAGGGGGCCCCGCACGCCACCGCCAGGCCGAGCAGTCCTGCGGCGAACATGATCTTGCGGGTGCGCGCGAGCGCCATTGCGGGTACTCCAGTCGGCGGGTCGGGTGCCGTCGGCAACGGGGGATTGCCGGGCGAACCCGCTCCACTCTGGCCGTGATCGCGCGTGGTTACGAGGCGCAACCGGGGGTTGTCGCGCACCTGGTGCCACCCCGTGGCCAATCCGTGACCGGAACGGCACGGCTGGTGACAATCACTGCCCACATGCCACTTAAACCGCGAGCGCGAACAACAGGATGAAGATCGCGACGCCGGCCACCCACGCCGTCATCAGCCAGCCGAAATCCCGGACCGGGTCGACCGCGCGGCTCTCCTCGCCGGGCGCGTACACGCCGCGTTCCTCGAACCAGTCCGCCCAGCGGGCGACCCAGCGCAACGGGTTGCGCGACGCCATGCTCCACCTCCGGGCCGGTTCGGTTTTTTGCACCGTCACAGTACGCGTTCGGGCACGAACGCCGGAAGCCGCGGGCGGCCGTCCACTCAAGACACGCCACTGTCGGGTGAACCTCGGCGCCGCTCGTGTAGAACCTCAGGCCAGGTCGTGCCGGCGCAGGACCGACACCGCCCGGACGGTCGCGTAACCGCGCCACTCGAGCGCCGCCGCGGGCGAGAAGCTCGCGAAATCCACTCGCCAGCCGCCGTCGTCCTGCTGCTCGTCCGCGAGCCGCCGCAGTTCGGCGTCGATGACGTCGTCGTCGAACAACGCGCGCGCCGGGCGGTCCGGCAGCGGGGCGAAGTCCAGGGCGCGGAGCGTCTCGCCCGCCGAGCCGCCCTCGACCGGGACCAGGCCGTCGGCCGGGAGGAACGCGGCGAGGTGCGCGAGGAGCTCCGCCGCCTCCTCGTGGAGATCGTGCGCCGCGTCGGCGAACTGCACCGCGAAGGACAACGCGATCGCGTGCGGCGGCGCGGAAAGCTCCCGGATGGCGCGGAAGCAGTACCGCGTGGCCGCGGCCAGCCACGGGTGCTCGCGCACGGCCCGGTCGTGCCGGGCGACGCGCAGGGCCACGCCGGCGGTGAACGCGGTGCTCTGCAGCGTCGCCTCCGCCGGATCGGCCTGGACCCAGAAGGGCGCGCAGCCGGCCGGGTCCGCGACGGGCAGCGCGAACGGCAGGCCACCGTCGGGCCGGGACGCGGCGGCCAGCCAGTCGCAGAGCCGCGCGGCGTGCGGTGTCGTGGCCGGGGCGATCTCCTCGAACACCTCGAAGGCGTGAAGGGCACCGCCGGGCTGGCTTTCCGGGGCCCGCAGGTCCGGCTCGAGGCCCCAGCCGTAGCCGCCGTCGGGGTTGCGGTAGCCGTCGACGGCGGCCAGCACCGCGTCGGTGGTCGTCGCGCCGTCGAGCAGTTCGAACCGGCGCCGGTCGAGGAGGCGGGCGTGCGTCGCCAGGAAGGCCGCCGCCGCGGGAAGGTTCACGGACATGCCACCAGCGTCGCACCCGGCGCGGCGGGGCGTCTTGAACGGATCGGACGTCCGGGCCCGGCGCACCGTCCACTGTGTACCCGCCGCGCTGCACAGCGGCATCCGCTACCGGTGCTCCACCGTGATGTGCGGCGCCAGCGCCCGCAGGAAGTCGGCCGCGTCGAACATCTCGCCCGCCGTCGCGACGCCCTTCACCTTCGTCCGCCCGGTCAGGATCCGGTCCACCGCCTCCACCGCGAGCGGCGCGCTCACCGCGTAGATGTCTTCGCCGCGCGCGACGATCCGGCGTTCTTCGTCCCCGGTTCGCACGACGACGTCGACCACGAACGTCTCGGCCGCGTCGCGCTCGCCGGCCGCCGCGAGGCCCTGGGCCGCGTCGACGGTCATGTAGCTGGTGACGTCGCGGACCCGCAGGTGCCGCGGGATCGTGACGATGTCCGCCATCGAGAACTCGCCGAAGACGGGCCGGGTGCCGAGCGGCTCGGGGAACGCCCACTCGCTCGTCGGCAGGGCGTCGTCGCGGTGCTCCAGCCGGCCGCCCGCGTACCGGATCCGCTTGCTGCCACGGCGTTCCCGGGACACCCGGCCGGCGGCGAGGGTGCCCGCCGTCGGGCGCCAGCCGCTGAGCCCGTAGGCGACGTGCACCTCGTCGGCCGCCGTCCGGTCGCCCAGCGCCGCCGTCGCCATCAGGTCGGCCAGACCGCCGAAGAACGCCATCGCGGGCACCACCGCGGTGTCGGCGGTCAGCGCGAGGGTGTCGATGTTCGCCTCGATCTCGGCGGCGACGTCGACGTATGGGACGCCGGCGCGGATGGCCGCCTCGATGATCGGGGGTGCCGTTTCGGCGAACGGGCCGGCGCAGTTGATCACCGCGTCGACGCCGTCGAAGGCGCGGTCGAGGGCCGCCGGGTCGTCGACCGGGGTCGGCCGCCCGCCCGGCAGCTTCGCCGCGTTCCGTCCGGAAAGGACGACGTCGTAGCCGCGTTCCCGCAGTTCAGCCACCACGAAGCGGCCAGTGTGCCCGTAAGCGCCGTAAACCAGTACCGAAGTCATGAGGTAATCCTGGCGAGCGGCGAGGGCTGTCACCAGTGTCCGGAACGACGTGATGCGTACACTTTCGGACATGCACGCTGTCGCGCTCGCCGCCACCGACGGGATGTTGTCGTTCGAGCTGACGATCGCCACCGAGGTGTTCGGCGACGATCCGCGGTACGCCTTCGCGGTGTGCGGCTCGGCCCCGGTGCGGGTGGGCCGCTTCCTGCTGGAGCCCGACCACGGCCTCGACCGGCTGGCGCGCGCGGACACGGTGATCGTGCCGGGCTGGGCCGACGTCGACAGCGCCCCGCCTGCCGACCTGGTTGACGCGGTGCGGGCGGCTCACGCCCGGGGTGCCCGGGTGGCGTCGCTGTGCACGGGCGCGTTCGTCCTGGCGGCCGCCGGCCTCCTGGACGGCCTGCGCGCGACCACGCACTGGGCCCACACGGACGTCCTCGCCGCCCGCTACCCGGCGGTGACGGTGGACCCGGACGTGCTCTACGTCGACAACGGCCAGGTCCTGACCTCCGCGGGCAAGGCGGCGGCCATGGACCTGTGCCTCCACCTGGTCCGCGCCGACCACGGCCCGGCGGTGGCCAACGCGATCGCCCGGCTCCTGGTGGTGCCCCCGCACCGGGCGGGCGGCCAGGCCCAGTTCGTGCCGGCCCCGGTCCCGAGCCGCGACGACCACCCGCTGGCCGCGCTGCTCCCGTGGATCACGGCCCGCCTCGACCGGCCGCTGACGGTGGAGGACCTGGCGCGCGAGGCGAACATGAGCTCACGCCACCTGGGCCGTCATTTCCGGGCAGCGACGGGCACGACGCCGTTGCAGTGGCTGCTGAACCAGCGCATCCGGCGCGCGCAGGAGCTGCTGGAGAACACCGACGCGAGCATCGACGCGGTGGCGGAGGCGGTCGGCATGGGCACGGCGACGACGTTGCGGCGGCACTTCAACCGGACGGTCGGGGTGCCGCCGGACACCTACCGCCGGACGTTCCGCAGCTGAAGGGGGTGGGCCCGGAGAGACTCGAACTCTCACTGGCACGGACCTAAACCGTGTGCCTCTGCCAATTGGGCTACGGGCCCCAGCAACTGGAAGCGTAGCGGTGCGGCGTGGCCCGTGCGGACGCGGCGGGGCGGTCGACTAAGTTGGGCCGTGGAAGTCCCATGCGGCGAGGAGGACACGTGGCCCGCGATCCCGAGACGATCGAGCGTGAGATCGAGCAGGCTAGGACCGCTCTGGCGGCGACGCTCGACCAGCTGACCGTCAAGGCCGACCCGAAGAAGCTCGCGGACGCGGCCAAGGACGGCGTGCGCGCCAAGCTGGACAACCCCAAGGTGAAGTTCCCGCTGATCGGTGCGGGTGTGCTCGTGCTGGTCCTGCTGGTGCGCAAGCTCCTGAAGTAGCGGCTCAGGCCTGCTTCGCCGGCGCCTTGCTCTCCGCGGCGGGCGCCGGGGCCGGGCTCTTGCGGTCCTCGACCGCCTTCGGGAGCTGCTTGCTCGGCGGCAGCTGCGGCTTCTTGTCCGCCGAGGCCGGGGTCTGCTGCTTCGGCACGCTGCCGGGCGGCGGGACCTCGAGCGGCGGCAGCTTCGGAAGCGTCAGCCGGGCCGTCATGTAGGCACTGGTGAAGTCGAGCGCACTGCCGTTGAGCAGGTGCACCACCGTGGTCTTGACGTCGCCGGCGAGCTCCTCGACCAGCTGGTCGGCCCGGTCGCGCGCGGCGATGATCCCGGGCGCGCGGGCGGTCAGCTCCTTGCCGAGGCCGCTGACCTTGATGGCCCAGTCGGCGTCTTCCTGGACGTACGTCGCCGTGATCGTTTCCACCATCTGCCTCACACCCCTCTCCCTCACCAACATCCTTACACAACCGTGACGCGGGCACCGCGCTTTCGTGACGCGGTTCCCTCGCCCTCCCTCAGGTCGCGAAAGTCCAGCACACTTTCTACCGTGTCATCGGAACAGTAGAGCAACTCTGTGTCACAGGACACGGTTGCGCTGAGTAGTCGCCGCATGGCCTAATGCACGCGCACGTCACCGCGCGCGGCTCCGCAAGCCGCTCCACAGCACGTCCATGGCGTATCCGGTGGCCGTCTCGGGGCTCACTTCGTCGTGTCGCTCGCACCAGATCGCGAGCCGTTCGCACGCGCCGACCACGAATTCCGCGGCGGCCTCGGCTCGCAGTTCGTCCCCGCTGTCGAAGTAGCCGCTCATCAGCGCGGCGATGAGGTCGGTCTGCTGGCGGCGGGTCTCCTCGACCTCGTCGGCGGCCGTCGTGCCGATCAGCACCATCTCGTGCCGCAGCAGCGACCAGGCCTGGCGCCGCTCGCGGATGAAGACGAAGAAGGCCAGCAGGCCGCGCCGCAGCGCGTCCTCGGCGTCCGTCGCGCCGACGGTCGCCTGCTCGGTGACCTCGCGCAGCACGGCCCGCGACTCCCGGATGCAGGCCAGCAGCAGGCCTTCCTTCGAGTTGAAGTACTCGTAGAGCATCGGCTTGGAGACGCCCACCAGTTCGGCGATCTCGTCCATGGACGCCGCCGCGTAGCCGCGTGTCGAAAAGACCTGCTCGGCGACCTCGATCATCTGCCGCATCCGGTCGGCCCTGGGCATGCGCTTGCGCTTCGCGGTCGTCACGGGTCACACTCTACCGCTGGTAACCTACTCCCAGTAAGATGGACGACGAGTAACAGGAACCCGGAGGCGTCATGGGCAACCGCACGGAGACCGGGGTCGTCATCGTCGGGACCGGGTTCTCCGGTCTCGGCATGGCGATCCAGCTGCGCAAGGAGGGCCGCGAGGACTTCGTCATCCTCGAGAAGGCCCACGACGTCGGCGGCACCTGGCGGGACAACAGCTACCCGGGCTGCGCCTGCGACATCCCGTCGCACATGTACTCGTTCTCCTTCGAGCAGAACCCCGGCTGGTCGCGGGCCTACTCGCCGCAGCCGGAGATCTGGCGCTACATGCGCGAGGTCGCCGACAAGCACGACCTGCGCCGGTTCATCCGGTTCGGCCAGGAGGTGACCGGCGCCCGCTGGGACGCCGAGGAGAACCGGTGGCACGTCGCCACGAGGGGCGGCGACGAGTTCACCGCGAGCGCGCTGGTCGCCGGGGTCGGCGCCCTCCACCTGCCGATGATCCCCGAGCTGCCCGGCATCGAGCGGTTCGCGGGCCCGGCCTACCACTCCGCGCGGTGGCGGCACGACGTCGACCTCGCGGGCAAGAAGGTGGCGGTCATCGGCACCGGCGCCAGCGCGGTCCAGTTCGTGCCGAAGATCGCGCCCGAGGTCGCGGAGCTGACGCTGTTCCAGCGGACGCCGCCGTGGATCATGCCGAAGGCCGACCACGAGATGTCCGGCCGCGCCCGCGCGCTGTTCAAGGCGTTCCCGCCGGCCCAGCGCGCCTACCGCACCCTGCTCTACTGGCTGCTCGAAGCCCGCGCGATCGGCTTCAACGGCCAGTCGTGGGTGATGAAGCTCGGCCAGCGGATCGCCCGGCGCAACATCGACCGCGCCATCAAGGACCCGCAGCTGCGGCGCAAGGTCACCCCGGACTACACGATGGGCTGCAAGCGCGTGCTCATCTCCAACGACTACTACCCGGCGCTGGCCCGCGACAACGTCGACGTCGTGACCGACGGCGTGCGGGAGGTCCGCGAGCACAGCGTCGTCGACGCCGCCGGGGTCGAGCACGAGGCCGACGTCATCATCTACGGCACCGGCTTCCACGTCACCGACGCCTTCGACGACCTGGAGATCGTCGGCCGCGACGGGCGCAACCTCGGCAAGGAGTGGGCGACCGAGGGGATGCGGACGCACCTCGGCATCACCGTCGCCGGGTTCCCGAACCTGTTCTTCCTGCTCGGCCCCAACACCGGCCTCGGGCACAACTCGGTGGTGTTCATGATCGAGGCGCAGATCTCCTACGTCGCCGAGGCGCTGCGGCTGGCCCGCGGCCGGGCGATCGAGCCGAAACCCGAGGTGCAGGAGCGGTTCAACGCGCAGATCCAGCGCAAGCTCGCGAAGGGCATCTGGACCCGCGGGGGCTGCAAGAGCTGGTACCTGGACGCGAAGGGCGTCAACCGGACGATCTGGCCGGGGTTCACCTGGCGGTATTGGCTGGACACGCGGAAGGTGCGGCGCGAGGACTTCCTGGTCGGCTGAGCCGGTCGGGTTCCGCGAACGTCATGAAAGAGTCGTTCACTACGTCCGACGTAGTGAACGACTCTTTCATGGCATCGGGGCGTGGCTGCGCGACCCCCGGGATCAGCGGGAGGTGTAGCGGCGGAGCCGGGCGATCAGGTCGACGGTCGGCAGGCTGCACAGTTCGGCCATGCGCTCGAGCGCCGGCAGGTCGAGGGCGACCTCGCCGCCGCCCTGCTCACCGGCCTGCCGCAGCCGGTCCTCGGCCCAGCGGCGCAGCGGCAGCAGGTCGGGCGGCGCGTCGGCGACGACCTTGCGCAGGTCGACGCGGACCCGGCCCGGCTCGTCGACGAAGACCCGGCGGTGCACCTTGGCCAGCAGGTCCTGGGGCAGTTCGTCCATCGCGACGCACAGCTCGACCAGGCGCACGACGGAGCACTGTCTGGTGCCCAGCTCGTAGGTGGCCAGCGTCTGCAGCGAGATCTCGCTCTGCAAGTGCTGGTTCAGCTCCTTGCGCGTCCACCCTCGGCTGCGCCGGAGCTTGCGGAGCTCGTCTCCGAGGATCCGCTGGTACTCCTCAGCGTCGATCAGCACATCAATGTCCCCTGCCGTGCGCTCCCGCGGCACCGCACGGGCGTGATAATTCCCGTGCAGGTGCACCCTCACGTGTATGTAAGTGCGCTGGGGCCGCGCCCTTACGCGATTTCGGGCATGTCTTTGATACCGATTGCGCGAGTTAGGCCGAACGGGTTAACGGGACCCGGCGACCGGCTCAGTTCACGCAGGGAACGCCCTCGGCGGTGATCGGCTTCTCGGCGTCGTTCGCGGCCGGCGGAGGGACCGTGGCCTGCGACGTCGCCCCCGTGGCACCGGCGCCCGAGCCGGCGTTGGCGCTCGTGCCCTCGTAGTCGGCGCCGAGGAAGACCATCACGTGCCCGGACTGGACGCTCTTGTCCTCCTGGACGGTCGGCGAGCCGCCCAGCGCCTCCGCGACGGCCTCGCCCTTGTCCTTGCCGCCCTTCGGCACCCAGATCACCGTGGTCTTGCGCGCGGTCGCGTTGGCCGTCTCGCCGGAGGTGAAGCCCTTGGCCTCGAGGGTCTTGGCGACGTTCGCGGCGAGACCGGTGCGGCCGGAGGCGTTGCGGACGTCGACCGTGGTCGCCTTGTTGGCGGGGTCGGCCTGCTGGGCGGGCGGCGCCGACTCGCCCGGCGGCGGCCCGGTGAGCCCCTGCACGAACTGCTTCACCTCGGCGGGGTCGACCTGGATGGCGACGCCGTCGTCGGGCGTCCGGTACTCGACGTTCTTCACCGGGATGGTGCGGAACTCGAGCTGGCCGCCGGTCAGACCCTTCATCTGCTGGGCGAACCCGAAGATGTCCCAGTTCTGGTTGAGCACGACCGACTTCTTGATCGCCTCGATCAGGTCGTTGAGCTTGCCCGGGTTGGTCAGTGTGCCCGCCGAGAGCACCTTGCGCGCCATGCCGGCCATGAACACCTGCTGGCGCACGACGCGGTCGAGGTCGCCGTTCGGCAGGCCGTGGCGCTGCCGGACGAACTCGAGGGCCTCGACGCCGGAGATCGTGTGCTGGCCCTTGGTGAAGTTCGCGCCGGAGTACTGGTCCTTGACGTTGTTGTTCAGGCAGACGTCGACGCCGCCGATGGCCTTGGTGATCTCGCTGAAGCCGAGCAGGTTGACCGCGGCGTAGTTGTCGATGGTCGACCCGGTGAGCTTCTCGACGGTCTCGATGAGCTCCTTCGCGCCGGCCTGGTTGGCCTTGACGTCGAGTTCCTTCGGGTCGGTGACGCCCTGCTTCTGCAGGTCCTTGCGGGCCGCCAGCATCGCTCGCGCGTAGGCGGAGTTGATCTTGTGCTTGCCGTAGCCGGGGATGTCGACGTAGGAGTCGCGCGGCAGGGACATCGCGACGGCCTTGCTGCCGTCGTTCGGGATGTGCACGAAGATCAGCGAGTCGGTGTTGAGCTCGCCGTCGGCGTCGCCGGCGCGCAGCTCGTCGAGCACCTCGCGCGGCAGGGGGTTGCCCTGGGCGTCGGTGCGGCTGTCGAGGCCGACCAGCAGGATGTCGCGGGCGCCGTCGGCGGGCTTGTCGCCACCGCCGCCCTCACTGATCACGTTCGTGTAGTTGAGCCCGTTGACCAGGCCCTGCATGGCCGCCCATGCGTACCCGGTCAGGCCCATCACCAGCAGCGAGACGACGGCCAGCGCGATCTTCGCGCCGCGGAAGGAGTTGCGGCGGGCGCGCGGGGCGGGCCGGGCCTGCGGGCGGCGGGCCGGCGGCGGGGCCGCGCGGCGGGCGTCCGCCGGCTCGCGGCGCGGTGCGGGGCGGCGCGGCGGCGGGGTGCCGCGCCGTGCGTCGTCCCGGCCTGGCTCGTCCGGCCAGGGCCGGGCGGGGCGGCGGCCGCCTTGCCCGTTCCGAGGCGGATGGTCCACGCGGGCGACTCCTCACTCCATCGATCGGGTGGTGCTCAGGGATGGGACGCATGGTGCCTGCCCCGGGTTGCCGTAGCGTTACACATCCCCCCACGAATGTGTCATGCACCACCCAGTTTCCCGCATGTTCGACGGTTTCGCCTGGTCAGGACGTCGCATTCGCCGGTGGCCGAGCCGGCAGGAGCGTACCCGCGGCCGCGAGCAGGGCAAACGCGGCCGTCACCGCGTGGAGCGTGACGCCGAGGAAGCCGGGCCTGGCGCCGTCGGCGGCGAACAGCAGCGAAGGCGCGCAGGCGAGCGCGGTCGCCAGCCACGTGCCCGTCGCCGCGCCGGCCCCGATCCGGATCGTGTGCAGCAGGAAGACCCCGAGCAGCAGGTGCACCAGGCTCTGGATCGGGTCGAGCCGCAGGCCGAGCAGGTCGGCGTCGGCGGCCACCCCGCCGAAGCGGGTCAGCGCGAAGCCGAACACGCCCAGCGTCGCGTAGCCGATCCCGAGCCCGGCCGCGGCCCGGGTGAGCACCGCCGTCCGGCGGCCGGGGTGCTCGGCCGCGCGGGGCTGCCGGACGCCGTGGGCGTGCCGCTCGAACCACCAGAACACCAGCGTCGCGGGCACCGCGAGCAGCCCGACCGCGACCAGCGTGCGCGGGCGGATCAGCCAGCTGAGGCCGTCGGCGATCCGGCCGGGCAGGTAGACGACGGCGACCAGCAGCAGCATCCCGGCGAGGAACGCCAGGTAGAGGCTCATCGGCGCGCGGAGCACGAACCGGCACGCCCGGGCGAGGCCCTGGCGATCGCCGAGCCTGCCGAGCGGGCGGGCCAGCAGCCCGAGCACGCCGAGCTGGACCAGGCCGAGCAGCAGCACGCCCCACGGCGGCGCGGAGAACGCGGCGGGCGCGCCCGGGCTGCCGAGCAGGACGGGTGGCCCGTCCCGCAGGACGCTCATCCCGGCCAGCCCCGCGACCCCGGCCGCGGTGGCCGCGGCGAGCAGCCGCCGCGACGGGCGGACGCCGTCGGCGTGCGCGAAGGCGAGCTGCTGGGCGAGCAGGGCGATGGCGAACGTCGCCGCGTAGCGGGGAAGCGGCGAGCCGGACAAGCTCGCGGTCAGTTCCCCGCCGCCGGCCAGGGCGAGCAGGCCGGCGACGGCGCTCACCGGGGCCCGGCGGTGCAGGGCCAGCAGCGGGGGCGCGCAGACGATCGTCAGCAGGTAGACGCCGAGCAGCCAGAGCGGGTGCAGCGCGATCCGCATCACGGTGGCCGTGGTGCCCGCCGGGCTGCCGAGCAGTTCGAGCGCGAGCGGCGTCAGCAGCGCGACGACGGCGAAGATCAACGCCGGCCGCAGCAGCGGGCTCGCGCGTTCGGCCAGGTAGTGGCGGTAGCCGCCACCGGCGTCCTGTTCGGCGCGCCAGCCTGCCGCGTTGGCGTGCCCGCCGGCGAAGTAGATGAGCGGGGCGAGCTGGGCGAGCCACGTCAGCGGCCACAGCGCGGGCTCGGGCGCGCCTGCCCAGTGCGCCAGTGCCGTCAGCGACTCGCCGAGCAGCAGCAGGACGACGCCGCCGGCGCCGAGCAGGGCCCACCGGCTGACCTCGGCGGGGTCGGCGACGGGCACCGGCGCCCGCGGCTCCCGGCGCGCCCGCAGCCAGCCGCGCAGCCGGAAGACGAGCAGGCAGCCGATCACCAGCACCCCGGCGACCATCGGGCCGATCGGGTCGCCGACCGGCGGGCCCCAGCGCTGGTGCCACGAGTTGACGACCAGCCCGGCCGAGTAGAGCGAGGCGACGACCCGGCAGGTGAGCGCCGAGTTCATCGGGTTGAGGTCGCAGGCGTGGTGCATGTCGTAGGACAGCCGGTCGTCCAGTGCCTCCCGGACCTCCGGGCCGAGCGGGTGGCCCTTGCGGTCGGCGTACCGGAGCAGGTCGTAGCCGAGGTCGTGGGCCTTGCACGGCACGGCGTAGTCCCACTTCGTGTTGTCGTCGCCCCACGGCGTGGAGCAGCCGCCGTCGACGTGGACGGCGCGGACCGTGCCGTCACGCGCCGGCATGGCACCCGGGGTGACGCCGCTGAGCGCGGTGAAGTCCTTCGGCAGCCGCGCGAGCGCGTCGGCGTGCGGGCCGGGGTGGACCAGCGCCTCGATGGCGTTCTGCGCGGCCAGCACGTCACCGGTCGGCGGCCCCTGGTCGGGCGGCGACGGCGGGCGGGAGGAGATCAGCCCGAAGGCGAAGACGACCAGCAGGACCAGCAGCAGCCACCCGGACGTCGACCAGGGTCGGCGGGTGCGTGGCGGAGGGGTCGGTGCCGGCATGGGTTCAAGGGTGCCAGCCCGGCTCGGCGGCCGACATGGGGATAACCGGAGGGCTGCCCGGACGGCTGCCCGTTCTTCCCTTCCGCGGCAGGGCGGCCCTGGTGAGACTGGGGACAGGGGGCGCCGCCGGCGACCAGGAGGCAGCAGTGCGCTCGACCGAGCTCGCCGTGCCCGTGGAGAACACGGTGCGCGCCCTGCGCCGGCTCGCCCCCGGCGCCCGCCTGCGCAGGCCCGGCACACCGGAGCTGCGGGCGGTGGCCGCCGCGTTGCGGGACTGTGCGCCGCCGGACCTGGCCGCGGTTCATCCGGGGCCGGTGGCCCGGGTCGTGCTGGCGGAACAGCTGAGGGAGCTGGACCGCGCGATGACGGGGTTCTTCGGCGCGGAGGCGAGCGGCCCGGAAGCGGCCCGGCTCGTGCGGGCAGCGCGGTACAGCAGGGTCCGCCGAGCGCGGCCGGTCCACGAGCGGCTGGCCACGGAGCCCGGCTTGCGCGCGGCGGCGCTGGCCTGGGCGGAGAGGCGGGGGTACCGGATCCTGGCGGCGGAGCTGAGCGGAATCGGCGCCGTGCCGGAGGTCGAGGACGGGCGGCTGGCCGCGGAGCTGGCGGTGGCGGCGTTGTTGCCGCGGGCCGAGAGTGGGGTTTGTGGGCGCGAGGTGCTGCTGCCCTGGCCGGAGGAGTCGGTGACCGGCGGGGATGGCCGGCCCGGCTCGGCGCCGGGCGCCGGTGGCCCAACCGGCTCGCCCCCGGGCCCCGCAGCCTCCACCGGTGACCCGCCCGACCGGCCCGGCCGGCCCACCACAGCAGCGCCCGGCGGCAGTTCCTTCCTCCAAGTCCGCTCGGTCCGCGTCACCGACCACGGCTTCCTCGTCGACGTGCACGCCGATCCGCCCGTCGACCTCCTCCGGGACCGCGACGGCCTCACCCTCCGTGCCCTGTGGTGGAACGGCCTCGGGCGGATCGCCGACGACCTCGGCCACGAGTACCTGATTCTCGCCAGGGAGCACGCCGGGACCGTCCGGCACTGGTGTCACCCGCGGCTGGCGCCCGGCGCCCGCGTGCTGCGGCTCGAATCCGCCGGCTACCGGGGGGAGCGGGTGCGGCTGGAGCCCGCCGGAGCCGGGACCTGTGCCGAAGTGCTCGTCAAGCTCGAACTCACCGTTCGGCTGGGCGGGTGACCGTGTCCGGGGCGAAACAGACCTGGTCGCGGCCGTTCTCCTTCGCCAGGTAGACCGCCGCGTCGGCGGACTGCAGCAGGCGCTCCAGCGTGTCCCCGTGGCGGGGGTGGCGGGCCACGCCGATCGACGTCGTGCGGTCGGCGATCGTCGCGGGGTCGCCGCGCTTGTCCGTTGTCACTATGTGCAGCTTGGCGATCGCCGTGCGGATGCGCTCGGCCGCGTCCCACGTCGCCTCTTCGTCGATGTCCGGCAACAGAACGAGGAATTCCTCACCGCCGAAACGGCCGACCAAGTCGGTCGGTCTCGTCACTTCGTCGAGGGTTTGCGCAACAGTGCGGAGGACGTCGTCCCCCGCCGGATGGCCATAGGTGTCGTTAATCCACTTGAAGTGGTCGAGATCAACCATCAGCAGTGCGAGTTGATCACCCGATCGGGCGGTCCGTTCGAGCGCCCGCTCCGCCGACTCCGACCAGCCGCGCATGTTGAGAATGCCCGTTTTCGGGTCCGTCCGGACGTCGTTCTGGAGCTGATCGAGTTCTGCGAGGCGATTGAAGACCACGGTGGCCACCGCCATCACCACGACCATCGGCGGGACGACGGCGAGCAGGATCGCGGTCACCGCGCCGAGGCCGATGGTGACCGCTTCGAGGAGGTTGTCGGCCGGGCTGCCCAGGACGTTACGCAGGGTCGGCTCGGACGAGAGCCCGAGCGCCAGTGCGCCGCCGACGTAGAGGATCTGGATCGCTTCGTACACGACACCGGTGAGCGCGATGGTGCCCGCCTCGTGCCAGAAGCCGCCCCAGCCGGGCTGCCCGAGCAGGTGCGGCCCGAGTGCTCCGTACGTCAGGTGCGCGACCGCGCCGGCCAGGCCGTGGGTGATCGAGGAGAAAATGAAGTTGTGCGCCGGCCTGCGGGCGATGAACCAGTGTTGCAGCCGGATCAGGAAAACGACGAGCAGGGTCAGCGGTATCGGCAGGATCAACGCCGCGGAAAACGTCCAGACGGCGGTCAGGTCGATCAGGACTTTTTTGGCCTTGTTGCGTCGCCGCTCTTCCTGTCGCTGGGTCAGTTGAATGTGGACGGTCGCGCCACCCGCGAGGATCCCGAAATTGATCCAGTCGCGATCACCGGGCACCGCGGAATGGGCGAAGGAAAACGCGAGTACGGCGATCGCGGCCGCTTCGAGGCCGAGCATGAAGACGATCAGCACCGGCGGACGGCGCCAGAGTGCCCAGTTGCGGGGCCGGTACGGGTGGTCGCGCCCGGCCGGGCCGCCTGCCGCTTCGGCGTGCGCTGTCACCGGCGTGCGCGGGGCCGCTCCCCGCGCCCGCCGGGCGGCCGCCCCGCCGGCGGCGGCCGGGTCGTCGTCTGGTCCGGGATGCAATTGGTCACCTCCTTTCCAGCCTAGCCCGGCACTTGAGTAATCTCATCGGTACCTGCCAGAGTGTTGACGCATTCCGTAGCCGGGTATCATCCTGCACCAACAGAACCCCGCGTTCGTGGTCGAACTGACCGTCGAACGCGGCTCAATCGCTTGTTCTTGCTTCGCATGACGGAGGTGGCGACCCGATGTCGAACCGCGACGGCTGACTCGGCCGCGAATTGCTCGCCGTCCCCAGCTGAATGTCATTCATGATCTTGCCCTGCACGGAGAGGTGACGACCGATGTCGAACCGTGACTGCTGAATCCTCCGGAAAACCGTTCATGACGACCCCGGCTCCGGTTCCGTGCTCCCCACCCGGCGCCAGGACAACGCGACCGGGACGGCCACGAGCAGTCCCACCGCCCCGGCGAGCGCGATGGTCGTGTTCGCCGAACCGAGCGCCTGCGCGACCAGCCCGCCGACCCCCACTCCGAGGCCCTGCGCGACCCGCAGCCCCGTGCGGTAGAGCCCGCCGGCGCTGCCCCGGATGTCGTTGGGCACCCACGTGATGAACGTGGCCGTCACCGTGATGACGTACGCGCCGGTCGCCCCGGCCAGCGCGAGCAGGACCAGCGCCACCGCCAGGTTCGGCTTCAGCGCGAAGGCCGCGAGCGCGGCCAGCGGCAGGGCGGCCAGCACCCCCAGCAGCTTGCGGCGGTGTTCCGTCGAGACGAACCGCGAAAGCAGGAACGTCCCGACCACGAAACCCAGCGGGTCGGCGGCCAGCAGCCAGCCGACAGCCTGGTCACCCACGCCCAGCTGTGCGGCGAGCGGCGCCGCGAGACCCTCCGGGATCACCGCCAGGCCGACGAGCCACGACAGGTAGAGCAGCACCCGCAGCCGTTCGTCGCCGAAAACCTGCCGGACGGCGCCGAACCACGGGGCGCCGCCGTTGCCCGCCGCGGGCCGCCGCAGCACCAGCAGCCGCACCGCGACGGTGGCGATCACGAACGTGAGCGCGTCGATCGCCAGCGCCCACGACGTCCCGATGGTGGTCACGAGGAGGCCGCCGGCGGCCAGGCCGGCCAGCATCGCCGTGTTGTTCGTGATCCCGCGCAGGTCCTGGCTCTGCAGGTAGACGTCGTCGTCGGCGAAGATCTCCCGGCCCAGCGCGTTCTGCGCCGCGTTGCACGGCGCGTTCGCCAGCCGGGCGAAGACGAAGAGGACGAACAGCCAGCCCATCGGCATCCCGGGCACGGCCATCAGCCCGATCAGCACCGCCTGCGCGAACGAGCCGGTCGCGAGCACCGCGCGCCGCGGGTACCGGTCGGCGAGCTGGGACAGGCCGAGCCCGCCGGCGAGCGCGGGCAGGAACGTCAGGGAGTAGACGACGGCCGACAGCAGCGGCGACCCGGTCCGGTCGAAGATCAGGATGGCCAGCGCGACGATGGTGAGCTGGTCACCGAGCATCGACTGCGTCTCGGCGAACCACAGCGCGCGGAATTCGCGGTTGGCCAGGACGGCCCGGAGCCGGGGTGTCGCACGCGTCGTCACCTCGTCACCACCGTCCCCCGATCGAGTGAACACGGACGTCCGCATTGTGCCTCTCCGGTGACGACCCCATCCGGGGGAGTCACGGTCTACCACCGGGAAGCACCCACAGTATGCCGCCGGTTACGCCGCGATGTCCCCGGAACGGCCGCCAGTCACCCCCTCGTGACCGGCCCGCGGGTACGTCCCGACTGATCGAACCGGGCTCGCTCGGCGCAGGGCGGCGGCCGCTCGTCGTCGCGCCGATGCCGCGTTGGACCGAATGGGCCAAGACTGGACAGTGAGCCGGCCGGGGTGGACGGACCGCGCGCCGCCGGCGCTGCAGATCGGGGAGAAGCATGGACGGGTTGATGCAGGGCAAGGCGGTCGTGGTCACCGGCGCCGGCCGCGGCCTGGGCGAGGCGTTCGCGGTGCACGTCGCGCGCGCGGGCGGGGCGGTGGTGGTCAACGACGTCGACGCCGAGCTGGCCGAGCGGACGGCGGAGAACATCCGGACGCACGGCGGCCGCGCCGTGGCCAGCGGGCACAGCGTGGCGGAGGCGGGCGAGGCCCAGGAGATCGTCGACCTGTGCGTCAAGGAGTTCGGCGGGATCGACGGGCTGGTCAACAACGCCGGGCTGAACTACGAGGCGCTGCCCTGGGAGGACGACGCCGAGGCGGCGCGGGAGCTGGTCGCCGTCAACGTCCTTGGCGTGGTGAACACCGGCCTGGCCGCGATCAAGGCGATGGTCGACGCGGGCACCGGCGGCTCCATCGTCAACATCTCCTCCGGCGCTTCGCTCGGGCAGCGCAAGCTCGGCGTGTACGCGGCGAGCAAGGGCGCGGTCGCGTCCCTGACCTACTCCTGGGCCCTCGACCTCGAGGACGTCGGGATCCGCGTCAACGCCGTCTGCCCGCTCGCGCACACGCGGATGGTGTGGAAGTCCGAACGCTCCCTGCGCGCCTGCCCGCCGGACCGCACGCCGTCGCGGATCGCGCCGGTCGTGCTGTTCCTGCTCGGCGAGGGCTCGCACGGCATCACCGGCCAGATGATCCGGTGCAACGGCCCGCAGCTGCACGTCATGGGCCAGCCGTTCCTCAAGCAGCCCATCCTCGAACGCCCGGTGTGGGACACCGAGACCGTGCAGAAGGCGTTCGACGAGGTCTTCTCCGCCCACCTGGAGAACTACGGCCTGGAAAAGCGCGTCCCGCCGCGGCTGCGCAAGTGGACGGAGACGACCTCGCCCCGTACTGCCTGACTCGAGCGCCCCAATGTGGCGTTCGGTGCGTCCAGCGCACCCAATGTGGCGTTCGGTGCGTTGGACGCAACCAACGCCACATTGGGGCGCATCGGGCTAGGAACCGGCGGCCGGCTCGGGGTCGCGGACTGCCGCGTAGAGGGCCTCGATGTCGGCCGAGTACCGGTCGTTGATGACCCGGCGCTTGAGCTTGAGCGTCGGCGTCAGCTCGCCGGATTCGGGCGTCCACGCCTTCGGGAGCACGTGGTAGCGCTTGATCTGCTCGATCCGGGCCAGCCTGCTGTTGGCCGACTCGACCGCGCGCTCCAGCTCGGCCCGCACGGCCGGGTGGTCGGCGAGCTCCTCCGGCGCCGCGTCGACGCCGTTCGCCGCGGCCCAGCCGGGGGCGATCTCGTCGTCGAGCACGATCAGCGCGGTCACGTATGGCCGGTCGTCGCCGATCGCGACGGCCTGGCCGATCAGCGGGTGCTCCTTGAGCAGGCCCTCGACGCGGGTCGGCGCGATGTTCTTGCCGCTCGAGGTGATGATCAGTTCCTTCTTGCGGTCGGTGATCGTCACGAAGCCGTCTTCGTCGATCGTGCCGATGTCGCCGGTGGCGTACCAGCCGTCGGCGTCGGTGGCGTCGGCGATCGTCCCGTCCTCCTGGAGGTACCCGAGGAACACGATCGGCCCGCGCACCAGCAGCTCGCCGTCCTCGGCGACCTTCACCTCGACGCCGTCGACCGCCTTGCCGACCGTGCCCGCGCGGAACGCCTCGGCGGAGTTGGACGTCGCCGCGCCGGTCGTCTCGGACAGGCCCCAGACCTCGCAGATCTCGAGGCCGAGCCCGGCCAGGAAGTAGATGATCTCCACCGGGAGGGCGGCCGCGCCGCTGGAGGCGACGAGCACCTTGTCGAGCCCGAGCAGCGCGCGGATCGGCGCCAGCGCGGCTTCGTCGGTCTGCCGGATCTTCTCGGCCAGCTCCTCGGGCACCGGCTGCCCGGCGCTGCGCAGCTTGTAGCCCTGCTGCAGCAGCTCGTTCGCCTGCAACAGCGCGGTTCGCTTGTCCTCGGGGACGCCGGCGAGCATGTTCTTCAGGCCGGCGACCATCTTCTCCCACACGCGCGGGACGCCGAAGAAGCTCTGCGGGTGCACCTTGCCGAGCGCGCCGACGACGCCGGTCGGGTCGGCGAGGGTGTGCACGTGCCCCGCCCAGACGATCGGCAGGTAGATCGACAGCTCGCGCTCGGCGATGTGCGCGAGCGGCAGGTACGCGATGTTCGTCGCGTGCATCGGCGGGTGGTGCAGCTCGGTGACCGCGTACGCCTGGTGGATCGCGTTGCGGTGCGAAAGCACGACGCCCTTCGGGTCGCCGGTGGTGCCCGAGGTGTAGATCATGGACAGCGGGTCGTCCGGCTTGATGTCCTGCCACGACCGCTCGAACGCGTCCGGGTCTGCGGCAAGCGCTTCCCGGCCCCGGTCCCGGAGCGCGGCGAGGGAGACGAAGCGGTCGTCGCCTTCGGGGATCGCGGCCTCGTCCATGACGACGATGTGGCGCAGGGCGGGCAGGTCGTCGAGCACCGGCCGCCAGCGCGCCAGCTCGTTCTCCCCGCCGAGCACCACGACCGGCGCCGCGCTGTGCCGCGCGACGAACCGGATCTGGTCCGGGCTGAGGGTGTTGTAGGCGGTGCAGGGGATCGCGGCCAGGTGGGTTGCGGCGAGGTCGGCGACGATGTGGTCCGGGCAGCCGGGCGCCATGATCAGCATGCGGTCGCCGGCGGCGAGCCCGAGCCCGGCGAGCCCGCGGGAGACCTCGGCGATCGCCGTGCGGAACTCCAGCCAAGTGAGCGTCGGGTGTCCTTCGATGTCGAGCGAGGTGATCGCCGGCAGGTCCGGGTATTCGACCGCGTTGCGGTGCAGCAGCCGCGGGATCGTCTGGCCTTCGGTCTGCTCGGCGACGGACGGGGTGGTCAACGCTGGCCTCCTCGGAGCTCCGGATGGCCACACTGTAGGGGCTCCCGGCGCAGGTGGATAGAGAATCGCGGCCACGTCAAGCGTCGCCGTCGAACCGGACAAAGCGGTCAGGTCCCCACGACTGTCCACTGTGTACACGGGCGTCGCCGGGGGAACCGCGCTTCAATGGGAGGACCACGGACACCTTGGGGGGACCGATGACGCGGTCGGCGCGCAAGCTGCTCGACGAGATCCAGGACGAACTCGCGCCGCGCGACGGCGACAACCGGCTCGTCCCGCTGATCACCGCCGGCCGGGCGCCGCGGGCGGTGTTCGCCGCGCTCGCCGCGGAGGAGAAGCTGATCACCCTCAGCGACTGGCGGAGCTTCCACGCGCTGGCGGCCCGGGCCGACGAACCGCACGCGCGCACCTTCTTCGGCGGGCTCGCGCCGGGCGAGCTGCAGGCGAACGGGATGCTGGACGCCCTGCTCGCGGCGACTGGTCCGGACCATGGGAAGGACCTGCCGCGCGCGGGCTGCCAGGCGTACCCGGCCTACGTCGCCTGGCTCGCGCTCAACGGCGAGTCGTCGGCGACCGCGGCGGGGATCTTCGCCAACTTCGCCGCCTTCGGCCGGTACTGCCGGGACGTCGCCGCCGGGATGCGCGAGCACTACGGGTTCACCGGCACCCAGTGCGCGTTCTTCGACTTCTTCGCCGCGGACGTCCCGGAAATAGAGGAACAAGCGCTCGCGGCGATCCAGGCCGGTCTCGACGCGCACCGGCTCGACGAACGCGAAGCGCACCGCTGCGCGCGGCTGTTCCAGAGCTACGAACTGCTCTTCTGGAACACCCTCGCCGACGAGTTCCCGGGCTGACCGGGCCCGTCGGCGCCGCGGAACCGGTACCGGGGCCGCCGCAGCGTGATCGTCCGGCTGCGCATGCGGAATAACGGGAATTCTCGCTCGGTCTCCGGTGAATCCGCGGCCGCGTCCGCGAATCCTGCCCATTCCGCTTTCCCGGGGGTGTCTACTCCGGACGAAGAGCGGCCGCGGCGGGGCGAGCGGAGGTCCGTGATGTTCGTCACCGAACGATTCGGCGCTGTCGTACGTAGTGGGCGCCGGCCGCGACGCGCCGAGGGTCCGGGAGCGCTTCCGTTACTCACATACGTGCGTGGAACGAAACCCGCCGTGCGACGAACGTCACGACTTACGGTGGTGGACTTTCCAAGCGCAGGCAGCGAGTGTTGAGCGGTCACCGTTCCAAGATCACGTTATTGCCACGGACTTGACGCGCCCTGGAGGGCTGCCTAACGTCGTCGCGGGCGAAGCAGACCACGGTGATGTTGATCCGGCTGGTCGGAATCCGGGTGTTGACCGCCTCGGGCGACCCGAAACCATGTACTGCCGGAAGGAAAACGGACCCAGGTGAAGCAGATTTCTCTTCGACGCAACCGGGGATCCTCGATTCGGAAGCGCGTGCTCACGATCGCGCTCATCCCCAGTATGGCTCTGCTGATGGTCGGTGTGGCGCTCGCGGGCTACCTCATCTACACCGCCGTCACGGCGCGCGACTACACGACGCGGCTGCGGAACGCGGAAGCTCCCGCGATCCCCTTCTTCGCCGCTCTGCAGGCCGAGCGGCAGGCCAGCCTGGCGCTCCTGGCGGGCCAGGGTTCGCAGCGCGCGGTGCTCGCCAAGGTCCGGCCGAACACCGACGCCACGGCGGCGAAGGTGCTCGACTTCCTCAAGAACGACTTCGCGGACCGCTCGGACACCCCGGCGAGCGTCCAGAAGAACATCGTCACGTTCTTCGGGCTGTTCCAGCAGCTGCCGCAGACCCGCCAGGCGGTCGACAGCGGCCAGATGCAGATCGGCCAGGCGTTCGGCTACTACAACCAGATGCTGGACCAGTTCACCGACGGCGTCGCCGGGCTGACCCAGAACACGAACGGTGCGCAGAACGCGTTCGACCGGCTCAACTCCATCCCGTTGTTCACCGCCGCGGACGCGATGCAGCGCAGTGACGCGCTTGCCGCCGCCGGGCTGGTCGCGGGCGGGCTCTCGAACGACGACTTCCGCGCCTACACCGCCCAGGTGGGTGCCTACCACGTACAGCTGGCCCAGTCGGCGTCGAAACTCGTTCCCGCGGTGAAGGCGAAGTTCGACCAGCTGATGGGCAGCCAGGCCTGGCAGACGGTGAACCAGGTCGAGTCCGCGTTCGCCCGCGGCGACCTGACGAAGCTGCCCGTGCCGCAGGACCAGTGGCGGACCGCCGCCGGCCAGGTCGGCGGCGCGCTGATGAACATCTTCGTGGCTCAGCACTCGAACTTCAGCCAGCAAGCGATCGACGACGCCGACACCACGTTCACGCAGTCGCTGATCGCCGGCGTGATCGCGGTCCTGTTCGCGGTCTTCGTGGTCTTCGTCGCCGTCCGGCTGTCGAACCGGCTCATCGGCCGCCTGCACCGGCTGCGCGAGGACACCCTCGACGCGGCCGAGGTCCGGCTGCCGGAGCTGGTCGCGCGGGTCCAGGCGGGCGAGCCCGTCGACCTCGAAGAGGGCGGGCACTTCCTCGACCACGGCACCGACGAGATCGGCCAGGTCGCCGACGCGTTCAACAAGGCGCAGCAGACCGCCATCGCGGCCGCCATCGACGAGGCGAAGACCAAGGAGGGCACCAAGACGGTGTTCCTCAACATCGCCCACCGCAGCCAGGTCATCGTGCACCGCCAGCTCAAGGTGCTCGACCAGGCCGAGCGCAAGCAGGAGGACCCGGACCAGCTGGACACGCTGTTCCAGCTCGACCACCTCTCCACCCGCGCCCGCCGCAACGCCGAGAACCTGATCATCCTCGGCGGCGGGCAGCCGGGCCGGCAGTGGCGCAACCCGGTCGGGCTGGCCGAGCTGGTCCGCGGCGCGTCCGCCGAGACCGAGGACTTCGCGCGCGTCAAGACGGCGGTGCTGCCGCAGATCGCCATCCGCGGACCGGTCGTCGGCGACCTCGTGCACCTGCTCGCCGAGCTGATCGACAACGCGACGTCGTTCTCGCCGCCGCAGTCGCGGGTCGAGATCCGCGGCAACGTGGTCGGCAAGGGTGTCGTGATCGAGGTCGAGGACCAGGGGCTCGGGCTCGAGCCGGACCAGACCGAAGAGATCAACGCGATGCTGGCCGACCCGCCGGACTTCGGGATCATGGCGCTGTCGGACGAGCCGCGCCTCGGCCTGTTCGTGGTCGCGCGGCTGGCCGCCCGCCACGGCATCCAGGTGCACCTGCGGGAGTCGGCCTACGGCGGCACCCGGGCCATCGTGCTGGTGCGCACCGACCTGCTGGCCCCGCTGGCGGAGTCCGAGCCGGAGCAGCCGATCACCCCGCCGAAGCCGGAGCTCGTGCCGAACCCGGTCGAGCCGGAGACCACGGCCAACGACGAGGTCGCGCCGCTCAAGCGGCCGGTGCGCCGCCCGCCGCGGCACCGCACCGAGCCCGCCGCGCCGTCGGCCCCGCCCGTCGCGCCGCCGACGGCACCCGCCGTCGTGACCCCGCCGCCGGCCCCCGTGCCGCCCGCGGCCGTCCCGCCGGTCACCGTCCCGCCGCCCACCCCGGACCGCACCCCGGCGCAGCCGCCGTCCGCGCCGACGCCGGTCCCGGTCGGGGCCGTGTCGGAGCCGGTGAGCCAGCCGACCCAGGCCCAGCCGGTGGCCGCGGTCCGGCCGCCCGCGTCGCCCAACCGGACCTCGCGCCCGGCCCGCCCGGCCGCGCAGCAGCCGGTGTGGCCGCCGCAGGAGCCGCGCGCCGCGGCGACGCCCGAAAGCCGTCCGCAGCAGCCGCGCCGTCCGGAGGCCCCCGGCCGCCCGCCGCTGCCGCAACGGCGACGCCAGCAGAACCTCGTGCCCCAGCTGCGGGAAGATAAGCCCGCACAGGAACGCGAAGAGGTCCGGCTGGACTCGCCGGAAGCCGCCCGCAGCAGGCTGTCCGCCTTCCAGCAGGGCACCCGGCGGGCCCGTGACGAAGAGTTTTCCGAGAACGACGACAGGTACGGAGAGCGCGAGTAATGGTCAACTCAGGCGCCCACGAGCTCGACTGGCTGCTGGACGACCTCGTCAAGCGGGTCGCCGGGGCGGACCGGGCGGTGGTGCTGTCCTCGGACGGCCTGCTCATCGGGCGGTCGGGCAACCTTTCCGAGGAGGACGCCGAACACCTGTCCGCGGTGGCTTCGGCGTTCCAGAGCCTGGCCCGCGGCACCGGGCGGCACTTCGGCGGTGGCAACGTCCGTCAGACGATGGTCGAGATGGACCACGCGTTCCTGTTCGTGACCGCGGCCGGGCGGGGCGCCTGCCTCGCCCTGCTGGCCCGTGAAGACGCGGACATGGGGCTGGTCGCGTACGAGATGAACCTGATGGTGAAGCGGGTCGGGCAGGTCCTCACCTCGGCCCCGCGGACCGCCGGCGCGCAGCCCACTGCGCCATGAGCGCACGGCACGAAGCCTGGTTCGACGACGAGGCCGGCCCGCTGGTCCGGTCCTACGCCGTCACGGGCGGTCGCACGCGGTCGGACACGCTCGGGCTCGACCTCATCACGCTGGTCGTCGCGCTGCGCACCGCGCACGAAGCGGGCATGCTCGAACCGGAGTACGCCCGCATCATCGCCCTGTGCCAGCGGCCGGTCTCGGTGGCCGAGGTGGCCGCCCGGGTCGATCTGCCCCTGCCCGTGGTGAAGGTGATGCTGAGCGACCTCATCGAGCAGAACCTGGTGCTGTTCCGTACCGCGGCACCGGTCCAGGAAACCCCCAACCGACACGTATTGCAGGCGGTTCTTGATGGCATCCGGAAACTCTGACCCCCGGCGGAACCTGACCGCGACCGCGGTCAAGGTACTCATCGCCGGCGGGTTCGGGGTCGGCAAGACCACGATGGTCGGTTCGGTGAGCGAAGTGCCGCCACTGCGGACCGAGGAGGTCATCACCACCGCGTCCGAGGGTGTCGACGACCTGTCCGGCGTCGAGCAGAAGACCACCACGACGGTCGCGCTCGACTTCGGCCGCATCACGATCAACCCCGACCTGATCCTGTACCTGTTCGGTACGCCGGGCCAGGACCGGTTCTGGTTCATGTGGGACGAGCTGGCCGAAGGCGCGCTCGGCGCCGTCGTGCTGGCCGACACGCGGCGGCTCGACAGCTGCTTCGCCGCGGTGGACTTCTTCGAGCGCCGCAACCTGCCGTTCGTCGTCGGCGTGAACTGCTTCGACGGCGCGTACCGCTACGGCACGGAAGAGGTCCGGCAGGCGCTCGACGTCGGCATGGACGTCCCGCTGCTGCTGTGCGACGCCCGCGAGCGCGAGTCGACGAAGCAGGTCCTCACCAGCCTGATGGAACACGTGATGGCGCGGTCCGACCTCGCGGCCGCCCAGGGCGGCTACTGATTGAACCTCATTCTGGTTAGGCCGGCGCTACGGACCGCAACGCGCCGCAAGTAGTGGCCCTTGCGCCGGCCGACGGCTGAATGAGGTTCACAGGACCGCGCTTTGCGCCTCAGCGTCGCTTGATGAGGTTGTCGAGCGCGAGGCGGCCCGGGCCGATCGCGGCGAACAGCAGGAAGATCCACGAGTAGACCGCGGCGGGCTCGCCCATGTTCTGCAGCGGGAGCAGGCCCGTCGGGGCGTGCACGGTGAAGTAGGCGTAGGCCATCACGCCGGAGAGCAGGATCGCGACCGGCCGGCTGGCGAGCCCGACGAGCAGCAGCACCGCGCCCACGAGCTCGAGCACGCTGCCCCACCAGCCGGGGAACGAGCCGAACGGGACGCCGCCGCCCTGGCCGTCGATCCCGCCGAAGAAGCCGAATCCCTGCAGGCCGTGGCAGCCGAACAGGAACGAGATCACGATCCGGCTCGCGCCGACCACGAGGCCGGTGACCTGGGTCCTGGCCGGGGTGGCGGTCTGGCTGTCGCGGACGGTGGTGGCGGTCATGGTGGGTTCCTTCCCTGGGGTTTCCCTTGCCTTCTGCCAACGCGTCGATCGGGCCCCGGCGGGTTTCGACACCTCCGCGGAAAAATCTTGGGAGAATTTCTCCATGGCGGGCAAACAGAGTGCCGGGCTCCTGCTCTACCGAGGCCGCGGCGACGACGTCGAGGTGCTCCTCGGGCACATGGGCGGGCCGTTCTGGGCGAAGAAGGACGCGGCCGCGTGGTCGCTGCCCAAGGGCGAGCTCGACCCGGACGAGCCGCCCGAGAAGGCGGCCCGGCGCGAGTTCGAGGAGGAGCTGGGCCTGCCCGCGCCCGCCGGCGAGTACGTCCCGCTGGGTGAGGTGAAGCAGTCGGGCGGCAAGGTCGTCACGGCGTGGGCGGTCGAGGCCGACCTGGACCCGGTGGCGGTGGTGCCCGGGACGTTCACCATGGAGTGGCCACCGCGCTCGGGTCGTCAGCGGGAGTTCCCCGAGGTGGACCGGGTCGAGTGGTTCTCGGTGCAGGCTGCCCGGGAGAAACTGCTGAAGGGCCAGCTGCCGTTCCTGGACCGGCTCCTGGCCCTGGTCAGCGGCTGAGCAGGGCTTCGAGCGGCTTCGCCGTGAAGGACGGCAGCACGACGTCGGCCTGCCCGAAGTCGAGGCTCGCGGTGATGGCGTTCGGCACGGCAACGCAGGTGAGCCCGGCGGCCTTGGCGGCGGTGACGCCGTGCGGGGTGTCTTCGAAGGCGATGGCGTCGGTTGCTTCTGCTCCGAGTGCGTCGAGCGCGGCGAGGTAGAGGTCGGGGTCGGGCTTGGCCTTGTGCCGGTCGCCGGTGAGGACGGCGTCGAAGTAGTGGTCGATGCCGAGCCGTTCGAGGTGCGGGTTCACCCACGCCCCGGACGAGCTGGAGGCGACGGCCAGCTTGAGGCCGTGCTGCTGGGCGGTCTCGAGGTAGTTTCGGACGCCATCGCGCGGGCCGAGGTCTTCGAGGAGCTTCAGGACGTGGGCCCGCGTCCTGGGCCGCAGGGCTTCCGGATCGATCCCGGGGGCGTGCTCGGCGAGCAGGGCGAACATGGCGGCCGTGGTGTGCTGCGTGCCGATGACGGCGTACCAGGCCTCCATCGGCAGCTCCGTGCCGTGCTCGCGGAAGACCTCCTGCCACGACCGCAGGACGGCGGATTCGGTGTCGGCGAGCGTGCCGTCGAAGTCGAAGACCAGGGCGCGGGTGGGCACGCCTGCACCCTGCCCGGTCGGTGATCGTTCAGGCAAGGGAGTTGTGACGAGCTCCGGCGCTTCCGCCCTTCCCGGACGATTGCCGTCTAAGCGAGGAAGAACTCCTTCAACACCGGTGCCAGTGCGGGCGCCTTCACGATGTGGGTCTGGCCCGGCAGCGTCCGGTACTCCGCCGACGGCAGCACCTTCGCCAGCGATGCCACGCCGTTGCGCATCCAGTCCGGGCTGCGGCCGCCGTCGATCGCCAGTGCCGGGACCTTCACCTCGGGCCAGGCCGCCGGCAGGGGGTTGCCCGTCTGGTGGTCGATCACCAGCGCCGTGTCGTACGGGAGGGTGTGGGCCACTCGCTTGAGCTTCGGCCAGAACGGCATGATCCGCATCACCGACACCATGAGCCCGCTCAGGCCGACGCCTTCGGTCATGAACATCTTGACCGCCTTGCCGCGCTTGCCTTCCGTCAGCGCCTCGGCGAGCCGGGCCGCGTAGCCCTCCGGGACGCGGGGGCGGGTGCCGTCCACGACGAACGGCGGTTCGTACAGCGCCAGCTTGCGCACCGGCAGGCTGGGTGCCGCTTCGAGAGCCAGTGCGACGCCCGACGAAATGCCGAACAGGAACACCTCGCCGCCCGCCTCCTTGACGATCGCGGCGAGGTCCTCGACCTCGCGCTCGACCGCGTACGGCCCGGTGTCGCCGCTTTCGCCGCGGCCGCGGCGGTCGTAGGTGTACACGGTGAAGTGCGCGGCGAGCTCCTTCGCCAGCGCGTCGTTGGGGGACGAGCCGCGGTAGCACATCGCGCCGTCGACGAGGACGAGCGCGGGGCCGGACCCGGCGCGGGTGTAGGCGATCTCGGTGCCGTCTGCGGAGATTGTCGTTGTCATGCGGACAGCGTCCCTCCGACGCATCCGTCTGTCAAGACAAAAAAATTTGTCGGTAGGTACCGCCCCCGCCGAGCCGGGGTGGTCGTCAGGCCGAACGCAGGGTCAGCAGCGTGATCTCGCTGGGCGCGAAGATCCGGAACGGCGGCCCCCAGAACCCGGTGCCGCGGCTGTTGTACAGCTGGGTCGGCCCGTGCCGGGTCAGCCCGGACAGCGTCGGCTGGTCCAACCGCACCAGCAGGTGGAACGGCCAGATCTGCCCGCCGTGCGTGTGCCCGGAGATCTGCAGTTCGACGCCCGCTTCGCGCGCCTCGCGCACCTGCTTCGGCTGGTGCGCGAGCAGGACCACCGGGACGCCGTCGGGCCGGTCGGCCAGCGCCGCGGCCAGGTCGGGGCCGTGGCCGGGCAGGCCGGACGCCGCGCCGGTCGGGTCGTCGATGCCGGCGAACAGGATCCGGTCGCCGCCGCGCTCGAGCAGCGTCGAGCGGTTGTGCAGCGTGTCCCAGCCGAGGCCGTCCATGTGGTCGAGCCACGCCTGGGCTTCGCCGAAGTACTCGTGGTTGCCGGTGATGTAGAACCGCCCGAGCCCGGCCTGGACGCCGCCGAGCGGGTCGACCTGCTTGCGGCGCTTGGCCACCGCGCCGTCGGCGAGGTCACCGGCGTGGCAGACGACGTCCGCCTCGAGCGCGTTGACCGCCGCGACGACCTGTTCCGACCACTTCGTCCGGTCGATCGGCCCGAAGTGGGTGTCGGTGAGGACGGCTACGCGCAGGCCGTCGAGCCCCGGCCCGAGCCGCGGGATGACAACGTCGACCGCCTTCACCGGCGGCACCCGCATGGCGACGCGGTTGCCGTGCACGAGCAACCCGGCGGCGACCAGCGCGGTGACGCCCGCGACGAGCCGCGACCGCAGCGGGTCGTCGACGCCGAGCAGCGCGACCCGCAGCACCAGGCTCAGGATCGACCAGCTGAACAGCACCCAGATGACGGCGAGCAGCGAGTCACCGAGCCGGGCGGCACCGTCGCTCTGGTGCCGGGAGTGGCCGCGGAACATGGCGACCGGCATCGTGACGAGTCCCAGCGCGAACAAGGCCGTGCCGGCGATCGTCGCCGCGGTACCCCACTCCGGCGCGAGCACCAGCGTCCACCAGGGGACGGTGAACAGCAGGAGCACCGCCAGAAGCGGCACGACGACCAGTTGCCCTCTCATCGAACCAGATTACAGCCCATCGGGCTGTTAGCGTTTTTGCTACGCTGGAGGGGAAGCAGGGGGACGCCGTGCACACGGTGCTCGAACTCGCATTCCCCGCGCTGGTCAGCCCGACCGCGCTGGTCGCCTTCGCCTCCCTCGCCGCCGCCAGTCTGCTGGTCGTGCTGCTCGTCGGCAGCACGCAGCGCGCCTCTTCGACGCAGCCATTCCGCTCACCCCACCCCTTCTCACTCAAGCGGAGTGCTGCCCATGTTCGGCTTTCTCGACGTGCCCGTCGAAGGCGCGTACCACCTGATCCACGCCCTCACCGGCCCGCTCTCGACGCCGCTGGCCATCGTCGTCTTCACCCCCGGGGTGCGGTTGCTGCTGCACCCGCTCGCCCGGTCAGCCGCCCGCGGCGAACGGAACCGCCTCCTGCCGGAAATCCGTGCGCTGCAGGAGAAGCACGGCCGCACGCGCCACACTCGACGGGTGACTCGCCGGCTGGTTGTCCACAATTCGGTGGGGCTGTGGACAACCGGAGCTTCAGCAGGGCTGGTCCCCGATTTCCGTCGGGGTGCCTCGATACGCTGGAAGCGGGGGCAGCCCCCAGGGAGGGCGGGTCGTGCGGGGCGAGCCGTGCTGGGCGCCCGAAGATCGTCGGCGGCCCGCTCGTGTTCGTGATCGCGGCCGGGCTCGCCGTCGTCGCGTGGTTCTCGGTCCGCCTGCAGCCTGCCACGGGCGGCGTCCCGGGCGGGAAGCTGGTGCGGCTGCTGCCCGACGGCACCGTGCTCGCCACGCTCGTCCTGCCGCAGGCGGCGGGGATCTATCTGCTCACCACGACCGCGTGGAGCGCGACGGAACGCGCGTTGCTACGACGCGGCTCGTGAGCGCCGCCAGTCTTCGAGGGCCTCTTCGACGTCCACCAGCGCCACCGTGAGCGGCGGCCCGGTGTGGTGGTTGAGGTAGGCCTGGCGGATCCGGGTGTTGAGCTCCTCGACGACGTCCCGGACCTGCCGTTCGGTCCGCTCTCCGGCGAGCCGCGCCGGCAGGTCCTGGACTTCGCGCTTGAGGGCGAGCGCCGGCGGCAGCAGTGCCTTCGTGTCGTGGCCGCCCTTCCGGACTTCGCGAAGGACCCAGTCGGTCGCCGCGTCGTTGCCGGTGGGCTTCGGCAGCGGCTTGCCGGTGCCGGGCAGGTCGTCGAACTCGCCGCGCTCCCGGGCTTCGGCGATCTGCCGGTCGACCCACCAGCGGAAGGACACCTTGGGTGGTTTGCGCCCGCTCATCTCCTCGCACCCCCTCCGTCTGCTTCCAGGGTAATGTCCGAACGACAAGCGAGGGGACCGCATGACCGTCGAACGCAGTGGCGCCGAGGACATCGACCGGACGCTCGCGCTGCTCTGGCGCGCCCGCGGTGCCGCCGCCGAACCGACCAGGGGCCGCCGCCCCACCCTGACGATCGAGCAGATCGTCGCCGCCGCGATCACGGTCGCGGACGCCGACGGGCTCGCCGCCGCGTCGATGCACCGCGTCGCCAAGGAGCTCGGCGCCGGCACGATGACGCTCTACACCTACGTGCCCGGCAAGGCCGAGCTGGTGGACCTGATGGTCGACGACGTGCTCGTCGGCCGTCGGCTGCCCGGGCCGGGGGAGCCGCGGCACGGGGACTGGCGCGCGCAGGTGGCGCTGTACGCCGAGCGCACCCGGCAGGCCTACCTCGATCACCCCTGGCTGTGCGAGGTCTCACGCGTCCGGCCGCCGCTGGGCCCCGGCCAGCTGGCGGGCCAGGAGTACCTGCTGTCGATCATGGACGCGCTCGGCCTGCCGCCGCGGCAGGCGGTCGCGGCGGCCAACGGCATCGGCACGTACGTCGACGCGAACGCGGCGCTCGACGCGGAGAACGCCCGGCTGGAGCGCAGTACAGGCCAGTCGACCGAGGCGTGGTGGCACCAGCGCTCGTCGTTCTGGGAGAACTACTTCGTCGTCGACGCGCACCCGGCGATGAACCGCATCTGGCTCGGCGGTGGCTTCGACCAGAGCGCCAAGGCGCAGGGCGACACGGCGTACGAGTTCGGCCTGGACCGGATGCTCGACGGCATCCAGGCCCTGGTGGACTAGCGCCGGCTGCGCCACCGCAGCCGGCGTCGCTCCTGCTGGGGCACCTCGGCCGGCTGCGCGGCCCCGGCGCGGAGCATGTCCCGGCACACCGGGTCGAACCGGCCGGGCTCCTCGATCATCGGCGCCGCCAGCACGACGTGCCCGCACACCGCCCGGAACCGTCCTTCGTGCCGTCCCGCCGCGAACTCGTCCTCGGTGACGGCGTGGGTGTAGCCGTCGGTGTCGCAGCGGATGTGCACCAGGAACGGCTCCACCGGGCTCACCCGGCCGGGCTGGTCGAGGTGGTCTCGGTGGGGGCGCTCTCCGAGCCGGCCGCGGCGGTCGACGAAGGCGGCGGAGTGGTGCTGGTCGGCGTCGGCGTCGGTGACGGCGTGGTGGGTGTCGACGTCGGCGTCGTCGGCGTCGGGCTGGTCGAGGTGGGCGTGGTCGACGTCGGAGTCGTGGACGTCGGCGTGGTGGGCGTCGTCGACGTGCCGGGCAGCGTCGTGCCCGGAGGCGGGGTGACCGGCGGCACCGGCGGGGCAGGCGGGGCCGGGAGGCCGACCGGGGCACCGGCCGCGGCGGCGTCCGGGGCGTTGGGCGCGCCGATCGGCACCTGGCTGTCGGGCAGCTGGGCCACTCCGGCGCGGTAGGCCGCCGCCCACGCCATCACGGTGTTCACGTAGGACGCCGAGTTGTTGTAGCGGCGCACGGCGATGCGCTGCCCGGCGTCGGTGGACAGGTCGAGACCACCCGAGCACAGGTAGCGCCCGGCGGCCAGCGCCTCGTCGTAGATGTTGTTCGGGTTCGACACGCCGTCGCCGTTGCCGTCGGAGGCGTAGCCGCGCCACGTGCCCGGGATGAACTGCATCGGGCCGACCGCGCGGTCCCACACGACGTCACCGTCGTACTTGCCGCCGTCGGTGTCCCGGATCGCGGCGAACGGGCCGGCACCGTTGAGCACCGGGCCGAGGATCGGCTCCAGCGTGTCGCCGAGGGCGTTGACGTACCCGCCGCGGCCGTGGTTCGACTCGATCCGGCCGATGCTGGCGATCAGCGCCCAGTCGAGGTGGCAGTTGGGCTGCTCCTTGGCCAGGATGTCGGCGGCGTTCTTGTACGCCTTGAGCATGCTGCCCGGGATGCCGAGCGAACCGGAGATGCCCGCGGAGCCGGCGCGCCCGCCCGGCACGACCAGCGGCTCGGGCAGCGGCGGCTGGGGCAGGCTGCCGTCGACCGCGATCGGCGGCATGACGATGTTCGGCTGCTGCGGCGACGGAGCGGCGACGGCCTGGTCGGGCTGGCTGTCCCCGGCATTGGCGACGACGACGGGCGCGGGCAGGCCCGTGGTCAGCGTGGGCAGCACGACGAGCGCCCCACCCGCGAGCGCGGCGGCGGTCCGCCGGACCGAACGCGCGCCCTTGCGACGTGGCCGGTGCTTGGGCATGGTCGTCCCCGCTTCCCTCGATCTGTCGCTGATCGCCTCACTCGATCGGCCTCACCCACCGGTACTGACCGGTAGGAGCAAGCTATCCGATGGAACCGAAGTTTGGCGAATGACACAGCCAAATCTGTCCTCGGGGGAGAAGTTCGTCTGGATGGCACAAAACCTTCGTAGGAAATCTGTCCGATTCACCAGGGCTTAACCGGGTGCCGCGGACAGTTTGCCCGACAGGACACCGGGCACGGTGAGCCCGCGATGGGTCACGTCCGAACAAAACCGCCGGACGAGCGAATCCGACGGCGTCGCGGTGAACGTCACGACGTCCCGGTGCAGCGGTGGCTTGAGCCGCCGCAACGCGCCCGGGAAGGTCCGGGTGAGCGCGGTGGTCGGGACCAGTGCCACGCCGAGTCCCGCCGCGGCGAGCTGGGCCGCCGTCGCCGTCTGCTTGGTCCGCATCACCGCCTCCAGCACCGTGCCGCGCCGTGCGGCCTCCTGGTCGAGCCACCCGCCGAGGCCATTGTCGCGGTGGTAGTGCACCACCGGAATGCCCGTGAGGGCGGTCATGGGGACACTCGCGCGGGTGCCGAGCGGGTGGTCCGCGGCCAGCGCCACGACGATCTCCTCGCGCCCCACTACCTCGACGGCCCCGGTCCAGCGGCTCGGCCGCGGCCCGACCGCGACGTCCGCTTCGTCCGTCTCCAGGGCCTCGACCAGTGCATCCGCGCTCGTGGTCTCGGTCAGCGTGATCAACACTTCCGGCCGGTGCCGGTGCCAGGCACGCAGTACGGGGGCGAGCAGGCCGGCGGTCATGCTCTCCGCGCACGCGATCCGCAGCGTGCCTTCACCGCCGCCGGCCACCGCGCGCCCGGTCCGGACCACCCGTTCGGCGGCGGCCAGCGCCGCCCGCGCGTCGGCGAGGACGGCCCGTCCCGCCGCGGTGGGCCGGACCCCGCGGGGCAGCCGTTCGAGCACCGGCGTCCCCAGTTCGCGTTCCAGTGCACCGATCTGGTGCGACAGGGCGGGCTGCGACAGGTGCAGCCGCGCGGCCGCTTCGGTGATCGAGCCCGCGTCGAGGACCGCGACCAGGCATTCCAGCGCGCGCAGCGTAGGCATTAGCGAATTCTATCGCATCGATCGAAAACCTTCGGATCGCGACGGGATTGTTGTGGCGGCTTCGAGCGCTGAACGCCGTGTGCGAGACGAAAGGAGCATGGCAATGTCGTTCGAGGGAAAGCGTCTGGTCATCGTGGGTGGCGGTGCGGGTATCGCCCGGCAGATCGCATCGGACGCCTCCGCGGCGGGTGCGGAAGTGATCCGGGCCGGCCGGAATCCGGCCGCACTGGCGGGGCGGGGGGTCCGGACCGCTTTCGCGGATCTCGGTGAAGAATCGTCGTTGAAAGCGCTTGCCCACGAAGTGGGCGAAATGGACTTCGTCGTCTCGCTCGCCGCTGCGCCGGCGAACGGGCCGGTCGCGACGCTGGAGCGAGACGCGGTACGGCGGGCCTTCGACGCCAAAGTGACCGGTCCGCTGATGCTGGCGAAGCACTTCGCGCCACGGTTCCGGGACGGCGGCGCCATGGTGCTGTTCTCCGGCGTCGCAGCGTGGCGCCCGGCGCCGGAGCGGACGGTCATGGCGACGACGAACGGCGCGGTCGCATTCCTCGCCGAGGCGCTGGCCGTGGAGCTGGCGCCGATCCGGGTCAACGCGATTTCTCCGGGCATCGTCGATTCGGGAGCGTGGGACCGGCTCGGCGAGGCCAAGGCGGAGTTCTTCCGCCGGACCGCGGAAGCGATCCCGGCCGGCCGGGTGGGCCGGCCCGCGGACGTTTCGGCGGCCACGTTGCTGTTGCTGGCGAACCCGTTCGTCACCGGCTCGGTGCTGCATGTGGACGGTGGCGGCCGGCTCGGGTGAACAAGCCTTTACACGGACTTGAAGCGTTCCTATGATCGGCCGTCCGGACGCGTTGCCGCCCGTCCGGACGGCCCAGGTGGAGGGTTTGATGGCACGTAGGGCTCCGCGCCGAGAGCAGGTCACCGTCGCCGAGCTGCTGGGCCGGTCCGACGCCCCGCGCGACCGGTACCGCGACGACGACACCGTCGTGTTCCCGCGGGCGCGCCACCGGGAGAAACCGCAGGTCCTGCGGTCACTGACGCGGCTTCGCATGTTGTCCGTGGTCGCCGGGGCACTGGCGCTGACGGGTGGGGTCAGCGCGGCGGTGTCGATGCCGGCGCAGCACAACGCGGGCGGGGCCGGAACGCCGGCCGGCCTGGAACCCCCGGCGGTGGCGCTGGTGCCGCTGCCGGCGGACGTCGTGGTGCCCGCGGCCAAGCCGGCTCAACCGTCCCAGCCGGATCCGGAATCCGTAGCGCCGCCCGCGCAGGCGGCGGGAATCGCCCAGTCGGCCGACGCCCCGGAATCGAATTCCGTCAGTCCGGCGGTGCAGCGCGGAAAACTGGCCCGCGCGGTGAAAGTCGTCGACAAGGTGAAGGAGTCGGTGAAGGCGAAACCGAAGCCGCCGGAGCAGGCGGCGCCGGTGCGCCACGAGATTCCGGACATCCCGGTCTGGTCGCGTGGCCGCCCGGGAACGGGAAACCCGGACGGCCAGGCCATCTGGGGCGGCCGCCGCCCCGCGGGCTTCCCTGTCGCAGCCCGTCGCACCGGCGGCTTCCCCGACATGGGCCGGCACCACTGTGGTGGCGGAGGCCGGCACCGCCGCTGAGGTCAGGAGCCGAGCGGGATCTGGTACTGCATGAAGCCCTTGTCGAGCGCGACCTGGTCGTAGAGCCGCCGGGCAGTCGTGTTCGAGGTCTGGGTGTGCCAGTAGACACGCACGCAGCCCTGCGCCCGTGCCCAGTCGGCCACGGCTTCGATGAGTGCGCGCCCGACGCCCTGTCCGCGAGCCTCGGCGTCGGTGAAGAGGTCTTGCAGGTAGCAGACGTCGGCGGAAGTGGTGCTGACGTGCGTGAAGAAGTGGACGATGCCGACGAGCGCGCCGTCGGCCCGCGCGCCGAGAGCGTGCATCCGCTCGCCGCGCGCGAACTCCCGCCACGCCCGGTCCACGAGTTCCGGCGCGAGGGTTCTGCCGTAGAACGTGTTGTAGCCGGCGAACAGGTTTTCCCAGGCCGCGCGGTCGTTTTCGGTGAGGCCCCCAATGGTGATCATGGACCGAGGCTAACGCGCAGGGGACACGCACCGGACACAACTCACGAGTAAGGTGACGAACCCGAATCGAATTCATAGAATCGGGACCTCGATCGGCGAGAGCAGCGGAGGTTCTGATGGCGCGCCCGGCGCACCGTGCCACTGGCAGACCCGTCACGGTGAGCGAGCTGATGCTGCGGCCGGACGTGCGCGGCCGACGCCGCCCGGAGGACCTGGAAGTGCTCGAGCTGGCGTACCGGATGCGCCGCCGCATCGGCCCGGAGGCCGAGGTGCGGGTCCCGTCGCCGAGGTCTCGTGCGCTCGCGGTCGTCACCGGACTTTGGCGGCGCAGGCCGAGGTAAGGGGGTCCCGGCCGCGAGGAGCATCGCCCGACGCTGATTCGCGCCTGTGCTCAGTGGGCAAAAGCGAGCGCCGATGCCAGAACCCGGTGCCCGGCAGGCGAAGGGTGAACGTCGCAGCCCCCGCCGGGCAACGCGATCAGCAAGCCGGCAGCACACGGATCCCCGCCGGAACCCAGTGATGCCAACCGAAATGCCGTGAACCCGTCGGCGACCGCACCCCGATACCGCCGGGCGACCTGGCCCAACGCCGAATCGAGAGCCCGAACCTGCGAAACCTGCGTGGCGTCCCGGTAATCAAGAGAGTAGTACGACACAAGGACAATTGACCCGCGGTAGTGCGCCCGCAAGGCACCGAGAACCGCCGAAAGCCGAGTCTCCACCTGGCGAAGAGCCGCCGGGAACGAACTGGTGCAGTGGTCCGGTGTGGTGTTCTGGCACAGGAACATGTCGTTGGCGCCGACGGTGATCGTCACGAGCCGGGTGTCCGGGTGGGCCCGCAGGTACGCCACGGCGTACTCGACCTGGGTGCCCGGATACGCCACGTGCAGCGGAAAATTCGTCCGGTACCCGATCGGCGACCCCAGCGAGTTCTCGCAGCCGTTGCTCTGCGCGCCGGGGGTGAGCATGCTGGCCGTCGTCTCTCCGGGGCACGACGCGTTCGCCAGCCGGAGGCTGCGAAGTGCCGCGTACTTCTCCGCGTACCCGCGGAAGTTGGCCGCGTCGAGGTAGTCGGTGCGCGGCGTGACCGCGGCCGGCCGGTAGCCGAACGCCACGGAGTCACCCAGTGCCAGGTAGCGGCCGTGGTAGCCGGTCGCCGAGGCCGGTGCCGCGGTCAGTGACGTCAGGGCCAGCACCACCGCACCGCCGAAGAGGAAACGCCTGAACCCCATGACCGGCTCCCTTCGCGTGGCAGAAGTGATTCTGCCACGCGAAGGATCCGTCAGGAACCGATCGTCGACGGCGGTTTCGGGCCGGCGAGCAGCGCGTTGGCCGACCCCGGCTCGACCGCGGGACAGTGCGTGCCCGCAGCCGGGAGCTTCCCGGTGATCAGATAATCGTCGGTCGCCTTGGTCACGCACGTGCTCTTCTTGAAGTACGCGCCGTGGCCCCAGCCGTCGTACGTCAGCAGCGTGCTTCCGCTCTGCCGGGCCGCCGTCTGCGACCACGCGTACGGCGTCGCCGGGTCGTGCCGGCTGCTCAGCATCAGCAGCGGGGGCGCGCCGTGCACCTGCAGCGGGTGCTGCGTGTTGCTGGTGCGGTTCGGCCAGCCGATGCAGCCGGTGACCGACGCCCAGCCCAGCGGGTTGATCTTGACGTCCGGGGCGAGCACCGCGGCCGCGCGGCGGTAGGCCTCGAGTTCGGCGAAGTTGTGCACGGGCAGGCGCCAGTCGTCGCAGAACACGCTGGGGATGACGTAGTTGACCGGGATGTCCGCACGCAGCCGCGCCGAAGCGCCGGTGCCGTCCGCGAAGGACTTGAGCACCGACGCGAGCCGATCCCAGCTCGGGCCGTAGAAGTTGCTCTGGATGATCGAGGCGAGCGTCAGCGGCGTGACCGGCTCGCCGCTTCGCGGGTCTGTCAGCTCGCCGCGCGCGGCCTTGTCCTGCAGGTCACGCGTCACCTCGGAGACGTCCCGCCCGTGCAGCGCGCAGCTCGGCGTCCGGTCGCACCAGGCGGCGAACTCGCCGAACCCCGCCTGCAGCGACCGGGTTTCGCTCTTGATGAACTCCCAGGCGGTGAACTGCGAATGGTCCATGTTGCTGTCCAGCACGAGCGCACGGACCTTGTCCGGGAACAGTTCCGCGTACTGCTGGCCCATCAGCGTGCCGTAGGAGACGCCGTAATAAGTCAGCTTCCGCTCGCCGAGCGCTTCGCGGATGACGTCCATGTCCCGTGCGACGCTCTTGGCGTCGCCGAACTGCGCCAGCGGGCCCGTGATCCGGGTGCAGCTCTCGCCGAGCTTCCGGTTGTACTCCGCGAGCTGCTCGAACTCGGCCTGGTTGCGCGGTACCTGCGGGTGGTCGGCGATGAGCTCGCTGAGCCCGCAGTTGATCCGGGTGCTGGCGCCGACGCCGCGCGGGTCGAAGCCCACGGTGTCGAAGCGCTCGGTGATCGCGGCCGAGAGCGACCAGCCCGCCTTGACCTCCTCCGTGCCCGACCCGCCGGGGCCGCCTGGGTCCATCAGGACCGAGCCGATCCGGGCCTGGGGATTCGTGGCCTTGCGCCGGGCGAGCGCGATGGTCGCCGTGCCCTGGTCCGGGTGCGCCCAGTCGAGCGGCACGGTCACCGTGCCGCAGTCGACGCCGGGCGCGTCGGCGCACGGCTGCCAGTCGACGGACTCCGCTGCCGAAGCCGGCGTTGCCGTCAGCAGGCTCCCCAGTACCGCGCTGACGGCCACGGCCGTCAGTACCCGCTTGCTTACCCCCGTCATGCCAGTCCTTCCCCTCACCGACAGTGCATGATCGGTTCCAATAAATCACCGATCCGGTGGAGGCGCCAGCTTCCCTGGTGAATCAGGCCTTCCGGTCCATTGCGGACAGCCGCTCGGCCCGCCGGACCCAGGTCGCGGTCGCCGTGCTCAGCACGCACAGCACGGCCAGCACGCCGAACGCCCAGCCGAACCCGGTGGCCGGACCGGTGTGCAGGCCCTGCGACAGCACGATGACGCACAGCGCGCCGCCGAGCGCCCCGCCCACGCGCAGCACGATGTTCACCAGCGCGGTGGCGTGGCCCAGCTCGGCGGCGTCGACCGACGCGTACGCCGCCGTCGACGCGGGGATGACCGACAGCCCGAGTCCGGCGCCGCGGACCAGCAGGAGGGCCTGGACCAGCCACATCGGCGAGTCCGGGCCGAGCCACGGGAGCGGCACCGTGCTCGCGAGCACCACGAGCGACCCGGTGAGCGCGACGGTGCCGCCGCCGTGGCGGTCGGTCAGCCGTCCGGCCACGAACACGAACACCGCCGTGGCCAGCCCCATCGGCGCGAGCAGGACGCCGGACTCGGCGGTCCCGGCGCCGAGCCGGATCTGGAACCACAGCGGGAGCAGCAGGACGGCGCCGAACATCCCGGCGCCGCCGAGCAGCACGGCCGCGAGTGCGGAACCCATGACCGGCCGCGCGGCGAGCCGCAGCTGCAGCACCGGGTGGGGCATACGCAGCGACCACCAGGTGAACAGGCCCATCGCGGCGGCGCCGACGGCGGCGAGTGCGATGGTGAGTGAACCGGGCGTGCCGAGCTCGGTGAGCGCGTACACCAGCAGCGGCAGGCCGAGCGACACCATGGCCAGGCCGCGCCAGTCCATCGGCGGCGGCTGCTGCCGGTCGCCGCGCGGCACGTAGCGCAAGGCCAGGCCGAAGGCGAGCAGCCCGATCGGGAGGTTCAGCCAGAACAGCACCGGCCAGGAGAAGTGCGCGAGCAGGAACCCGCCGACGCTCGGCCCGACCACCGGCGCGAGCCCGACCGCGAGCGCCAGCGTGCCCATGGTGCGGCCCAGCCGTTCCGGGCCGACGGCCAGCCCGATCACGGTCTGCCCGGCGGTGACCATGACGCCGGCCGCCATGCCTTGCACGGCACGGAAACCGATCAGCGTGCCGGCGTCGGGGGCGAGCGCGCACGCCACCGACGTGAGCAGGAACGCGGTCAGCGCGCCGAGCCACAGCCGTCCGGCGCCGTACTTGCGGCCGAGCCACGGCGTGAGCGGGAGCGCGGCCGAAAGGCCCAGCAGGTACGCCGTGGCGACCCACTGGATCGCGACGAGCTCGACGCCGAGGCTGTGCCGCATCGATTCGAGCCCGACGGCCACGATCGAGGCGTCCATGTTGCCCAGGAAACCGCCGAGCGCCATCACACCGGAGGCGAGCCAGACGGTGCGCGGGATCGGCGGCAGGTCCGTGCGGAGATCGGTCATGCTGCCGACGGTAAAAGCTCGACGATAGTCGAGGTCAAGCTCGCTCCGGCGCAGTGCCGCTCGGCGCGGGTGCGGCGATCGCGCTCGTGTCAGTGGCCTGAGCGGCGGCTGACGACGCTCCGGCTGCCCGCCTTGAGACCCCGGTAGTGCTCGAGGGCGGCCACGGACTCGGTGACCTGCTCGAAGCTGGGCAGCGCGCGCACGTTCGCCACCAGTGTCATGTCCTTGCGCGGGATTTCGATGAAGCAGACCTCGACGCCGGAGTGCTCGGCGTTGGCCGCGACCTCGGCCTGCCAGCCGGGGAGATCGAGGTCGTCGCCGAGCCATTCGTGCAGGTAGACACACCACTTGCCGCGTAGCAGCTCACCCGCGATGGCTTCCAGGCCGACCACGTACGGCTCGGTCACGTGCTCGGCCATGACCGTTCCCCGCAACACCAAGGCACTGTTCCCTCCTGCACCCGGCGGCGACCCCTACCGCCGGTAAGCGCATTCTCGGCGGGAGCCTCCCCGCTTCGCCGAGCAGCGCGAACCCGGTGACCGATGGCTGGGCACCGGGGGTCCGCCAACTTACCGGTGGTTTTGGTTGACAGCAACCATTTCCCGAAGATCGCGGAAAGCGCGTGCACAATCGACGTGCGGATGCACGTTCATTTCAGTACGTGCTGCCGGTGACTTGCACCGCCGTCGGGTCGGCCAAGCGGTCCGAAGTGGACAAAACGGTCCGGACCCAGTCCGGCTATCGGGAAACCGGTCACAGATCCCGGGCGAAGCAGCGCGAAAGGGGTTCGCCGCGGTACGGCCCGTACGCCTCGATCGGTTCGTAGCCTTCGCGCTGGTAGAAGCGGATGGCGTCCGGCTGGCCGGTGCCGGTTTCCAGTAGCAGCCGCGTGATGCCGAGGCTCTTCGCGTGGTCTTCGAGGGCGCGCAGCAGGGCGGTCGCGACGCCGGTGCCGCGGGCCGACGGCTCGACGTACATGCGCTTGACCTCGCCCGAACCGGGTCCGAGCGGCCGCAGTCCGCCGCAGCCCACGGCGGTGCCGCCGGCGTCGCGCGCGACCAGGAACACCGCGACGCTCTCGGCGGTGGGGACGGCGCCCGGTTCGTGGTCGTCGGTGCCGTAGCGGGCGTCGAGCTCGATCCGCTGGGCTTCCCGCAGGCGGACGGCGTCGGCATCGTCCCACGCCACCGGGGTGACCGTGAGCGTGCAGTCGATCATCAGGCGAACCCCTTCTTTCCGTAACAGACGTTACCGTAGCATCTGTTACGCTTCCCGACCATGCCCAAGCAGCGTGACGTGCAGGCGCAACGAGAGCTGCTCTCGAACGCGACGTGGCAGGTCCTCGCCGACGACGGCCTGCCGGGGCTGACGCTGCGCGCGGTCGCCGAGCGCGCCGGCTGCACGACGGGCCTGGTGATGCACGCGTTCCCGACGAAGAAGGCGTTGCTGCGGCACGCACGCGACCTGCTGTACGAGCGCACGGCGGTGCGCGCGGACGCGGCGGAGGCGGCGTGCACCCAGCCGTTCGACGCACTCGCGGCGGTGCTCGGCCAGGCGGTGGACCTCCCGCACGGCCACCACGAGGAATCCCGGGTCTGGGTGGGCTTCCTGGCCGCGGCACTGGCCGACGACGACCTGGCCGAGCGCCACCGCGCGGCGAACCGTTCGTTCCTCGCCCGCGTGCGCCGCCTGGTGGCGGCCTGTCGTCCTGAGTGGACGGACGAGCGGCTCGAGCTGACGACGAAGAGCCTGGTGGCGCTGGTGGAGGGGCTGAACGTCCTGGCCGCGGCGGACCCGCCGACCTACCCGGCCCGGCTGCAGCAGGCCGCGCTGGGGGAGGCGCTCGCTCCGCTGGCTTGAGTGGTCACCGCAGCGAACGGGTCAGCTACACCACTTCGCCGGAGGGCTCGGTGGAGATGTGGTGCCGCGTGAATCCGAGTTTTTCCAGAACGCGCAACGACGGTGCGTTCCCCGCGGCGTAGCCGCGCCCGTGCGCGTGCCGGAACAACTCGTACGCGATCTCCGGTTCGTCGAGGGTGGCGCGGCCGACGATCAACCCGCAGTAGCCGATGAAGTCACCTTCGCGGCGGCGCTGGACGGGCAACAGCGAGATCCCCGTTTCCGCCGGCGCGGCCAGCTGCTTCGCGATGACAGTCCGGATGTGCTCGGCGGTGGGCATCCCGGTGCCGCGCTCGGCGTGCAGGGCGCGCAGCCGATCGGCGTCCTGCTCGGCCCACGGGCGCAGTGTCAGCCGCTCGGTCTCGAGGTGCAGCGACATCTTCCGGTACGGCGGCATCATCACGCCGCCGGGCCGAAGCGGCGGCGATAAGCGCTTGGGCTGAGGCCGGTGTGGCGCCGCAGCTGCGCTCGCAGGTTCGCTGCTGTTCCGAAGCCGCTCGAAGCCGCCACTCGGTCCAGCCTCAGCTCGCCGCGCTCGATCAAGCGGCACGCCAGGCTCACCCGCTCCGTCGTCAGCCATGCCAACGGTGTTGTTCCCAGCTCCGCGCGGAACTTCCGGTGCAGCGTCGCCGGGCTGGTGGCCGCCCGTGCGGCCAGGTCCGGCACCGTCAGGGGCTGGTCCAGGCGCTCCAACGCCCACGCCAGGACCGGCGCCAGCGACGTCTCCGGGACCGCCGGTACCGGGCGGGCGATGAACTGGCGCTGGCCGCCGTCGCGGTGGCCGGTGAACACCAGGCGGCGGCTGACCGCGTTGACGACCTCGGCGCCGTGGTCGCGGTGGATGATGTGCAGGCCGAGGTCGAGCGAGGCCGCGCTGCCCGCCGCCGTGAGGACGTTGCCCTCGTCGATGAACAGCACCTCCGGTTCCCAGTGCACCCGCGGGAACCGCGCCGCCAGGGAAGCGGCCCACTGCCAGTGGGTGGTCGCGCGCTTGCCGTCGAGCACGCCCGCTTCGGCGAGGGCGAGCGCCCCGGTGCAGAAGCTGACCAGGCGGGCGCCGCGGTCGGCGGCCCGGCGGATCGCCGCGATGATCGCCGGGTCCGTCGGGACGCCCGTGTTCGGGCGGGCCGGGACGATCAGCGTGTCCGCCGCGTCGGCCGCCTCGAGGCCGGCGACGTCGGACAGGGTGAACATGCCGAGGTTCATCCGGACCGCGGGCGTCGCCGCGCAGAGCGTGAAGTCGTACCAGGGCCGGTCGAGTTCGGGGCGGCGGAGGCCGAACAGCTCGGTCGCCACGCCCAGCTCGAACGGGTTCGACTCCTCGGTGACGATCGCGACCACCCGGTGCGAGAATTCTTGCGGCATGTGCGATTCCTAGCACTCGCGCCGGGGAAACGCCAGGTCGAGCATGGGACGCATGAATCCGATCGACCTCAACGAAGTCCTCGCGAGCTTCGACGCCGCCTGGAGCCCGCGCATCGTCACCCGCGTCAACGACTACGACATCCGCCTCGCCCGGTTCGACGGCGAGCACGTCTGGCACGTCCACGAGCACACCGACGAGTTCTTCCTCGTCCTGGACGGCGAGATCGAGATCGGCCTGCGCGACCCGGACGAACGCGTCGTCACGCTCGGCCGCGGACAGGTGTTCGTGGTTCCGAAGGGCACGTCCCACAAGCCGTCGTCGAAGGCGGGTGCGAGCGTGCTGCTCGTCGAGCCGGCGGGGACGCTCTCGGTCGGCGACGTGCACGATGACGTCCCTGATCACGTCGAGGTGACCACCGGGCACCTCGTCTGACGCCGGGAACGCGCGCGGCCCGCCCTCCCTGGGGGCTGCCCCCGCTTCCAGCGTATCGGGGCGCTCCGACGGAAATCTCACCGCACTCTACGTCAAGATCGACGACCACCTCGCAGGCCGGCGGCGGACGGGTAGACCACCGAAGCTGACCGACGCCGAGCTGGTGACCCTGGCCGTGGCCCAGGCGCTGCTGGGGTTCACCTCCGAGGCCCGCTGGCTGCGGTTCCTGCCCGCCCGGATGCCCGGCGCGTTCCGCTACCTACCCGGCCAATCCGGCTACAACCGCCGCCTGCGCGCCGCGTTACCGCTGGTCAAGCACGTAGTGCGCTGGCTGGCGGCGGACACGGACTTGTGGACCGACACCACCTGGATCGTCGACTCCACCCCGGTCGAGTGCGGCCGATCCCGGCCGACGGTCAAGCGTTCGGAGCTGGCCGGGTGGGCCAAGTACGGCTTCTGCCGCTCACACTCGCGCTGGTTCTGGGGACTGCGGCTGCATCTGGTCTGCACCCCGGCCGGACTCCCCATCGCCTGGGCCCTGGCCGACCCGAAGGTCGACGAGCGGCAGGTGCTCATGGCCATCTGCGACCACGAACCCCACCTGCTCACCGGCCGCCCCGGCCTGCTGATCATCGCCGACAAGGGCTACGTCTCCCGCGAGCTCGACCACTACCTCACCGAACGCGGGGTCCGGCTGATCCGGCCGTCCTACCGCAACCGCCGCCCCACCCCGGCGAACCGCTGCTGAAGTCCATCCGCCAGCTCATCGAGTCGGTCAACGACACCCTCAAAGGCCAGCTCAACCTCGAACAGCACGGCGGCCGCACCATCGAAGGCGTCGGAGTCCGCATCGCCCAACGCCTCCTGGCCCTCACCGCCGCCATCTGGCACAACCGCGCCACCGGCCAACCCACCACCCGGTCCCTGACCGCCTACGACCACTGACCGAGTTACGCATCACTCGTCTAGGCCCGCCGGCGGCCCGGTTGTCCACAGCCCGTCCGGAATGTGGGCAACCGAGCTCGCCGGCTGGTGCGCGGTCGAATCTCGCGGGGCCGACCTCCGGCTGAACAGACGGCGGTCTGGGCCGGACGCGACGAGGACAAGGCAGACGACGGTCATCGGCTTTGTGTGGCGAGAAAACGCCGACTTCCAGGAAAGGCGCGGCCCGCCCTCCCTGGGGGCTGCCCCCGCTTCCAGCGTATCGAGGCGCCCCGACAAAAATCGGGAGCCAGGCCCGCCGCGGCCCAGGTTGTCCACACCCCGGCCAAACTGTGTACAACCCAGCCTTGTCCAGGCTGACCTGCTGAGTCTTCCGACGGAACGGCGTACTCTCGGCCGCATGAAACGGACATCGTTCGCGCAGTGGCCGTGCTCTATTGCGCGCACCATGGACCTGCTCGGTGACTGGTGGACGCCGCTGGTGCTGCGGGATGCCTTCTACGGTGTGCGCCGCTTCGACGAGTTCCAGCAGGCGCTCGGCATTGCGCGCAACACCCTCGCCGACCGGCTCAAACGGCTGGTCGACGAGGGGTTGCTGGAGAAGGTTCCCTACCAGACCGAGCCGGTGCGCTACGACTACGTCCTCACCGAAAAGGGCCGCGACTTCTACCCGGTCCTGCTCGCCATGACCCGCTGGGGCGACAAGTGGCTGGCCACCGAAGCCGGCCCGCCGATCACCGTCCACCACCTTGCCTGCGGGCACGACACGCACGCCGAAATCGTCTGTGCCGGCTGCCGGGAACCGCTGACGCCGGACGACACGCGGATGCGGCGCGGTCCCGGTTTCCCGGCGCGGCTGGCGCAGCGTCCGGACGTCGAGGAGCGCTTCGCCCGGCAGGAGTGATTGACAGGGTCAGTCTATCTACGCAACTATCGTGGTCAAACGGGAGAAAGGCGACCACGATGGAGTGGACGGGTGCGCGGTACGCCGACCTGCCGACGGCCGAGGTGTGGACCTGGATCGACGCCGCGCCCGAGGACGTCTGGCCGGTGGTCTCGGACATCTCGCTGATGCCCGAGCTGAGCCCGGAACTCCAGTTCGTCGAGTGGTGCGAAGAAGGCCGCAAGTTCCTCGGCCGCAGCAAGCACGACGCGTTCGGCGAGTGGGAGACCACCTCGTACGTGGTGGAGTGCGAAGCGCCACGCGTGTTCGCGTGGGCCGTGCAGGATCCCGACGAGCCCAGCGCCGTCTGGAAGTTCACGCTCGAGCCCGAAAGGGGCGGCACGGTCCTGACCCAGTGGATGCGGATGGGGCCGGGCCGGTCCGGGCTGTCGTTCGCCATCGACCGGATGCCGGAGAAGGAAGAGAAGATCGTCTTCGTCCGCATGCGGGAGTTCGAGACGGCGATGCAGGGCAACCTCGCCGTGATCAAGGCCCGGATCGAAGCGCGATGAAGACCGCGACGACCGTCGAGTTCTCGAAGGACACCCGCACCACGCTGGACTTCGTGCTCGAGGCGGAGAAACTCGGCCTCGACGTCTGCTGGGTGGCCGAAGCCTGGGGCTCGGACGCGCCGTCCGCGCTCGGCTACCTCGCCGCGCGCACCGACCGGATCCGGCTCGGCTCCGGCATCATCCAGCTGGGCACGCGCACGCCGGTCGCCATCGCGCAGGCCGCCCTCACCCTCGCCGACCTGTCCGGTGGCCGGTTCGCGCTCGGGCTCGGCCCGTCCGGGCCGCAGGTGATCGAAGGCCTGCACGGCGTCCCGTTCGCGAAGCCGCTGACGCGCATGCGCGAGACCGTCGAAATCGTCCGCCAGGCGTTCGCGGGGGAGAAGATCTCCTTCTCCGGCAAGGCGTTCGAGATCCCGCTGCCCGGCGAGGGCCGCCCGATGCGGCTGTCCACCGCGCCGAACCCGGACATCCCGATCTACCTCGCGACGCTGTCGCCGAAGCTCCTGGAGCTCACCGGCGAGGTCGCCGACGGCTGGCTCGGCACCAGCTTCGTGCCCGAAGGCGCCGACGCGTACTTCACCCACCTCGACGCCGGACTCGCGAAGGCGGGCAGGCAGCGCGAAGACATCGACGTCTGCCAGGGCGCCGAAGTCGCCTTCGCCGACAACGAAGACGAGCTGCGCACCCTGGTCGGCAGCCGCAAGAAGGAGCTCGCCTTCAGCCTCGGCGGGATGGGCTCGGCCGGCACGAACTTCTACAACGACGCCTACAGCCGCCAGGGCTGGGCGGACGTCGCCGCCGAGGTCCGCGAGCGCTGGCAGGCCGGTGACCGGGACGGCGCCGCCGCGCTCGTCACCGACGAAATGGTGCTGGGCACGACGCTGATCGGCACCGAAGAGATGGTGCGCGACCGCCTGCGCGTGTGGCGCGACACCGGCATCGACACCGTCCGGCTCTACCCGGCCGGCGAAACCCTCGACGCGCGTCTCACGACGCTCGGTCGCGCATTGGAGCTGATATGACCGGCGAGTGGCACCGCACCGCGTGCAGCCTCTGCTATCTCAACTGCGGGCTGGAGGTGCAGCTCGACGGCCGGAAGATCACCCGCGTCCGCGGCGACAAGGCGCACCCCCGCTCCGGCGGCTACCTCTGCCAGAAGGCCCAGCGCCTGACCTTCTACGGCGACCACGAAGACCGCCTGACGACGCCGTTGCGCCGCCGACCCGATGGCACGCACGAGCCGATCGGCTGGGACACCGCGCTCACCGAAATCGCCGCGAAGCTGCACGCGATCCGCGACGCCGACACCGCGGCCGGGCGGCCTGGCTCGTTCGCCTACGTCGGCGGCGGTGGCCAGGGCAACCACTCCGGCGGCGCGTACGGCGCGTCGCTGCTGAAGTGGATGAACTCCACGCGGCACTTCAACGCGCTTTCGCAGGAGAAGACCGGCGACTTCTGGGTCAACGGGCACCTGTTCGGCTCGACGCTCGTGCACACCGCCGAGGACGTCGAGCACTGCGACCTGCTGGTCGTGCTCGGCTGCAACCCCTGGCAGGCGCACGGCTTCAACAACGCCCGGCACGCGCTCAACACGCTCAAGAACGACCCGGACCGCCGGATGATCGTGATCGACCCGCGGCGCACCGAGACCGCGGAACTGGCCGACCTGCACCTCTCGCTGCGCCCGGGCACCGACGCGTACCTGCTGGGCGCGATCCTGGCGCTGCTGCTCGAACGCGGCGGCGCGGACGAGCGGTTCCTCGCCGAACGCACCGAAGGCTTCGACGAGGTCGCCGCCGTGCTGGCGAAAGTGCCGGTTGACGAATGGATCGCGCACGCCGAGGTGTCCCGTGTGGACGTCGAGCGCGCGGTCGAGCTGATCCTCGCGGCCGAGGCGATGACCGTCCGCGTCGAGCTGGGCATCCAGCAGGGCAGGCACTCGACGCTCAACAGCTACCTCGAGAAGCTGCTGTACCTGCTCACCGGGCACTTCGGCAGGCGCGGCACGAACAACCTGCACTCGTGGCTGCTGCCGCTGTGGGGCGCGACGACCGGGCAGCGCTCCGAGATCACCGGCTTCGAGTACATCGGTGGCCTGCTGCCGGCCAACACCCTCGCCGAAGAGATCCTCGCCGACCACCCGAACCGCGTCCGCGCGGTCTGGGTCGAGTCGTCGAACCCGGCCAACACCTTCGCCGGGACGCGGGACGTCGAACGCGCGCTGGAGGCCGCGGAGCTGTCCGTGGTCGTCGACGTCGCCTACACCGAGACGGCCGCGCTGGCCGACTACGTGCTGCCCGCGGCGTCCCAGCACGAGAAGTGGGAGTTCACGCTCTTCACCTTCGAGTGGCCGACGAACTACTTCCAGCTGCGGCGGCCGCTGCTGGACCCGCTGCCGGGCACGCTCGTCGAAGCCGAGATCTACGCGCGGCTGTTCGACGCGCTCGGCGTGCTGCCGCCGTCCGACGTCCTCGCCGAGCTGGCCGCGGGACCGCGCACGGACCTGCAGGCGGGCCTCGGCGCCCTGGTCCAGGCGATGCCGGAGCGTGCGGCGATCCTGCCGGTGCTGCTCTACCGCACGCTGGGCGCGTCGCTGCCCGACGGCGCCGCGTCGATCGCGCCGCTGTGGGCGGGCTGCCACCGCGCGGCGCGGACGATGACCGTGCCGGTGCAGCGCGCGCTGGGCAGCTCCGCCACCGGCGCGCGGCTCGGCGAAGAGCTCTTCGACCGCGTCCTGGCCGGCCCGACGCCGTTTTCGGCGCACGAGCAGGACGAGGTGTGGACCCTCCTGCGCCGCGACCGCGTCCAGCTGGCCGTGCCGGAACTGCTGGACTGGCTGGCCGCGCTGGACCCGGCCGCCGAGCGGACCGACCCGGCGTACCCGTTTTCGCTGATCAACGGGCAACGGCGGGCGCACAACGCGAACCAGATCCTGCGTGACCCGCGCTGGCGCCGCACGGATCCGGACGGCGCCCTGCGCGCGCGTCCCGAAGAGCTGGCGTCGATCGGCGCCGCACCGGGGGACTGGGTGGCCGTGGTGACGTCGGCGGGCCGGGTGGTCGTCCGCGCCGAGGCCGACCCCGCGCTGCGGCCGGGCCAGCTCGCGCTGCCGCACGGCTACGGCATGGCCCACCCGGACGCCCACGGCCGCCGGGTGGTCAGCGGCCCGCGGATCAACCTCCTGACCGACGCGCTGGACCGCGACCCGATCGCCGGTACGCCGCACCACAAGGACGTCCCGGCGCGCCTGGAACCCGTGACGGAGGAGGAACGGGCCCGGGCGGCGGCGGACAGCGAGACCGTCGCGAGTGGACGGTCCTGACACTTCGCCGGGTTTATAGTGGAACCCCGCACCGAGGGGGGTCCATGCGCAAGATCGTTTCGAACCTGTTCATCTCGCTGGACGGCGTGGTCGAAGCGCCGGACAAGTGGTCGTTGCGGTACTGGAGCGACGAAATCGGCCAGGCGGTCGGCAGCGGGCTGGCTGCCGCCGACGCGATGCTGCTCGGGCGCGTCACCTACGAAGGGTTCGCCGAGGCGTGGCCCGGCCGGACCGTCGAGGACGACGAAGGCGCCGAATTCATGAACAGCGTGCGCAAATACGTGCTTTCGTCGACTTTGTCCGAAGTCGGCTGGAACAACTCGACGTTGCTCACCGGCGACCCGGCCGAGGCGGTCCGGACGCTGAAGGCCGGGCCGGGCGGGGACATCATGACCAGCGGCAGCCCGACGACCGTGCGGTGGCTGCTCGCCGAAGGGCTGGTCGACGAGCTCAACCTGCTGCTGTACCCGGTCGTCGTGGGCCGGGGAAAACGGCTGTTCCCCGAAGAAGGGCCGTCGTTCCCGCTGGAGCTGAAGAAGTCCGCGACGTTCGGCAACGGCGTCGTCCGGCTGATCTACGTGCCGGCGTGATCACCCCGTTCCGGATCGAGGTCCCCGAAGCCGACCTCGACGACCTGCGCACGCGGCTGCGGCAGACGCGCTGGCCCGAAGCCGAGCCGGTGGACGACTGGAGCCAGGGCACGCCGCTGGCGTACCTGCGTCCGCTGTGCGAATACTGGGCGACGGACTACGACTGGCGCCGGGTGGAGGCCCGCTTCAACCGGTTTCCGCAGTACCGCACCGAAATCGACGGGCTGGGCATCCACTTCCTGCACGTGCGCGCGCCGGATCCGGCCGCGCTGCCGCTGATCCTCACGCACGGCTGGCCCGGCTCGTTCCTCGAGTTCGGCAAGGTGATCGAGCCGCTGTCCGCGGAGTTCCACCTGGTCATCCCGTCGCTGCCGGGCTACGGCTTCAGCGACAAGCCATCGGCGCCGGGCTGGGGCATCGAGCGGATCGCGGCCGCGTGGGCGGAACTGATGGCCCGCCTGGGGTACGCGCGCTACGGCGCGCAGGGCGGCGACTGGGGAACGTCGATCACGACGTCGCTGGCCCAGCAGGACGCGGCGCACCTGGCGGGCATCCACCTGAACCCGCCGATCGCTGCGCCGGACCCGGCGACGTTCGGCGACCTGACGCCGTCCGAGCGGGCCGCGCTGGAGGCGTTGGAGCACGCGCAGCGCTGGGAGGACGGGTATTCGGTGCTGCAGTCGACCCGGCCGCAGACGATCGGCTACAGCCTGCTCGACTCCCCGGCCGGGCTCTGCGGCTGGCTGGTGGAGAAGTTCCACGCCTGGTCCGACGGCTTCCCGTTCACCCGCGACGAGCTGCTGGACGACGTCACGCTGTACTGGCTCACCGGCACGGCGGCGTCCTCGGCGCGGCTGTACTGGGAGAGCATCCGCAAGGTCCAGAAGTGGTTCTCCGAAGCGACGGAGGACACGGTCGACGTCCCGGTGGGCTGTTCGATCTTCCCGAAGGAGATGCCGCGCCCGTCACGCCGGTGGGCGGAGAAGCGCTACCCCGACATCCGGCACTGGAACGAGCTGCCACGCGGCGGCCACTTCGCGGCGTACGAGCAACCCGAACTGTTCGCCGACGAGGTGCGGACGTTCTTCCGGCTGGTCCGCTAAGCCGAGGCGTGGTGCCGCACGAGGGCATCGCGAGCACGGCGTCGGGGACGGGTGAGCCACCGAGTTCGCCCCGGGCCCGCGCCCGGTCGATGACCTGCTCGAACACCCCGGGGACGATCAGCTTGACGTCCTCGGGCACTTCGTCCAGCTCGCTCAGCAGGCCCGTGGCGACGTCGACGCCGATCTGTTCGACCCGCTCGGCGAGCTCTCGGACGCGCCCGACCCATCGCCACCGCCGGCGTCGTGCTGTGTGCCGCGGCGACCGTCCCGTTCGCGGTGGCGCGCGCACCGGCTGGGTGCTCCTGGGCGGCGCGCTGGTCGTCCGCGGCGGCGCGCTCAGCGCGGTCAACATCGCCATCACCGCCGGGGCGTTCCGCGGACTGGCGCGCGACGAGGTCCCGGCCGGTTCCGCGATCGTCCGGCTCGTCCAGCAGCTCGGCGGCGCCGCGGGCACCGCGCTGCTCGCCGGCATCGCGGCCGCGTCCGGCTTCCACGGCGCGTTCCTCTGGAGCATCGGCCTGACGCTGGTGGCCCTCGTCCCCTGCCTCGCCATCCCGGCGAAGCTCAGTTGACCTGGCGGGACTGGCCCTGCCAGAACGGTTCGCGCAGCTTGAACTTCTGGATCTTGCCGGTCGCCGTCCGGGGCAGCGCGTCCAGGAACTCGATCCGCTTCGGGCACTTGTACCCCGCCAGGTACCCCCGGCAGTGCTGGATCAGCTCGTCGGCCGTGACGTCGCCCTCCACCACGACCAGCGCCGTCACCAGCTCGCCCCACTTCTCGTCCGGGATGCCGATCACCGCGGCCTCGCGGATCGCCGGGTGCGAGTTCAGCGCGTCCTCGACCTCGATCGACGACACGTTCTCGCCGCCGGAGATGATCACGTCCTTCTTGCGGTCCGCGATGGTCAGGTACCCCTCGGAGAACGTGCCGCCGTCGCCGGTGTGGAACCAGCCGCCGTCGGTGACCCGCGCGGTTTCCTCCGGGTTTTCCCAGTAGCCGTCCAGGTTGTGGTTCGACTGGGCGAGCACCTCGCCGTCGCTGTCCACGGCGATCCGGACGCCCAGCGCCGGCGTTCCCGCGCGGCCCAGCAGCCGTGCCTGCTCGTGCGGGTCGAGGTCCGCCCACTCGCCGCGCATCCGGTTGACCGTCAGCAGCGGCGCGGTCTCGGTGAGCCCGTAGATCTGGATGAACTCCCAGCCCAGCTCCGCCCGGACCCGCTCGATCGTGCGCGTCGGCGGTGGCGCGCCGGCCACGACGATCCGGACGCGGTCGCGGCCGGGGATCTCGCCGTCCCAGCTCGCGGCGCCGTCCAGGGCCGCCGTGACCACCGCGGGTGCCGCGCAGAGGATCGTGACGCCGTGTTCGTCGATGCGCCGCAGGATCTCGGTGCCGTCGACCTTGCGCAGCACGATGTGCCGCCCGCCGAGGCCGGTCACCGCGTACGGCATGCCCCAGCCGTTGCAGTGGAACATCGGCAGCGTGTGCAGCAGGACGTCGTGGTCGCTCAACGTCGTGTGCAGGCCGAAGACGGCGGCGTTCAGCCAGATGTTGCGGTGGGTGAGCTGCACGCCCTTCGGCCGCGCGGTCGTCCCCGACGTGTAGTTGATCGTCGCCGTGGCCGACTCGTCGCCTTCCCACGGCCGGGGCGTGCCGTCGCCGCCCCAGATGGCTTCGTCGTCGCGGCCGAGGACGAACACGTGCTTCGCCGTCACCGTGTCCAGCAGGTGTTCCAGCTCCGGGTCGACGATCAGCACCTCCGCCCCGGAGTGCTCCACTATGTACTTGACCTCGGCGGGAGCCAGCCGGAAGTTGACCGGCACCAGGATCCGGCCCCAGGCGGACACGCCGAAGAACGACACGAGCAGCCGCGCGGCGTTGTGCGACACGATCGCGACGCGCCCGCCGGCCGGCACGCCTAGCGCGTCGAGGTTGGCGGCCTGCGCGCGGGCCCGGCGCGCCACCTCGCGGTAGGTGAGCGAACCCCAGCTCGGCGCGGGCTGGTCCGGCTCGTCGACCACCGCCACGCGGTCCGGGTACACCGTTTCCGCGCGGTCGAGGAAGTCCCGGACACCCAGATCGAAGAACATCCCCCGATGATGACTCTTCACCGGGTGCCCGCACCAGTCCGATGTGGTTCGCTGGACGACGATGGACTTCGACACGGTGGCCGGCGAGCTCTACGGGGGTGACCTCGCGGAGTTCACCAGCGCGCGCAACGCGGCGGCGAAGGCGGCGAAGGCCGAGGGGAACGCCGAGCTCGCGAAGCGGATCCAGCAACTGCGCAAGCCGACCACGGCCGCGGCGATCGTCAACGGCCTGGCCAGGGACGACTCCGAGCAGCTGCGCGAGCTGGCCGAGCTCGGCGACGAACTGCGGGACGCGCACACCCGCCTGGCCGGTGACGACCTGCGCGCGCTGACCCGGCGCCGCGGCGAGCTCGTGCGGCGGATCCTGCACGAGCTGCCGTCGATGAGCGACACGGTGTCCCGCGAGGTGGAGGCGACCCTGGAGGCCGTCGCGGCCGACCCGGACACCGCCGCGCTGGCGCTGGCCGGCCGGCTGACGTCGGTGGCGCACCAGGACACCGACCAGTGGTTCAGCCTCGCCGCGAGCGTCCCGCCCGCCACCGGGCAGCGGCCGAAGAAGCTGGTGGAGAAGGCCGAGCCGGCCAAGCCGAAGCGCGACCACCGGCGTGAGGAAGAGGAACGGGCGCGGGCCCGTGCCGAACGCGAGCGCCTGCGCAAGGAAGCCGCCGAGCGGGACAAGGAACGCGCGACGGCCGAGCGCGACCTGGTCCGCACCGAACGCGCGGCCGAGCAGGCCGCGGCCCGCGTCGAAGACCTGCGCGAGCGCCTGGCCGAAGCCGAAGAACGCGCCGAGCGTGCGAAGACGGAGTTCGAGACGGCGAAAGCCGCTTTCGACGAAGCCGACGCGGCCGCCACCGCCGCCCGGGAAGCCGCCGACGCCGCCCGCTGAGCTACGCGGTTAAGGTATGGCTGTCCGCCGGCCAGGTTGGTAACGTGCGGTTTGCGCCCCGGATGGGCCGACACACGGAGGTAGTGGCTACCCAGCCCCCTTGAGATCGACACGTTCCGCCTTTCCCTGGCGGAGCTGTGCCCTCCGTGTCGCCCTCTCGGCCTCCGGTGAATTCTTCATCGGAAAGGACAACCCAGCTTGATCATGCTCACCACGACCGGCGCCCGGACGGGCCGGAAGCACCGCGTTCCCCTGGGCGCCTTGGACATCGACGGCCGGCTGGTCGTCGTCGCCTCGGCGATGGGCGCGCCGCACCACCCGGCCTGGTACCACAACATCCGGCGCAACCCGCTTGTCCTGGTGGAAACGGAAACCGAGTCGTACGAGGCCATGGCGGCGCTCCCGCCGGACCGCGACAAGCTGTTCGCCGAGGTGATCGAGCGGGAGCCGGGGTTCGCGCAGTACCAGGCGCGCACGACCCGGATCCTGCCCGTCGTCGAGCTGCACCGGTTCGACACCGCCCGCCGCATGGGCGACTGGCTCGTCGAGATGCACGACTGGCTGCGCGGTGAGCTGAAGGAAGTGCGTGCCGAGCTGGAGTGCGGCGTCCCCCGGCAGCTGCGCACGCGGTGCGCCGGGTTCTGCACGGCCCTCACCCGGCACCACACCGGCGAGGCCAGGAACATCTTCCCGGTGCTGGCCGAGCGGTTCCCGGCCCTCAAGCCCACGCTGGACAAGCTCGACGAAGAGCACGTCGTCGTGGCCAGGCTGCAGGAGGAGATCGAGCGGCTCGTCGAGGCGGAAACCGACCCGGTCCGGCTGCGCGCGGAGTTCGACCGCCTCCAGTCCGCATTGGACAGTCACTTCGCCTACGAGGAGCGCACGCTCGTCGCGGCGCTGAACGTCCTGCTGCCCGCGCCCGGCTGATCAGAGCAGCACTTCGGCCAGCCGCCGCTGGTTCGCCAGCTCCACCTCGGGTGACGGGCCGAGCACCTGCACCGCCACGTGGTCGGCGCCGGCGTCCACATGGGACAGCAGGCCCTTGGCGATGGTCTCCGGCGTGCCGTGCAGGACGAGGTCGTCGATCAGGCGGTCGCTGCCGCCGCCGGCGACGTCGGCCTCGGTGTACCCGTGGCGCAGCAGGTTGTTCACGTAGTTGCTGAGCCCCAGGTAGGGGGTCTGGACGTACGGACGGCCGATGGCACGCGCGGCCACCGGGTCTTCGTCCACGACCACCTTGTGCTCCGGGGCCAGCAGCTTGCCCGCGCCCAGGATCGTCCGTGCGTGCCGGGTGTGCGCGACCGGGACGAGATACGGGTGCGCGCCCGCGGTGCGCTCGGCGGCCAGCTTCAGCACGCGGTCGCCGAGCGCGGCGAGCACCCGGGCCTCGGCCGGGACGCCGGCCGCGTCGAGCCGGTCGAGGTAGTCGACGATCTTGGCGTACGGGCTGCGGTATTCGGTGACCGCCTCCGGGTGACCGACGCCGATGCCGAGCAGCAAGCGCTTTCCGTAGCAGCCGGCGAGCCGGTGGTAGGACGCGGCGAGCGTCTCCGGCTCGTCGACCCACATGTTGACGATCGCCGTCGCCACGGTGACCCGCTCGGTCGCGGCGAGGAGGTCTTCGACGAAGGCGAGGTCGCCGACCGAGTTGCGGCCGGTGCCCAGCCAGACCACGCCGTACCCCAGCTCGTCCGCCGCGATCGCCTGCTCCCTGCGGGTCGCGTCGTCGCGGTGCGGAGCCAGGAACAGGCCGAACTTGCTCGATACATTTGTCATAACGAGTAATGTAGCAAATGTAGCGGTCAGTTCGCCAGCCGGTGCAGCCACTCCCGCAGCATCAGGCGTTCGGTCGGGGTCAGGGCGCGGTCGTCGTCCTCGAGCGCGGTCGACAAAGCGACAGCGAGGGCGCTCACGGACGAGCCTTCCGCGGGGCGGTCGGTGAGCAGCCCGGCCAGGACCGACTCCCTGACCTGCGCGGACATCATCAGGTCGCGGCTCTCCTCGGGCTGGGCGATCAGGCTGAGCGTGACGCCGCTGTTGGCCGCCGCGAACTGCCGCGCGGCCTCCGCCGCCTCGACGCGCAACCGGCCGTCGCGCGCCAACGGCGTGAAGAGCTCCAGCAGCATCGCTTCGGCGCTGGAGGTGAGGTTGCACGGGACGCCCGGCTCGATCTGGCCGTAGAGCAGCACGTAGAACGCCGGGTGGGCGAGGCCGTACTCGACGTGCCTGTCCCAGCCCGTGCGGATCCGGTCCACCGGGTCGCCGTCCGGGTCCGGCGCCTGGACGTACTGGGTGAAGCCGTAGTTGACGACGGCGTCGAGCAGGCCCTGCTTGCTGCCGAAGTGGTGGTACAGCGTGGGCGCCTGGACGCCGGCGCGCTCGCAGATCGCCCGCGTCGACACCGGCCCGTCGCCGGCTTCGTGCAGGAGCTGGCCGGCGGCCAGCAGCAGGCGGTCGCGGGTACTGGTGGCGTTGCTCGATCGTCCGGCCATATAGCAATTGTAACGACGACCTGTAACGGGGCACTTTCACGTGAAAGTGCCCCCTCGGCGGGTCAGCGCAGGCGAAGCTGGACCCGCCGGAGCGCGGCGAACGCGGCCAGTACTTGCGGATCCGTCGTGGCCGCGTCGGGACGCACGGACCGGTAGCCGTCCAGGAGTGCCTCCTGCAGCTCGTGGCGCTGGGGCAGGTGGGCGAGCGCGGCGGAGGCGACGGCGAGGTCGTAGGCGAAGTGCCCGTACCCGCAGTCGTCGAAGTCGATCACGTGTACCCGGCCGCGGTGCAGCAGGTAGTTGTCCTGGTGCAGGTCGCCGTGCACCAGGCCGAACACGTCGGCGCCGCAGCCCAGCTCGGCGCGCACCGCGCGGACGCGGGCCACCGCCCGGCGGATCCGCTCGTCGCCGCCTGCCGCCGCGACGGCCCGGTTGACGACCGCCGCGGAGAAGCCGTCGACCTGCGTGCGGCCGAACTCGGTCAGGTCGTCGACGCGGCCGCGGTCGAGGCCGTTCATCCGGGCACCGTGCAGGTGCAGCCGCGCGGTGAACTCGCCCACCGCGTACAGCTGCGGCGGGGTGAGCCGCTCGTCGAGGAACCGGCCCTCGACCCAGTGGCAGAGCACGCAGGTGCGCGGCTCGGGCACCGCCGGGTCGGCGACCACGGTGACGAGGTCCCGCGCGCGCGTCGGCACCGGCTGCGGGACGACGAGGCCGGTTTCGCGGCGCAACGTCGTCAGCCAGGCCATCTCGGCCCGCACCTGCGCGACGCCGGGGCCGTCCGGACGCTGCACGCGCAGGACGTACCGCTCGCCGTCCGCGCCGTCGACGCGGAACGTCGTGTTGTGCCCGTGCGCCAGCGGCGTCAGGCGGGCCACCGGCACGGCGTAGGCGGTCAGGGCCGCTTCGGCGAGCCGGCGCAGGCGACGCGTCCGGCCGGCGCGGTCGAGCTCGGCGAACGGCCGGCTGTTCGCCTGGAAGTCGGCCATCGCCCAGGTGCTCAGCTGATCGACCGTTCCGGCTCGCGCGCGTGCGAGACCAGCTCGATGGTCGGCGTCGTGTGCCGCCCGCCGCCGAGCCGCTCCACGCCGCGCAGTCCTTCGACCAGCCGCTCGACCTCGGTGTCCGGCCGCACCCCGAAGCGCATGAACTGGCTGGTCATGCCGATCTTGTTGCCGCACTGGCGCACCAGCAGGTGGTGCTCGGCGAGCAGGTAGTCGCACAGCTCGGCGCCGTCGACCGACGCGGGCAGCTTGACGAGCAGGAAGTTCGCCTGCGACGGGAACACCGTCAGCTCCGGGAACTGCCCGAGCTGCGAATGCATCATGAACCGGTCGAGCGCGAGCTTCTTCAGGCTTTCCTCGTACTCCGCGCGGCGCTCGGCGAGCATGAAGATCACGGTCTCGGCGAGCGAGTTGAGGTTCCACTTCGGCAGCGCGGCCGACAGCTTGCGCGTCAGCGCGGGGTTCGAGACCTGGTAGCCGAACCGGATCCCGTGCAGCCCGAAGTTCTTGCCGAGGCTCTTCAGCACGATCACGTTCGGCCGCACGACGGCTTCGGCGGCCACCGACGGGTTGCGCTCCACCTCGACGAAGTCGATGAACGACTCGTCGACCACCACCAGGTCGAGGTCTTCGAGGGCGTCCATGAACCGGATCACCTCGCGGCGCGGCAGGTACCCGCCGTCGGGGTTGTTCGGGTTGCACAGCACCGCGACCCGGGAGCCGCGGCGCTTGATGAAGTCGATGTACTCGTCCACTCGCAGCTCGAAGCCGTCCGCTTCCTTCAGCAGGAACATGTCGACGCGCTTGCCGGTCTCCATCGGCTGGTCGGTCCAGCGGCCGAACGTCGGGATCGGCACGGCGACGCTGGAGCCGACCAGCAGCTGGTCGATCCAGGTGATCAGCTCGGTCGAGCCGTTGGCCAGCGAGATCGTCGACGGGTTGAGCCGCAGCACGCTCGCCAGCTGCGCGGTGATCGCGGCGGAATCGCTCGGGTAGAACTTCAGGATCGTGCGGAGGTTCCGTTCGAGCTCGCCGAACATCTCGTCGGTCGGGAAGTACGGGTTGCAGGGGATGCAGAAGTCCGCCAGGTCGTCCGCGTGCTGCCCCATCGCCCGCGCCACGGAGAAGAACGACGGGCTGTGAGCCTTGTTCTGCTGAAAAAGGCCGTGGGTCGTGGTCATACCGTGCCGCACGTGTTCTCCGTCCGCCGCCTTTACCGGCCCCTTGCCTTCCCGTTGAGGACACGTGCGAATCGGACGCCCGGTTCAATGCCGGACACCGCGTGGATTCCGGTTCCCGCCAGTACCGCCGCGGCCAGCGCGGACAGCACCATGAGCGGCAGCGGCGCGGCGAACGGGTCGATGCCGGTGAAGGACTCGACACCGATCACGGCGGTGAGCACGAGGTCGGCGGCCACGGCTGTTTTCACCACGTTCAGCCGGTGCGCCTCGGGGTGGCGGGTGAAGCGCAGCAGCCAGGCCAGCGCGGGCAGCACCAGGATCGCGTGCATGGCGACCGCGTGCAGCGGCTTGAGGGCGCCGGCCGTCGTGTACGCCAGCTGCGGGTCGCCGCCGCGGGCCGCGACGACCCCGCGGCCGATCATCACCGCGCCGGTGGCCAGCGCGACGAGCAGCACCACCAGGCCGGCGCGGACGGCCAGGCGCAGGCTCGGCGCGGCCGGGCCGGGCTCGACGAGCGCGGCGGCGGTGAAGCCGATGACGGTCAGGACGAGCACGCCACCACCGGCGGCGAGCGTCATCGAAACGACGTCGTCGAACGGCGTCTCGAAGTTGAAGTGCGACGGCACCCCGCGCCAGGCCTGCATGCTGACGAGCACGACCTCGGCGACGCTCGCCGTGGTGAACGCCCCGAGCAGGACGTTGCGCACCCGCGGCCGCACGGTGAGGAACGACGTCGCCCAGGCGACCGACGCGAGCGTCAGCCCGAACGACAGGCCGAACGTGACGGCCTTGCGCATCGACAGCGGGCCCAGCCACGAGCCGCCGGTGGCGATGAGCACGAGTGCGTGCGCGACGCCGCTCACGAACAGCGCGGCGCCGACGGCGTAGGCGATCCGCTCGGCTCGCCGTCCGTCGTACCAGATCCGGGTCAGTGCGTTCATGCCTCGCAGTGTCGCGGCCCGCGGGGCGCCGCCGCGTCGGCCCGGCGGCGACACCCCGACGTACGACGAGGTGCGTACGGTAACCGGCGAGTATGTCGAAAAAGCCGCCGTAAAGGAATTCCCGAGTTCTTGACGGAATATTGACGAAAGGCGTGTCCGGTGCCACTCGCCAGGCGGATGCGGTGCGGGCCTTGGCGTTCTACCCTGCAAACATGTACATCGCATTGCTGACACACACAGCGCCCGAAACAGAAGTCGACTACGCGCTTCCGGATCATTCGGACTGGGTGCGCAAACAATTTACCCAAGGATTGTTCCTGGTTTGCGGAAAGGGCAACGGCGTGGCCGACCAGGTGATACTGGTCCGCTCGGTGCTGCGCGGCAAGCTCGACGCCGTGCTCGCCAGCGACCCGTTCGTGGTCCAGCGGCTCGCCCGGTACGACGTCATCGAGTTCACCGCCACGCGCACCGCACGGGAGCTGCTGGCGATCAACGAGGCGATTGCCTCCTGAGGATCCGTCGAGTCGGGTGGCCCGGCGACGAAGCCCCGCCACCTGACGGCGAAGAACGCACACCCGCTGGCTTATGATCGCGAAGGACGTCCAGCCAGGGAGAGTGCGATGAAAACCCCCGACCTCGTCTTCCGGGGCCGCCGGTTGAGCAGCGACCGCGCGCTGGTGCTGGCCGCCGTCGAGTCGCTCCCCGCGGCCCGAGCCGCCGTCGACGACGGCGCCGACCTCGTGAGTTTCGCCGACGCCTCCCTTGTCGCGCAGGCGCGTGCGGCTTTCCCCGACCTCGTCATCGGGGTGGACACCGCCGACCCGTCGGTCGCCGAGGCCTGCTGCGAAGCGGGCGCCGACCTGATCGTGGCGCGCGCGGACCTGGCGGAGATCGCGGCCCGCCACGGCGTGGGTTATGTCGCGCCCGCGGTGCCTTCCGTGCCCGGTCTGTCCGTTGTCGTGGACATCGGGGAGTTCCGGTCGATGCCGGCCGTCGACCTGCCGGTGCTGGCATCGGTGGCGGGCGACGGAACGCCCGCCGGGCTGGCCCTGGCGGCCCTCGCGGCCTCGGCGGGAGTGGCGATCATCAGCACGAAGCACGTCCGCGGAGTGCGTCACGCGGCGGAGATGGCGGCGAGCATCGCGGGCACGCGTCCGCCGGCGAAGGCGGTCCGGTGGGAGTGATCCGCGAGGTCTGGCCGTCCGCCCGCGACCTGGCCGAGGAAGACCTCGAGCGCCTGTACAGCTACCCGGCGGACCCGCGCTGGCTGGCGGTGAACTTCGTCTCGAGCACGGACGGCGCGATCGAAGTCGAAGGCCGGTCGGCGGGCCTGTCGACCCCGGCGGACAGGGTGGTCTACCGCCTCGGCAACGACCTCGCGGACGTGGTCCTGGTGGGCGCGGGAACGGCCATGGCGGAGGGCTTCGAGGGCATGCGCCCGGACGCGGCCACGGCCGACCGCCGGCGCCGCTTCGGCCTGGCCCCGATCGCCCCGGTGGCGGTGGTGACCACGGGCCGCAGCCTGCCCCCGGACGCCCCGGTGATCACCAAGGCGGCGGTCCCGACCCTGGTGTTCACGTCTGCGGCGGCACCGGCGGAGTTGCGTTCGGCGTGGGCGGCGAACGGCGCGAAGGTGTTCGTGACGGGCGAGACAGCGGTGTCGGCCGAGCGCGTGGTGTCGACGCTGGTGGCGGAGGGACTGGGCCGCATCGACTGCGAAGGCGGGCCCAGGTTGTTCGGATCGTTGATCGAGGCCGGGATGGTCGACGAGTTCCGGTTGACGGTGGCGCCGTTCCTGGTGGCGGGAGCGACTGGTCGAGCGTCACTCGGCGAGGCTGTGGATCCGGCGGAGCTGGAGCTGGCTTCGGTGCTGACCGATGGCGCCAGTGTCTTGTTGAGGTATTTGGCGCCTCAGGGCTGAGCGGGTCGCCTGAGCCCCCGGCGGTAGCCTGCAAGGACCGCCGGGGGCGGCAGGTCAGGGGAAATACGACGTCACGCAGACCGGTGGGGTGGCCCGGTAGTAACCGGAGCCGCCGCCGCCGTCCCGCCAGAAGACGGCGCACCAGCGGTCACCGAACGAGCTGTCCTGGTATCCGGCCCAGTCGTGCGTGCGGTCTTTCCATTCGCCGTCCAGGCTGTTGCTGACGGTGCCGTGCGGACCGAACAGTTCCCAGTGGCCGATTCCCGTCCGGCCGGAGGAACGGACGTTCATCCGGATGACATCGTTGGGCGGAACGCCGCTCCCGTTCCCCCGGAAGGTCACGCACACCGTGTGGGAAAAGGCAACCGAGGGATAGTCGGCCGACTGGCAACGCTCGTAATCAGCTGCTGCGGTGGAGGCGGAGGCGGGACCGGAGGCAATTCCGGCCAGGACGGTTCCCGCGGCCACGACCATCGCGGCGGCCATGCGGTGTTTCATGCTGTTGTCCTTCCTTGTTTCTGCGTGTCGGGCTCAGGTGTAAACCGGGCTGCAGGCCATGTCCATGTAGCCGCCCCCTTCGAAGAGAACGGCGCAGACGCGCGATGCGTCGCGCGGCATCATGACCGTGACCTCGAAGTCGGCGTACTCACTGCGCCGGTTGCCGCCCCACGAGCGGTCCCGTTTGAACATCTCCTTGTTCTGGGCGTCCAGGACCCGGACTTCGATGCGCGGGTTGCCCACGCCCCAGATGGGGGAGTCGAAGTTCCCCCTGATGGTGTTGAGGTACTTGGTCGTCTGGGCATCCCAGCCGACACACAGCAAACCGGTTTTGTTCTGAATGGTGGTGCACCCGGCGCCGGTCGCGGCGGCGGCGGGCGTGGCGGATATCAGGGTGGCCAGAACGGCCCCCGCGCCCGCCAGGGCGAGACCGCGCCGGGTCAGCCGGCTCTTCTGGTTTTTCTTTTCCTGCAAGGACATGCTGAACCTTTCGTATTGTGCTCATTACCCGCAGAGCGCTCCGCGCGGATGATTACCGGACCGCTTTACTGTGCGGTTCCAGGCGTGTCTGGCTCCGGCGAGCGAAGAATTGATCCCCCATCGCGAACCCCCATTCGCTCGACCAATGCGACGGACGTTATCAGGTGGATGTCCATCCTTGCGACGGTTTCAGCGTGGGGTGAAACCGGTCAAGCCGAGCATCGGTGATTGCGTCTCGCTCGAGTGTCGACTCGGCTACGCCGCACGCCCGCCGCGCAGCCAAAGCCCCCGCGGCGGTCGACCGCCCGCTACACCAACCGCGCCGCGCCCGCACCCGGCAACTGCCGCCCGCGCCCGTTCGAACGACAGTGTCCCGGCCCAGCGGGCGCGTCCACTTTTGTCGGTCCCTTCCGGTAGCGTGGAATTCGGGGGCTCCCTAGGCCGATTCCCCTTGCTGTACAGGGAAAATCGCCGCTCAGCCCCTCGTTTCAGTTCACCCGTTCCAGCGATGACGTTCGCACATTTGTTCGGGTAGCGTGGAAGACATGATCACAACGCGAAGACCCCCGCAGCACCGCGAACCGTTGCTGCGCCAGAGAAAACCCCTACCGATCAAGCAGTCGCCGGAAGTGGTCCGGCAGCGCCAGTTCCCGAGCCTCCGCCCGCGTCAGCCAAGCAAAGTCGTCATGCTCCTCAGGATTGAGCACCACCTCACCGGCTCCCTCTTCTTCCACCGTGTAAACAAAAGCGTGGATGCGCAGGGCCCGCCCCGCCACGTCCGGCCACGCGTCGCGCGCCAGCTCGCCCGTGACGCGCACCGTCAGCCCGGTCTCCTCCGCCGTCTCGCGCGTCGCTGTGTCCTCGAGGCGCTCGCCCGGCTCGGCCGTGCCTCCGGGCAGCTCCCACCGGCCCGCGAGGAACACCCCGGGCGCGCGGCGGAGAAACAGCATCCGGTCGCCGCGGACGATCCAGCAGTAGGCCAGGTGCTTGTGCGCGATCTCCGTCATGCGCGCGATTCTCGCTCAGTTGGTCTTCGACGTCGGCAGGTGGGCGCCGAGGTACCCGACGTACACCGTGCCCGTGCGGTCGGTGTCGTCGAGGAAGTGCAGGCGTGGGGCCGGCGCCTTGAACCGCTCCAAGGCGATGTGGGCGCCGAAGTAGTCGCGGCCCGCCGGGTTCGTCCGCGGATCGACGCGGAACGTGCGGGCCTGCCGGAGCCGCTCGTTCGTCGTCACCGTGTCCGACTCGGCCAGCGCGATGATGTTCGCGCTGATCAGCGAACCCGGCTGGCCGGTGCGGGCGAACGCGAGCACGTCCGACAGCTCGGGGCCCGGGTCCTGGCCCGCGTCGAGCAAGGACGTCCGGGCTGCCGCGTAGGCGTCGAGGGTGCGAAGCGCGTCCCACGCCTTGCGGCGCCAGGCGGCGGCTTTCGGGTGGTGGTCGAGGATCGCCGCCGGCGCCGGTTCGGCAGTGATCGCGAGGTGTTTCAGCGAAGCTGTCGCGGTGCCGATCAGGTCGGCGAAACTGGGGAAGTCCTCCGGTGGGCGCCCGGCGGCGGCGACTTCGTCGTCGGCGTCGTGGTGGCGGGCGAGCCGGCCCGCCAGCAGCCCGTTGACGCGCCGGAGCTCGTCGCGCTCGGCCTCGGTCTCCTCGAACGCCCGCGCGTAGTCGTCCACCTCCGCCTCCAGCTGCGCGAGCTGCCCGCGCAGGCAGGCGACGTCGGAGGCACGCGCGTCCTCCAGGCGGCGGCGGAGCGACTTCACCTCGCCGGCGTGCCGGTCGCGGTCCTCGGCGTGGGCCTTGGCCTTCTTCCGCAGGATCGTGATCACGCCCCGCGCTTCGGCCAGCTCCCGTTCGGCTCGGCTGAGCTTCTCCACCAGCTCGGCGTCGGGCTCTCGCTCCGGCGAAGCGAACGGGTCGGCCTCGTGCCACGAACGCACGCTGGGCACGTCCGCCCACTCCTCGGGCAGGGGCATGCGGCCGCGGGTCTGGATGAGCCGCGTGATCTCACCCTGCAGCACCTCGCTGGACACCGGGCTGGCGGTCAGGACGAAGTCCGGCAGCTGATCGCACGGAGGCATGTACAGCCGCGCGCCCTGCGGCACCGCGCACCCGAGCGGGAGGTTGCGGTTGAGGGTGTGGCGGAAGCGGTTGTCGACGTCGAAGACGTTGACCAGCCCGGGCCAGCCCTCCACCGGCACCGTCGGCGGCTCGGTGAGCACCAGCAGGGCCGAAGAGCGCGACGGCGCCATCAGCGCCTCGGCCAGCAGGTCCGCGAGGTGATCGCATTCCTTGCGCGACCAGCCGCGCATCGCCAGCACCGGCGTTTCGATCGGGATTTCGTCGTTGCCGCTGGCGCCCAGCTCCTCCAAGCCGATCCGGTGGGCCGGCGCTTCGTGGCAGCTGCGCCACGGCCGCGTGCACGCCGCGGACAGCAACCACATCACCCGGTCGTCGCCGGCGCGGTAGCACAGGGAGAGCAATACCTGAACGGAGTAGCGGCCGTCGCCACCCGCGTACGCGAACTTCAGGTCGCACCGGCGCGAACCGCCGTCGTCGGACGAGCCCAGATCGGTGACCGTGTAGTCGTCGTGCTGCCGCTGGCGGCTGATCAGCCTGCTGCGCAACGCGTCCAGGGGGCGTTTCCCCTCGGTGGGGACCAGTCCGTGGTGCCAGATCCGGTGCACCCCCACAGGACTCAACTCCGTTCGCCGGGAACAGGACCTCAGCCGAACATAGCGGATCCTGTGACCGTTCGAACGCGGGGCGTCACCCCGTGCGCGTCCAGAGGCAGAACGGGTGACCGGCCGGATCGAAGCAGACGCGGACGTCGTCCTGCGGCTGGAATTCCGCGACCACGGCGCCCGCCGCGGTCGCCGCCGCCGTCGCCTCCTGGAGGTCGTCGACCTCGATGTCGAGGTGCAGCTGCATCTGCTGCGCACCGTCGGCCGGCGGCCACACCGGCGGGACGTGCCCGGTCTCCAGCTGGAACGAAAGCCCAGCGCTGCCGTCGTCCGGGCGCAGTGTCACCCACGCCGGTTCGTCGGTGCGGATCGGCCAGCCGAGGAGCTTCGAGTAGAACTCGGCGAGCGCACGCGGTTCCGGCGTGCCGAGCACAGTGGAGGTCAGCTTCATGATCGGACTGGTACCCGCGAGGCGGGTTCTCTACCGCGATCCCGGAGAGGAGCGGTTGCCCGTCACCGGAATACCTCGGCAGCGCGGCGGTTGCACCCAGACGCAGAAGGTGCGATCACTGAGGGAGCTGCCATGTCGTCCGAGCACGTCCAGGGAACCGTCGCCGACGGGTTCGAGTCCGTCCGGGAGGAGTTCGCCGCCGTCGCGGCCGACGAGGGTGGTGACTACGCCGCCCAGCTCGTCGCGCACGTCGGCGGGGAGCGCGTCGTCGACCTGTGGACCGGACCCGCCATCACCGGCGACTCGCTGACCGGCGTGTTTTCTTCGACCAAGGGTGCCGCGCACCTGGTGGTCGCGCTGCTCGTCCAGGACGGCGTGCTCGACCTCGATGAGCGGGTCGCCCACTACTGGCCGGAGTTCGGTGCCGCCGGCAAGGGCGGGATCACCCTGCGGGACGTGCTCGCGCACCGCGCCGGCGTCGTGGGCGCGGACGAGGGGTTCACCGCCGAGGAGCTCGCGGACGACCGCATCATCGCCGAACGGCTCGCCCCGCAGCGACCCTACTGGCGGCCCGGCACGGCGTTCGGCTACCACGCGCTGGTGATCGGCGCGCTGACCGGCGAGGTCGTCCGGCGCGTCACCGGCCGCAGCATCCAGGAGCACTACGAGGAGCGCGTCCGGAAGCCGTTCGGCCTGGACTTCTACCTCGGGCTGCCCGAAGAACTGGAGCCGCGGTTCCTGACGACCCAGCCGATGCTGCCGACGCCGGAGCAGCTGGCGGAGCTGGAGGCGAACGCGACCGGGGCGGACAGCCTCACGGGCATCGCCTTCAACCGCAACCACCCGAAGGCGCCCGAGCTCTGGGAGCTGCCCAACATCAAACTGATCCGGCAGCTGAGCCCGGCCTCGGTGGGCGGCGTCGCGTCAGCGCGCGGGCTGGCCGGCATGTACGCGGCGGTGATCGGCGGCCCGGAGCCGCTCCTGCGCCCGGAGACCGCGGCGGAGTTCGCGCAGATCCACTCGATCGGCGACGACCTCGCGACGCGCAACCACAACGCGTTCGGCCTCGGCTTCGCGATCGTCTCGGACGACTACCCGGTGCTGGGCCAGGGCGCCTTCGGCCACAGCGGCGCGGCAGGCTCGCTGGCGTTCGCGGACCCGCGCAGCGGCCTCGCGTACGGCTACAACCGCCGCCGCTTCGCCTTCCCGGGCGGCGCGGCCCCGGAGAACGCCCGGCTCGTCCGCGCGGTCCACGCGGCCGCGACCGCGTAACCGTCCAAACAGGACGCTCGAAGCCGGGGGGTTGTCACGTTCCGTACCCGGGGCAACACGTGCCGCTGGAAGGGCCTCTAGCTGCACGGATGCACGTCCGGAGTGGACGTCGTTACAGACTTCACCCATTAGGACGTTCCGATCGAGACATCGAGCCAGCTCACGCCGGTTGGACTGACTTTCCGTAGCGAAAACTCTCCCGATCATTGCTCCGATGTGAAACTATTGGGCCGTTCGCGGGGAGAGGGCCCCGCGTCTAGGGGGACTCACCGTCACGGCCGCGTCCCCATGAAGATCCCCAGGGGAGAGGAGATCGACCATGTCGACGCCCACGGATGTCAAGCCCGAGGAAGCCCCGGAGCCGGTCGGGCAGGCCGGTCCGGAGCCGGATGAGCACGGCTGGGTGCACATCGACCACGTCCCGGAGAAGCCGAAGGACGGCCCGATCGTGGTGCCGAACTGCGGCAACCCGTGCTACCAGGTCGTCAAGCCCTGACCTTCACCGATTCGTGACCGCCCGCCTGCCGATCTTCGCCTGGCAGGCGGGCTTTCTTCTGCGACTTGCTGTGATGTCATAGGAGTGTGCCTGTGACGAACCTGGACCCGACCGAGGTCATCGAGACGGTCCGCGGCCTTCAGCGACAAGCCGCCGAAGGGTCCTGCCTGAAGCACTACCGAGAGGGTGTCCGGCTTCTTCGTCGCGGTATGACGATGCTGGACTCCATTCACCCGGTCGCGCCGGAGCACCGTACCGACTGGCTGGTGGCCAGGATCCGGCTGTCGAGCCTCATGGCGGCCCTGTCCTCGGAGATCAGCGGTGACCTCGCGGCGGGACTCGCCGGACTCGACGATGTGCGGCTGCTCATCAACGCGGTGCCCGACGCCGTCCTGCAGGCCGAGCTCAACGGCGTTCTCAACCACAACTACGCGGCCCGGCTGATGAGCGTCGGCCGCAACGAGGAAAGCCTGGCTTCGTTCGACGTCTCCGTCACACACCAGGAGTACCGGCTGGCGAACGGCCCGGCTCCCGAGGCGCGGATGGGTGCCTTCGTGCAGACCCTGTCCTCGCGGGCCTGGGTGCAGATCAGGTTGGGCAATGTGAGCGCGGCTCAGAAGGATCTCAACCGTTCGCTGGAGCTCGCCGAGAAGTACGAGCTCCGCACCGTGGCTGCCGACATGCGGCGCACCATGGGCATGCTCGCGCTGCGGACCGGTGACGTCCCGGAAGCTCTCCGGTTCTACGAGGAAGCCGAGCGGACCTACCGCGCGCTGGAGCTGGGGGTTCCGGACGGCCTTCGGTTCGAGCAGGCGGAAGCGCTGTTGGCAGCCGGGCTCGCCGAAGAAGCGGGCGCTCACCTGGACGAGGTGCTGCCGAAGCTGATCGCCCAGCAGAGCATCAGCCGCGAGGTGGCGCGAGCGGAGCTGTACCGGGCCGCCGCGGCGTTGATGACCGACGAGATCGAGCTCGCGCGGCAGATGGCCGATTCCGCACGGCGCAAGATGCTGCGCGTCGGCTGCCGGACCTGCATTGCCAACGCCACCTTGGCCGGCCTGCAGTCGGACGTCCGTGATGCGCTGCGCACCGTACACATCCCGGCGGCCCTTCCGACACGGGCGCTCCGGCTCGCCGCGAAGATGCCGACCCCCCAGCTCTCCGACCAGGCCGCCACCGCGCGCATGCTGGCCGTCCGGTTGGACATCCGCCGCGGGAATCTCAAGCGGGCCGTCGAAACCCTGCGGAAGGTTCCCCGGCCCGGGCAGCTCACGCCCATCGACTACCGCATGCTTCGCCGGCTCTGCCGGGCCGAACTCGCCGTCGCGCAGAACGACCGGGCCAAGGCGCTGACCGAGATCCGGTCCGGGCTCACCGAGCTCGACGCCGTCCGGGACCGGATGGGTGGGCTCGATCTCGTCTCCGGGACCGCGCTGCACGGGCAGGAGCTCGCCGATCTCGCCGTCAAGCTCGTGCTGGAACGCAACGATGCGCGGCGCCTGTTCGTCTGGCTCGAACGCACCCGCGCGCAGACCTACCGCTACGAACCCCTCTCCGCCGGGACCGATCCGGAGCTGGCCGCGCGCGTTGCCGAGGTGCGGGGGCTCGGGCAGGCCATCCAGGAAGCCCAGCACGACGGGCACCCCATCGCCGGGCTGCGGGCGAAGTACAACGAACGGCTGCGGGAAGCGCAGCGGCTCGGCTGGCACACCGGGCGGTGGGGGCGGCCGCGGCCGGTGGCCGGGCTCGCCGAGGTCGTCGCGCGGCTCGGTGAGCGGGCCATGGTCAGCTTCGCCGCCTCCGGGGACGAGCTCGTCGCCGTCGTCGTGGCCGGGGGTGAGTGCCGGCTCGTCCGGCTCGGGTCCGCCGGGGCCGCCGCCGAGTCCGCGCGCGTGCTCAACGTCGACCTCGATGCCCTCGCTCCCGACAACCTGCCCGAACGGCTCGCCGAGGTCGTCATGGCCTCCGCGCACAAGCAGGCCGACAAGCTCGACGCGCAGCTCATCCAGCCGCTCGCCGACTCCATCGGCGAGCGCGAACTCGTCATCGTCCCGACCGGGCCGCTCTACGCCGTGCCGTGGGGCGTGCTGCCGGGCCTGCGGGGGCGGCCGACCGTGGTCGCGCCGTCGGCGACCGCGTGGCTCGCCGCCGAGCTGACGAAGTCGTCGCGGGCGCGCAAGATCGTGCTCGTCCGCGGGCCCGGGCTGGCCGGCGCCCGCGGCGAACTCGAGAAGCTCACCACGCACTACCGCACCGCGACGACGATGACCGGCGCCAAGGCCACCGTGAAGTCCGTGCTGCGGGCGATGGACGGCGCCAAGCTCGCGCACTTCGCCGCCCACGGCGCGCACGAGCCGGAGAACGCGCTCTTCTCCCGGCTCGAGCTTGCCGACGGTGCCCTGTTCGGCCACGAGATGGCCGGGCTGCGGCAACCGCCGCGGCAGGTCGTGTTCGCCGCCTGCGAACTCGCGATGAACCGGATCCGGCCCGGCGACGAAGCTCTCGGCTTCGCCAGCGCGCTGCTGGCCAGCGGCTCCCGGACGGTCATCGCGCCGCTGTCGCGCGTCGGCGACCTCGCTTCGGCGGCCGCGATGGACGACTACTACCGCGCGCTGGCCGTCCGGGAGAGCCCGGCGCTCGCGCTGGCCGACGCGATCGCCGTCGACCCGTTCCGGCGCCCGTTCGTCTGCCTCGGCGCCGGCTGAGCGGACAGCGCGGGCTAGGACAGCTGGGCCGGCGGCGACCACACCAGCCGCGGGTCGGTCTGGACGAAGCTGCCGAGCAGCTGGTCGATCCGGGTCAGCACGTCGAGGTCGAGCCGGACGCCGGCGGCCTTGGCGTTCTCCGTGACCTGCTCCGGCGTGCTCGCGCCGACGACCGCCGCCGCGACGGTCTCGTGCTGCAGCGTCCAGGCCAGCGCGAGCTGCGCCATCGTCAGGCCCGCGTCGTCCGCGACGCCGCGCAGCAGCGCCACCCGCTCCAGCAGCTCCGGCAGGAGCAACGGCCGCGCGGACGACGGCCCCGCCCCGCGCGAACCCGCCGGGATCCGCCCGTTCCGGTACTTGCCGGTCAGCACGCCCTGCGCGAGCGGCACCGACGCGAACTGCCCGACGCCGATCCGCGCGCCCACCGGCATCACCTGCGCCTCGGGCACCCGCCACAGCATCGAGTAGTGCGGCTGGTTGGCGATCAGCGGCACGTCGTAGCGCGCCGCGGCCTCGTGGGCCTGCAGCAGCTGCTCGGCCGTCCACTCCGACGTGCCGGCGTACCGGATCTTCCCCTGCCGCACCAGATCCGACAGCGCGAGGAACGTCTCCGCGACCGGCGTCCGGTAGTCGAAGCGCAGCAGCTGGTAGACGTCGACGTAGTCGGTGCGCAGCCGCCGCAGCGAGCCCTCCAGGGACGCGATCACGTGCTTGCGGCTCAGCCCCGCGTCGTTCGGGCCCGGGCCTTCCGGCCAGAACACGCCGGTGCACAGCACCAGGTCGTCGCGGCGCACGCCGGCGAACGCCTTCCCGAACGCGGCCTCCGCGGCGCCGCCGTCCCAGGCCGCCGCGGTGTGGAACGTCGTGATGCCCGCGTCCAGCGCCGCCGCGACGCAGCCGGGCACGCCGTGCGTCAGCCAGTTGCCGTAGGCGATCTCGCTGACGGCGAGCCCGCTCGCGCCCACCCTGCGGTACTCCACCTCAGCCTCCCACGGCCATCTCGTCGATCCACGCGTCGACCGCGCCCGCCTTGCGCGCGAACGACTCCCGCACCGATTCGTGCGGCAGGATCAGGAACTCCTCCGCGCCGAGCCCGCGCACGACCGCTTCGGCGACGTCTTCGGGGTCGATGAGCGGAGCGGCCGCGGCGATGGCCAGCGCGGCCGGGTGGCCGGCGGCGATGCCGGGCTCCAGCAGCGCCGTCCGGACGCCGAGCGGGCACAGCGCGCTGACCCGCACCCCGCGCGGCCGGTAGGTGATCGCCAGCCACTCGGCGAGCCCGACGGCCGCGTGCTTGGTGACCGAATACGGCGCGTCGCCGGGGATGCCGAGCAGGCCGGCGCCCGATGCGGTGATGAGCAGGTAGCCCTCGCCGCGGGCCAGCATCGACGGCAGCACGGCCTGCGCTGCGTGGACGTGCTGCATGACGTTGATCTCCCACGACCGCTGCCACTGCTCGTCGGCCGCGTGCACACCGGTGCCGAACGCCGCGCCCGCATTGGCACAGAACACGTCGATGCGGCCGAACTCGGCGCGCGCCGTCGCGACCAGGGCCTTCAAGTCCTTTTTGGACGTCGCGTCGGCGGTCACCGCGACGGCCCGGCCGCCCGCCGCCGTGATCTCGGCCGCCACCCGCGCGGCGCCGCCGGCGTCCACGTCGGACACGACCACGCCGGCCGCGCCTTCCGCGGCGAAGCGGCGGGCCATGGCGGCCCCGATTCCGTGTGCCGCGCCGGTCAGCGCGACCACGCGTCCAGTCAGTTCCACGCGGGCTCCAGGTATTTCAGTGTCGAATTGTCACGCAGGTGCGGTAAATGCATTTTCCGGTTGCGACACAGGTGATAAAAGTGCTGGTCGACGCCATGATCGTGCCTTGTTCCACAGTTTTGCACGGTAGCACGAGTATTGCGTTTGCGGTGCCTGGTGCGTTATTCCTGAAGATCGCAACGCCCCGCGCACAGGAGGTCCGCCGATGGCCGAGCTCGTCCCGCCGTCGCACGTTCGCCGGCTCCGGTGCCTGGGCATCGGCGACCCCGGCGTGGTCGCCGCGGTCGCGCGCCGCGGCGGCCTCGGCGTCCTCGACGGCGCCGACCCGGAAGACCTGCGGCTGGTCGCGGCCCGGGTCCGGGTGCCGTACGCGGTGCGGACGGACGGCCCGCTGCCCGGCGGCGCGGCCTTCGCGCTCCGGACGAAAGGGCCGTGGGCGGGGGCACTGGCCGAGGTCGGCGACGTCGCCACGGCCGCCGAGGCCGTCCGCGGTGGCGCGCTGGGGCTCGTCGCCCGCGGTGGCGATCTGAGTGACTTCGTGCTGCTGCAACAGCTTCTGGCCGCTTTCGACGTCCCGGTCTGGGGCCGGGTGGCCGGACCGCGGACGGCCGTGGGCGCGCTCGCCGGCGGTGCGGCGGGCGTCGTCGTCGAATCCACTGTGGATGTGGGACGGATCGTCGGCGCGAAGGTGCCCGAGGCCGCGCTCGGCACGGGGTTGTGCCGGACGCTGGGCAGCGCGCTGCCGCTCGTCCAGGGGCCGATGACGCGGGTGAGCGACCAGCCGGGCTTCGCGGCCGCGGTCGCCGACGCGGGCGGCTTCCCGTTCGTCGCGGTGGCCACGGCGAACGGCGCGCGCACCGCCGAGCTGCTCGCCCGGACCGGCGAGTGCCTCGGCGACCGGCCGTGGGGCGCGGGCATCCTCGGCTTCGTGCCGGACGACCTGCGCGTCGCCCAGCTGGCCGCGATCCGGGCGGCGCGGCCGCGGTGCGTGCTGGTCGCGGGCGGGAAACCGGGGCAGGCCAAGGCCTTGGAGGCCGACGGGATCGCGACGTTCCTGCACGTGCCGTCGCCGGTCCTGCTCCGCCAGTACCTCGACGCCGGCGTCCGCCGGTTCGTCTTCGAGGGCGCCGAATGCGGCGGGCACGTCGGCCCGCGGGCGAGTTTCGCGCTGTGGGAGGAACAACTGGCCGTCCTCGACGGTGCCAAGGACGTCGAGGTGCTCTTCGCGGGCGGGATCCACGACGCCCGCTCGGCGGCCATGGTCGCCGCGATGGCCGCGCCGCTCGACGCCGCCGGGGTGCTGATGGGCACGGCGTACTTGTTCACCGAAGAAGCCGTGACGCACGGCGCGATCACCGGGCTGTTCCAGGAACGCGCGCTCTCCGCGGACGCCACCGTGACGCTGGAAACCGCGCCCGGCCACCGCACGCGGTGCCTGCCCAGCCCGTACACGGCAGAGTTCGCGCAGGTCAAGGCCGGTCTGGCGGACACGCCCGAAACGTGGCAGCGGCTGGAGGAGCTGAATGCCGGACGGTTGCGCGTCGCGAGCAAGGGCGTCCGCCGCGACGGCGAGGCGCTCGACGTCGCCACCCAGCTGGCCGAGGGGATGTTCATGGCGGGCGAGGTGGCCGTCCTGCGCGACCGCCGGACGACGATCGCCGAGCTGCACCGCGAGGTCACCGCCGGGAAGGCGTTCACGCGCCCGGAGGAACCGCTGCCGGACTCCGGCGACCTCGCGATCATCGGCATGGCCTGCACGTTCCCCGGGGCGCGCGACCTGCCGGCGTTCTGGTCGAACATCCTGCGCGGCGAAGACGCCGTCACCGAGGTCCCGCGCGACCGCTGGGACCCGGACGTCTACTTCGGACAGTCGACGTCGAAGTGGGGCGGGTTCCTGCCCGCGCTGGACGTCGACCCGCTGGAGTTCGGCATCCCGCCGTCGGCGATGGGCGCCATCGACCCGGCGCAGCTGGTGTCGCTGGAGACGGCGCGCCGCGCGCTGGCCGACGCCGGGTACGCGAACCGGGACTTCGACCGCGAGCACACGAGCGTCGTGTTCGGCGCGGAGGCGGGCGGCGACCTGGCGAACGCGGGCACGCTGCGGTCGCTGCTCGACGGCTACCTCGACGAGGTGCCGCCCGAGCTGCTCGCGCAGCTGCCGGAGCCGACCGAGGACACGTTCCCGGGCACGCTGGCCAACGTCATCTCCGGCCGGATCGCGAACCGCCTCGACCTCGGCGGCGCGAACTACACGGTCGACGCGGCGTGCGGCTCGTCGCTGGCCGCGCTGGACCTCGCCGCGAAGGAGCTGCGCGCGGGCACGAGCTCGCTCGTCCTGTGCGGCGCGGTCGACCTGCACAACGGCATCCACGACTACCTGATGTTCACGTCGGCGGGGGCGCTGTCCCCGACGGGCCGCTGCCGCCCGTTCGACGCGGCGGCCGACGGCATCGCACTGGGCGAGGGGGTGGCGTGCCTGGTGCTCAAGCGCCGGACCGACGCCGAACGCGACGGCGACCGCATCTACGCGCTGGTCAAGGGAGTGGGCGCGGCCAGCGACGGCAAGGCCCTCGGCCTGACGGCCCCACGCCCGGACGGCCAGCGGCGCGCGTTGGAGCGGGCGTACCGCGACGCGGGAGTGTCCCCGGCGGACGTGGGTCTGGTCGAGGCCCACGGCACGGGAACGGTGGTGGGCGACGCGACGGAGCTGCGCACGCTGACCGGTTTCTTCACGGAGGCGGGCGCGGCGGCGGGGTCGTGCGTGCTGGGATCGGTGAAGAGCCAGATCGGCCACACGAAGTGCGCGGCAGGCCTGGCGGGGCTGATCAAGGCGGCGCTGGCGCTCTGGCACGAGGTGGTCCCGCCGACGCGGCAGTTGAGCAAGCCGAATGAGGCTTGGGACGCGGCGGAGAGCCCCTTCACGTTCACGACGGCGGCCCGGCCATGGGCGGATCCGGCGAGGTTGGCGGGGGTGAGCGCGTTCGGCTTCGGCGGGACGAACTTCCACGCGGTCCTGGCGGCGGCGCCGGTGGCTCCGGATCGCCGGCACGGGTTGCGGGACTGGGCGCCGGCGGCGGAGGAGGCGCTGGTCGAGCTGGAACGCGCGGTGGCGGAGAAGCAGCCGGCCGGCCGGGGCGAGGGTGCGCCGGGCGAGCCTCGCGCGGCCGGCCCCACCGATCCCGGCAAGGTCGCCTTCCTCTTTCCCGGCCAGGGCAGCCAGCGCACCGGCATGCTCGCCGACCTCTTCGTGCACTTTCCCGAGCTCGCCGAACTTCTCCGCCTCGCGCCCGCCGTCGCCGCCGTCGCCTTCCCGCCCACGGCCTTCACCCCCGAGGCCGCAGCTGCTCAAGAAGCCGCTCTCACCGATACGCGCGTTGCCCAGCCTGCGCTCGGGCTCGTCGAGACCGCCGTCGTCCGGCTGCTCGGGCAGCTCGGTGTCCACCCCGACTTCCTCGGCGGGCACAGCTACGGCGAACTCGTCGCCCTCTCCGTTGCCGGCGCCTTCGACACCGGAACCCTCCTTCGCCTCAGCCGGGCGCGGGCGCAAGCCATTGCCCAGGTCGCCCGGCCCGGGACGATGGCCGCCGTCAAGGCGCCGCGGGATGCGCTCACCGCCACCCTCGTCGGTCCCGATGTCGTCGTTGCCAACCACAACGCTCCCGAACAGGTCGTCCTGTCCGGGCCTGTGCCCGCGATCGAACGCGCCGTGCGGCGGCTCCGGGAAACCGGCATCAGCGCGCAGCGGATCCCCGTTGCCTGTGCCTTCCACAGTCCGCTGGTCGCCGGTGCGGGCGAGGTTTTCGCCCGGGCACTCGACAAAGAAAAGATCAACACGCCGCGGAAACCCGTGTGGGCGAACCGGACCGCCCAGCCTTACCACGACGACGTCCGCGGCGAACTCGCCGCGCAAATTGGCGCTCCCGTGCGGTTTCTCGACCAGATCGAGGCCATGTACGCGGCCGGGGCCCGCGTCTTCGTCGAGGCCGGGCCCGGGCGGGTCCTGTCGCGACTGGTCACGGACATCCTCGGCGACCGGCCGCACACCGTCGTCGCCTGCGGACCCGACCTCGCGAGCTTCCTCGCCGCGCTCAGGACCCTCGCCGACGCCGGTGTCGACGTCCGGACCGACCGGCTGGTCCGGCCGAAGCCGCCCGCACCGTCCGCCACCGCCTGGGCCGTCGACGGGCGGTCCGTCCGCGCGCCCGGCTCCGCCGTCCCCGCCCTGCCCCCGGCCCGACGAATCCGGAGTACCGCCATGACCCAGCCCGCGCCCGGCCGCGACCAGGCGATCGTCGACTTCCTGCGCACCACCCGCGAGCTCGTCGCCGCCCAGCGGGAAGTCATGCTCGGCTACCTCGGCAGCGCGCCCGCGCCGCTTCCGGTCGTCATCGGCCCACCGGAACCGCAGGAACCGGAACAGCACGAACAGCAGGAACCCGAGGCGGCCGACGTCATGAGCACCGTCATCGACGTGATCAGCGAACGCACCGGCTACCCGGCCGACATGATCGCCGTCGACCTCGACCTCGAAGCCGACCTCTCGATCGACTCCATCAAACGCACCGAAATCGCCGGCACCCTGCTGGCCCGCCTCGGCCTGCCCGCCGACGACCGCACCGACCAGCTCAGCCGCGACCGCACGGCCGGCGCCCTCGCCACCCACCTCGAAAACTGGCTGACACCCCCACCCGCGGCCGCCCCGCCGCGCCGGTACCGGCTCGAACGGGTGCCCGTGCCGCTCGACCCCGACCCCGGGCGGCTGCGCGGGAAGACCGTGGCCGCGCCGGACGACGCCGTGCGAGCCGCCTTCGCCGCGGCCGGGGCCGACGTCGTCGAAGCCGACGCGGACATCACCGTGCTGTTCGCCCGCGACCTCACCGACGTGTTCACCCGGCTCAAAACAGCGCGGGGGACCGTCCTCGTGGCGGCGGAGCCGGACGCCGTCCCCGGGCTGCGGGGCCTGGTGCGGTCGGCCGCGCTGGAACGCGACGGCGGCACGCGGCTCGTCGAGGTCACGCAGGACGTGGCGAAAACCCTCGTGGACGAGGCCCTCAGCGACGGTCCCCCGGTCGTCGGCCACGACGACGCCGGCCGCTTCACGATCGAGCCGCGGCCGGCCGACCTGCCGTCGATCGCCTACTCCGGCGCCGGTCCGGGTGGCGGCGAACTCGCCGCGCTGGGCCTCGGCCCGGACTCCGTCGTCCTGCTGGTCGGCGGCGCCCGCGGGATCACCGCCCACGCGGCGGTCGCGTTCGCCGCCTCCGGGTGCCGGCTCGAACTCGCCGGGCGGACCCCGTGGCCGGGCGAGCCGGACGACCTGCCCGAAGACCCCGCGGCGATGCGCGCGGTGCTGGCCGGCCGCGGCGGCTCGGTTGCCGAGATCGAACGCCGCGTGCGGACCGTCCTGGCCCAGCGCGAGATCGGCCGCACCCTCGACGAGATCCGCGCCGCGGGCGGCGACCCCACCTACCACGCCCTCGACGTGCGAGACGCCGACGCCGTGCACCGGCTGGTCAAGGACCTCGGCGGCCGGGTCGACGGCGTCGTCTTCGCCGCCGGGGTCATCGACGACAAGCTCATGGCGGACAAGGACGAGCGATCGTTCCGGACCGTCGTGGAGACCAAAGTGGACGGTGCGCGCGCCCTGCTCGGCGCGCTCGACACCGAACCCGGGTTCGTCGCGTTCTTCGGCAGCATCGCCGCGGTGCTCGGCAACCGCGGCCAGACCGACTACGCCGCCGCGAACGACGCACTCGAAACCCTCGGGACGACCTGGCCGGGCCGGGCCGTGACCGTCCACTGGGGACCGTGGGCGCCGGGAACGAACCACGGCGGCATGGTGTCACCGGAGCTGGCCCGCGAATACGAACGCCGCGACGTCGCCCTGCTCGACCCGGCCGAAGCCACCGCGGCCCTGCTGCGCGAACTCGCCTACGGCACGGACCGTGCGGTGCTGTACACGGCGTCGCTGTGGTGACCCCGGTCGCCATCGTCGGCATGGGCGTGTTCCTGCCCGGCGCGTCCACAGTGGACCAGTACTGGCAGAACCTGGTCGACGGCACCGACGCCGTCACCGAAGCCCCGCCGCACCACCGGGACCCGGAGTTCCCCGACCGCCGCGGCGGCTTCACCGCGGACACCCTGGACTTCGACCCGGTCGCCCACGGCGTCCCGCCGACGTCCCTGGCCGGCATCGAGCCCGACCAGCTGACGGCGCTGGCCGTCGCCCTCCGCGCGGTCGCCGACGCCGGTGGCCTCGGCCGGCTCGGCGATCCCGAGCGGATCGGCGTCGTGCTCGGCCGCGGCGGGTACCTCTCGCCCGGGCTGCGGGGCTTCGACCAGCGGGTCCGCACCGTCCGGCAGATCACCCGCACGGTCGGCGAGCTGATGCCGTCGGCCGGGCCCGCCGTCCTCGAACGGCTGCGGACGGCGCTGCTCGAACCGCTCGGCGAGTTCCGGCCCGAGACCGCCGCCGGGCTGGTGCCGAACCTCGCCGCCGCCCGCGTGGCGAACCGGCTCGACCTCGGCGGCCCGGCGTACACAGTGGACGCCGCCTGCGCGTCTTCGCTGGTCGCCGTCGACCAGGCGATCGGCGAGCTGAGCCGCGGCCGCTGCGACGTCGTCCTCGCCGGTGGCGCGCACCAGACGCAGGACGACACGCTGTGGTCGCTGTTCACCCACCTCGGCGCGCTGTCGCCGAGCCGGCGGATCAGCCCGCTGTCCCGGCAGGCCGACGGCATGCTGCTCGGCGAGGGCACCGCGATCGTCGTGCTCAAGCGGCTGGCCGACGCCCGCCGCGACGGCGACCGCGTGTACGCGGTGATCCGCGGCGTCGGCACGTCGAGCGACGGGCGGGGCGCGAGCCTGCTCAGCCCGTCCGTCGCCGGCCAGACCCTCGCCCTGCGCCGGGCCTGGGCCGGCCGGGATCCCGCGGAGATCGGCCTGCTCGAAGCGCACGGCACCGCCACCCCCGCCGGGGACGCCGCCGAGCTGACCACCGTCGCCGACGTCTTCGGCCCGGCGGACGGGCCCCGCGCGGTGATCGGCTCGGTCAAGTCGATGATCGGGCACACACTGCCGGCCGCCGGGGTCGCCGGGCTGGTCAAGGTGGCCCTTGCGCTGCACCACGGCGTCCTGCCGCCGACCCTGCACTGCGCCGACCCGAACCCGCTCCTCGACAAGACCCGGTTCCGGGTGCTGGCCGAGGCCGAGCCGTGGGGCGCGCTGCCGCGGGTGGCCGCGGTCAACGCGTTCGGCTTCGGCGGGGTGAACGCCCACGTCGTCCTCGAAGCCGGCGACCCGGCGCCGAAGCGGCGGGTGCGCGTGGACGAGCCGGAACGCGTGTTGCGCCTGGCCGCGCGCACCCCGGAGGAGCTGCTCGACCGGCTGGACCGGCCGGGCCCGGGTGACGGCCCGTGCCGGATCGCGATCGCCGGCCCGGACGAGCGCAAGCGGGCGACCGCGCGCCGGGTGATCGCCAAGGTGGCCGCCGAGGGCCGGTCGTGGCACGGCGCCGGCGACATCTGGTGCAGCGTCGACCCCCTCCTGCCGGGCGGGCGGACCGCGTTCGTCCACCCCGGGCTCGAAGCCGGCGGCGAACCGCGCCTCGACGACGTGGCCAGGCACTTCGGCCTCGACCGTCCACAATGGTCGGAGTTGAGCGTGCTCGACCGCGCGACGAGCGTGTCGGCGGCCGGGCTGCTGCTCGACGACGTCCTGCGGCGGCTGGCGATCCGGCCGGACGCGCTGGCCGGCCACAGCGTCGGGGAGTGGACCGCGATGCAGGCCGCCGGGATGTACACCGCGGTGCCGGACGCCCTGACGCGGTACTGGCCGGACGGCTTCGAGCTGCCCGAGGCCGACTACCTCGTGCTCGGCGCCCCCGCGGCGCGCGTGGCCGGGCTGCTGCCCGCCGACCTGGTCGTTTCCCACGAGAACGCGGCGCGGCAGACGATCGTGTGCGGGCCGCCGGACGCCGTCGCGGACTTCGCGGCCACCTGCCGCGGTGCCGGGATCGTCGCCACGACCCTGCCGTTCCGGTCCGGGTTCCACACCCCGCTGATGGCGCCGCACCTCGCGCCCTTCGCCCGGCTCGTCGCGGACCTGGACCTGCGGGCACCGCGGCTGCCGGTGTGGTCGGCGACGACCGCGCGGCCGTACCCGGCGGACCCGGACGACGTCCGCCGGCTCTACCTCGACCACCTGCTGCGCCCGGTCCGGTTCCGGGAGCTGACCGAGGCGATGTTCGACGCCGGGTTCCGGGTTTTCGTGCAGGTGGGCGCCGGGCAGCTCGGCTCGTTCGTCACCGACACGCTGGGCGAGCGGCGGCACCTGGTCGTCGCGGCCGCGTCCGGCACCCGGCCCGGGCTCGCCCAGCTGCGCCGGCTCGCGACCGCGCTGTGGACCGAGGGCGGCGACCCGGACTTCGCGGCGCTGGAACCGCGCCGGATCCGGCTCACCAGCGGGAACCCGCTGCTGTCGCTGGGGGAATCCGCCCGCGGCCTGCTCGACGAACCCGCCGCGGTCACGGACCCGATCGTCGCCGAGTTCACCGCGTTGCTCACCGAAACCCGGCAGGCCGCGGCGGACGTCGTCGCGGCCGCCCGGCGCCGGGTCGAGTCCACCGTGGATGTCTCGCTGGCGGCCATGCCGTACCTGCGCGACCACCGGTTCTTCCGGCAGCGCGACGACTGGCCCGACGAGTCCGACTTCCGGCCGGTGGTGCCCGCGACGACCCTGGTCGACCTCGCCTGCCGGGCCGTCGAGCGCACCTGGCCGGGCACGACGGCGGTCGCGGTGCGGGACGCGGTGTTCTCGCGCTGGCTGATCGCGGCCCCGGCGCAGCGGGTGCCGCTGTCGATGAGCCGCGAGGGCTCTGATGTCACCGTCGAAATAGGACCGTACGCGCTGCTGACCGTCGAGCTGGGCGCGTTCGCGCCACCACCACCGCCGCGGACCGCGGTGCCCGGGCCGGAGACCGCGCCGCCGCTGACCGCGGCCGAGATCTACGCGCGGCGGGAGATGTTCCACGGCCCGGCCTACCAGGGCCTTTACCGGCTGAGCGGGCTCGGCGAGCAGCACGTCCGCGGCGAACTGGTCGTCCCGGCCGCGCCCGGCGGGCTGCTCGACAACGTCGGCCAGCTGCTCGGCTGCTGGCTGATGGCCTCCCGAGCCGACGACCTGCTCGCCTTCCCGCGCTCGATCGGCCGGGTGCGGTGGCACGGCCCCGAACCGGCACCCGGCACGCGGCTGGAGTGCCTGGTGCGGATCCGGCTGCCGCGGCCGGACGTCCTCGAGATGGACGCCGAGCTGGTCCGCGACGGCCGGGTGCTGGCGAGTGTCGAGCGCTGGCGGGACGTCCGGTTCCCCTGCGACCGCGCGGCCCACCGCGTCTACGCCTTTCCGGCGGAGCACCTGCTGGGCGAGCGGCGGGACGACGGCTCGGTCGCCGTCACCGACCGCTGGCCGACGGTCGCCGCGCGGGACATCTACGCCGGGATCTACCTCAGCGCGTCCGAACGCGCCGAGTTCGCCGCCGTCCCGCCGCGCCAGCAGCGCGGCTGGCTGCTGCGGCGGATCGCCGTCAAGGACGCCGTCCGCGCCCGGCTCGGCGAACCCGTCTACCCGGCGGAAATCCGCGTCCACGACGACGGCACGGTGTCCGGACGGCACCGGGACCTGCCGCGCTTCGCCGTTCCGGTCGAGCTGGACGGCGACACCGCCATCGCCCACGTCAGGAGCACGAAATGACCATCGCGTCCACCACGTTCGACGTCGTCGCCGAGCTGCTCGCCGAGCTCGTCGGCGACGCCGAAGTCCTCGGCGTCGAGATCACGCCCGGCACGACGTTCCACGATGACCTGCAGCTGGAGAGCATCGACCTGGTGACCTTCGCGAGCATCCTCGCCGAGCACTTCGGGCCGGCCGTCAACCTCGCCGAGTACCTGGCGGAGAAGGACCTCGACGACGTCATCGGCCTGACCGTCGGCGACATCGCCCGGTTCGTGGGGGAGCGCACGTGCCCACGATGACCGTCAACGGGCTGCGCACGAACGTGCAGCTCGTGCCCGCCGGCGGCACCGAAACCGTGGTGTTCCTGCACGGCATGGGCACCGACAGCCTGGCGAGCTTCTACCTCACGCTGGCGCCGCCGGTCGCGGCCGCCGGCATCGACGTGATCAGCTACGACCTGCGCGGGCACGGCAAGACCGAGCGGCCGGAGCGCGGCTACACGCTCGGGGACTTCGTCGCCGACCTCGACGACCTGCTGCGGCAGCTCGGCGTCGACCGGCCGGTGCACCTGGTGGGCAACAGCTTCGGCGGCACGCTGGCCTACAGCTACGCCGTCGCTTGCCCGTCCCGGGTCCGCAGCATCGTGTGCATCGAGTCGGAGCCGGCGACCGAGGTGTGGGCGGAGAAGATGAGCGCGATCCTCGCGCACACCGTGCGGTTCCTGCAGGTGGAGGAGAGCTTCGCCTGGATCGAGGCGAACTTCAGTGCGCACCACCGGCGGCTCGCGCGGCTGGCGGCGGAGCGGATCACGTCGACGTCGATGGCCGAAGAGGTGCCGCTCGGGCCGCTGCTCACCTGGGAGCAGGTCGCGGCGATCGGCTGCCCGGTGCTGTCCATCCTGGGCAGCCACGGCTACCAGGCCGACGACCTCGAAGCGCTGACGTCGCTGCTGCCGAACGGCGAGCTGCACGTGTTCGAGGGACAGGGGCACTCGGTGCTGGTGGAGCAGCACCGGGAGGTGCGCGAGCTGGTGCTGAAGTGGATCGAACGGCACGCGGCGTGAGGTTCCTGCTGGTCGTGCCACCGCTGGCCGGGCACGTGGCGCCGCTGCGCGGGGTGGCGGCCGCGTTGGTGCGGCGGGGTCACTCCGTCGCCTGGTGCGGTCCGTGCCCGGAACTGTCCACTTTGGTCTCCGGCCGCGTGTTCCCGGCTGGGGATTCGGGCCCGTTCGCGGTGGCCCTGCGCCCGCCGGGGCTGCGCGGGTTCGCCGCGCTGAAGTACCTGTGGGAGTCGTACCTGGTGCCGCTGGCCGACGCGATGGTGCCGGGCGTGGCCGCGGCCGTGACGGCGTTCGCGCCGGACGTCGTGGTCGTCGACCAGCAGGCGATGGCGGGGGCACTGGTGGCTGCGCGGTGTGGCCTGCCGTGGGCGACCTCGGCGTCGACGTCCACCGAGCTGGCCGACCCGCTGGGGGCGCTGCCCAAGATCGCGTCCTGGGTCGCGCAGCTGCAGGCGGGGCTGCGGGCCCGGCACGGCGTGGTGGTCGGTGACCTGCGGTTTTCGCCGCACCTGGTGCTGGCGTTCACGACCCGGGCGCTGGCCGGGGACTCCCGGTGGCCGGTGGCGTATGTCGGGCCGGTGCCGGCTCCCGCGGCCGGCGAGTGGTCCCCTGTGGACGATCGGCCGCTGGTCGTGGTCACCCTGGGGACGTCGAATGCCGCTGCGGGCGGGCGGTTCCTGGCCGAGAGCCTCGACGCCCTGGCGGCGATGCCCGCGGTCCAGGGCCTGGTGGTGGATCCGTCCGGGGCGCTGGTGAGCGGAACCGTCGGGCTGGCCAGGCGGATCCCGCAGGTGGCGGTGTTCGCGCGGGCATCGGTGGTCGTCTGCCACGGCGGCCACAACACGGTGTGCGAAGCACTGGCGGCGGGGGTACCGCTGGTGGTGGCCCCGATCCGGGACGACCAGTCGATGCTGGCCCAGCAAGTGGTGGCGGCGGGCGCGGGAGTCCGGCTCCGGTTCGACCGCGCGAAGGCGGCGGACATCCGCACGGCGATCGAGTCGGCTCCGGACTTCGCGGACGGGGCGGCGCGGATCCGCGAGTCGTTCGAGGCCGCGGGCGGCGCGGAAGAGGCCGCAACCCGCCTGGAGTCCCTGGCCAACCCGTGATCGAGAGGTCGACACGCGTGATTGGAGAGTCGACACGCGTGATCAGAGGGTCGACACGGCGTGGGCGGCGGCCGGGGCCGTGTCGACCCTTCAATCACGCGAGTTGACCCTTCAATCACGCGAGTTGGCGTTCTGATCACGGGTGGGCGCGGAAGGTTCGGGCCGCCCAGAAGGAGCCTGCTGCGGCGGCTGCGGCCGCGATCAGGAGGGCCACCGGGAGGGACCAGCCGAGGGGGCGGGCCAGGGCCAGTGCGCGGGTTGCGTCGATCGCGTACGTCAGCGGGTTCACCGCCGAGACCGCGCGGACCCACGTCGGCATCGTGTCCAGTGGCATGTACGCGCTCGACGAGAACATCAGCGGGAACATCACCACGAACGAGGCCGCCTGCAGGGTTTCCGCCTTGCGCAGCCATGTCGTGATCGCCACGAACACCCAGCTCAGGCACCAGCCGACCACCAGCGTCACCACCAGCGCCATGCCCAGGCCCGCCACTCCGCCCGCCGGGCGGAAACCCAGGAAGACCACGCTCGCCACGGCCGTCACCACCAGCTGGACGCCCAGCCGTGCCGCGTCCGCCAGTGTGCGGGCCACCAGGACCGAGAACAGCGAGATCGGCAGGCAGCGCAGCCGTCCGGTGAAGCCGCCGTAGATCTCCGCCAGCAGGCCCGCTCCCGAGCTCATCGCCGTTGTCATCGCGATGTTGACCAGCGTGGCCGGCACCAGGAAGTTCACGTAACCCTGGTACGCCGCAACCCCCGGCAGCGCGCCGACGCCGCTGAACACCTGGCTGAACAGCAACAGCAGCACCACCGGCTGGAGCAGTCCGAAGAAGACCAGCCGGCGGTCGCCGAACGCCGTGCGCAGGGAACGCGCGGTCAGGACGCGGACCTGCGTCCAGAAACCGGGCTCCGGCCAGGCCGCGGGGTCGCCGAGCGCGGTGACGGCCGCGCGGTGCCGGGACTGTGACATTCCAAACCGTGTCATGACGCCGTCCGGTGCAGGGACAGGTAGACGTCGTCGAGCGTCGGCTCGGTCACCGTCAGGTCGCGCAGCGGCGCGCCCGCCGCGTCGAGCGCGCGGACGACCACCGGGATGTCGGCCGGGCCGGACAACGGCACGGTGAGCACCAGCGCGGCCCGGCCGGGCGCGAGACCCAGGCGCGCCAGCGCGTGCACCGCGCGCTGCAACGCCAGCTCGGTGCCGAACGTCAGCGTCGCCGTGCGGCTGCCGAGCCGGGCCTTCAGCTGCGCCGGCGTCCCCGACACCGTGATGTGCCCGAAGCCGAGGACGACGACGTGGTCTGCCAGCCGGTCGGCTTCCTCGAGGTACTGGGTGGTGAGCACGACCGTGGTGCCGCGCGCGGCGAGGTCCTCGACGACCGCCCACAGCCCGGCCCGGCTCACCGGGTCGAGCCCGGTCGTCGGCTCGTCGAGGAACAGCACCTGCGGGGCGCCGACGAGGCCCGCGGCCAGGTCCAGCCGCCGCCGCATCCCGCCGGAATACGTCCCGGCCGGGCGGTCGGCCGCGTCTTCGAGGCCGAACGCGGCGATCAGCTCGGTGGCCCTGGCGAGCGCCTGCCGCGGCCGGGCGCCCAGCAGCCGGGCGATCAGCACGAGGTTGCCGCGGCCGGACAGCGTGTCGTCGACCGCGGCGAACTGCCCGGTCACCCCGATCCGCCGCCGGACCGCGCGGCCGCGCTGCACGACGTCGTAGCCGCAGACCCGGGCGGTGCCCGCGCTCGGCCGCACGCGCGTGCTGAGGATGTCGATCAACGTGGTCTTCCCGGCGCCGTTGTGGCCGAGGACCGCCAGCACCGCGCCGCGGGCGACGGTGAGGCTGATCCCGGCGAGCGCGGTGACTTCGCCGTACTGCTTCGCGAGGTCCGTCACGGCGATGACCGGCTGGGACATGGCCGCTCCTTTCCTTGCCCCGGAAAAGGTATCGGGAGCTGCCGTCCTGATCAAGAAGAACGCCGCCATTCGCCGGGTAAGTGACAAATTCCGTGGAATCGGATCGCACGTGCGTGACAAGCGCTGACCTGCGTGACTCTTCCTGACGTGGCTGATCTCCCGCGGGTGACAAAGAATGGAACGCGGGTTGTTCGCCCGGAAACACGGAGGTAGCTTTGCTGAAATTCCCCCATTTCCCGAGGTGACGACCCGTGAAGTTTTCGTGGAAGTCGAGAAAGCCCGCCTTCGGCCTGGCCGCCGTGACCGCCGCCGGGCTCGCGGCGGCCGTCGCGCTCGTCGGGGCGGGCCCGACGCAGGCCGCGCCGGTGAGCCTGACGCTGAACTACAACTGCCCGTTCCCGCTGATCGGCGACCAGGTCCTGGCGGTGAAGATCGACACGAACCTGCCCGACAACGCCGTCGCGGGCGCCTCCTCCACCCCGATCACCTTCGACGTCGACGTCACCGTGCCGGAGACCGCCACCGAGGGCCTCGCCCTGGTCGGCGCGACGTCGCTGGACGGCTCGGCGAAGGCCGCGGCCGTGCTCAAGTACCCGGTCGACAAGACGCTGAACCTGAACCTGCCGCTGACGATCCCCTCGACGCCGGTGCCGCCGTCGGGCGCGTTCCACGTCAAGAGCAGCGGCAAGGCACCGGCGGTGACGTTCCCCAGCCCGGGCACCGCGTCGGTGACGGTCGGGAACTTCAGCACCACGATGACCCCGCGCACCGCGGACGGCCAGCCGACCGACCTCGGCACGTTCACCTCGGACTGCGTCGCGGTCCCGGGCCAGAACCAGCAGCTGGGCACGTTCGAGATCAAGCCGGCGGGCGGCACGACCACGCCCACGACGCCGACCACCCCGACGACGCCCACCACCGAGCCGACGACGCCCACGACGGAACCGACCACGCCGACCACGGAGCCGACGACCCCCACCACCGAGCCGACGACTCCGACCACGGAGCCCACGACGCCCACGACGGAGCCCACGACTCCCACCACTGAGCCGACGACTCCGACGACCGAGCCGACCACGCCCACGACGCCGACCACCGAGCCGACGACTCCGACCACGGAACCGACGACTCCCACCACCGAGCCGACCACGCCGACCACCGAGCCCACGACGCCCACGACTCCCACGACGGAACCGACCACGCCCACCACGGAACCGACCACGCCCACCACGGAACCGACGACCCCGACGACCGAGCCCACGACCCCGACCACCCAGCCGACAACCCCGACCACCCCGCCCGGCGGCATCGAGGTCAAGTACTCCGTGCAGGGCAAGTCGGTCCTCAAGCAGCTGCACGCCACGCTGCCCCTCGGCCCGGGCACCCTGGACGCGAAGCTCGACGCGGCCTCCGGCAGGTTCGGCGCCCAGCTCGCGCTGCCGAAGTCGGACGTCCACTTCCGCGTCCTCGGCTTCATCCCGGCGTCCGCGACGGTGAAGCTCGACCAGGTCGGCGCGATCACCGGCACCCTCACCGCCGGCGCGGTCAAGGCGAACGCCCAGGTCGACGTCCAGCTCACCAAGGTCCGCGTGTTCGGCTTCCCGATCCTGTCGTCGAAGTCGTGCCACACGGTCAAGCCGGCCGACGTGCCGCTCGTCTCGGCGCCCGGCTTCGACCCGCTCAAGGGCGGCAGGCTGACCGCGACCTACGGCATCCCGCAGTTCACCGGCTGCGGCTTCCTGACCGGCCTGATCACCGGCATCACCTCCGGCCCCGGCAACAAGCTGGACGTGACCCTCACCAAGAAGTGAGCTCGATGCGGAAGCTGATCCGAATCACGGTGCCGCTGCTGCTGGCGGCTTTCTCGCTGGGCGCGGCGGAGGCCGCGCCCAGCGAGGCCCCGCCCGCGCAGCAGCAGGCCACGCAGATCCCGTTCGGGTTCACCCTGGGGGACGCGCAGCAGCCGACCACGAGCCACGTGGCCAAGCTCGGGTCCGACATCGTCTTCCCGCCGGGCACCTTCGACGGCGCGCTCGGCGGCCTCACGAACACCGTGCCGATCACCGGGAAGCTGAACATCCCGCCCGCGAACGGCTACTTCGTCGCGTTCCGGTTCATGCCCACCACCGGCCGGGTCGAAATCGTCCCGGACGGCGACGCCGCCGGCACGGCCACCATCCACACGGGCAAGGACAAGGACTGCAAGGCCACCCAGACGAACATCTGCGCCGACACGGACGTGACCGCGAAGGTCTTCATCAAGCTCTCGGAAGTCAAAGTGGACGGTAAACCCCTCGACGTCGGCCCGAACTGCCGGACGGCCCAGCCCGCTGCGGTGACCATCAAGGCGCTGGTGCCGATCTCGCTGCCGGCCCCGCCGGTGAAGGTGACCTCGACCTTCACCACCCCGGGGTTCGCCGGGTGCGTCGGGCACGAGGACGTCAGCCGGCTGCTGACCGGCCTGGTTTCCGGGCCCGGCAACACCTTCGTCTCGAACCTCCAGCTGCGCTGCTTCAGCTCGGGGTGCAAGGCATGACGATCCAGGTGCAGCAGCGAGCGGCCAACGGCCTGCGCGAGTTCGGCCGGATGTGCGCGATGGGCCTCGACGTCCTGCTCGCCATGCTCCGCCGCCCGTACCAGGTGCGGGAGTTCGTCCAGCAGTTCTGGTTCATCGCCAGCGTGTCCATCACGCCGGCGGTCCTGGTGTCGATCCCGTTCGGCGCGGTGATCTCGCTGCAGCTCGGCTCGCTCACCAGCCAGATCGGCGCGCAGCAGTTCAACGGCGCGGCGAGCGTCCTGGCCGTCGTGCAGCAGGCGAGCCCGATCGTGACGACGCTGATCATCGCCGGCGCGGGCGGCAGCGCCATCTGTGCCGACCTCGGCGCGCGCAGCATCCGCGAAGAGATCGCCGCGATGGAGGTGCTCGGCGTCTCGCCGATCCAGCGGCTGGTCGTGCCGCGCGTGCAGGCCGCCGTCGGGGTGTCGGTGCTGCTCAACGGCCTGGTCAGCGTGGTCGGCGTGCTCGGCGGCTACTTCTTCACCGTGATCGTCCAGGGTGGGACGCCCGGCGCGTACCTCGCCAGCTTCAACGCCCTCGCGCAGCTGCCCGACCTCGTCGTCAGCTCGATCAAGGCCGTCATCTTCGGCTACCTGGCCGGGGTCGTCGCGGCCTACCGAGGCCTGAACCCGAAGGGCGGCCCCAAGGGCGTCGGTGACGTCGTCAACCAGTCCGTCGTCATCACGTTCCTGCTGCTGTTCTTCGTCAACACCGTGCTCACCGCGCTGTACCTGCAGCTCGTCCCGGCGAAGGGAACCTGAGTGGCCATCCTCGGCAAACCCGGCGACCGGCTGTTCGACCTCGGCGACCAGCTGCTCTTCTACGCCCGCGCGCTCGCCGCCATTCCGCTCGCCGTGACCCGCTACTTCCGCGAAGTCGTGCGGCTGCTGGCCGAAGTGACGTTCGGCAGCGGCGCGCTCGCGGTCATCGGCGGCACGATCGGCGTGATGGTCGGGCTGTGCGTGTTCACCGGCGTCACCGTGGGCCTGCAGGGCTTCAGCGCGCTGAACCAGATCAACATCTCGGCGATGACCGGCTTCCTGACCGCGTACTTCAACACGCGCGAGATCGCGCCGCTCGTCGCCGGGCTCGCGCTCTCGTCCACTGTGGGCAGTGGGTTCACCGCGCAGCTGGGCGCGATGCGGATCTCCGAAGAGATCGACGCCCTCGAAGTGATGGCCGTGCGGAGCATGCCGTACCTGGTCACCACCCGGATCGTCGCCGGGTTCGTCGCGATCATCCCGCTGTACGTCATCGGCCTGCTGATCTCCTACCTCGGCTCGCGGCTCACCACGGTCGTCTTCTTCGGCCAGTCCGGTGGCACCTACGACCACTACTTCACGCTGTTCCTGCCACCCGGCGACGTCCTGTGGTCGTTCGGCAAGGTGCTCGTCTTCAGCGTCGGCGTGATCCTGACGCACTGCTTCTACGGCTACCGCGCGAGTGGCGGGCCGGCCGGGGTCGGTGTTGCGGTCGGCCGGGCCGTGCGGACGTCGATCGTGCTGATCAGCGTGCTCGACCTGTTCCTGTCGCTGGCCATCTGGGGCGCGACGACCACGGTGAAGGTGTCCGGATGACCCGCTTCCGCACGCAGCTCGCCGGGGTCGCCTTCCTCGGCGTGCTCGTCCTGCTCGGCTACCTCGCGGTGGCCATCTACGACAAGGACTTCGACGACGCCGAGCTGGTGACGTTGCGGGCGGACCGCGTCGGCAACCAGCTCGCGCCGACCGCGGAGGTCAAGGTCAAGGGCGTCCCGTTCGGCGAGGTCCGGGCGGTGCGCAGCACGCGCGCGGGCGCCGAGATCGACCTCGCGCTCGACCCGGCCAAGATCGGGCAGCTGCCCGGGAACGTGTCCGCGCGGCTGCTGCCCAAGACGGTGTTCGGCGAGCGGTACGTCAACCTCGTGCTGCCGGACAGTCCCCACGGGAAACTCCGGGCCGGTGACGTGATCACCCAGGACCGCTCCGCCGGCGCCATCGAGCTGGAACGCGTGCTCGGCGACCTCCTGCCGCTGCTGCGCGCGGTCCAGCCGCAGAAGCTGAACAGCTCACTCGGGGCGATCTCGCAGGCGCTGGACAACCGCGGGAAGCCACTGGGCGAAAGCTTCGTCCAGCTCAAGGACCTCCTCGCCCAGCTGAACCCGCTGATGCCGCAGTTCAAGGCCGACATCACCGGACTGGCGAACACCGCCGACGTCTACACCGGAGCCGCGCCCGACATCCTGCAGGCGCTGAGCGACCTGTCGACCACCGCGAAGACCATTGTGGACACCCGCGCCGACCTCGGCAACCTCTACACGAGCGTCACCAGTGCCACCGGGCACCTGAACGATTTCCTGCGGAAGAACAAGGACAACCTGATCGGCGTCTCGGCGGCGAGCCGGCCGACGCTGGAGCTGCTGGCACGCTACTCGCCGGAGTTCCCGTGCCTGTTCGACGCGGTCAACCGGCTCAAGCCGCTGATGGAGAAGGCCCTCGGCAAGGGCACGAACGAGCCGGGCCTGCACGTGACGCTCACCGTGCAGGACCCACGCGAGAAGTACGTCCCCGGCCGCGACACCCCGCGGTTCGACGCCACCGGCGGGCCGAAGTGCTACGGCGGTGGCGGCGCGGCGGCCGCCGCGGATGGTGACCTCGGGCCCGCGAATTCGCTCGGTGAACGCCGGCTCGTCGCCGAACTCCTGCGGCCGGCGCTGGGTGAGGTCCCGGACTGGAGCAGCGTCCTCATCGGACCCGCGCTGCGCGGAACGGAGGTGACCGTCCGATGAGGAGCGTCACCGGACCCGCCGTCAAGGGCCTGATCTTCTTCCTGGTCACCGCGGCCGCCACGGCCGTGCTCGCCATCACGATCGCCAATGCGAACGTCGGCGTGACGATCGGCTACACCGCCCGCTTCACCGACGCGACCTCGGTCAACCCCGGCGACGAGGTGCGGGTGGCCGGGGTCCGGGTCGGCCAGGTCGACGCGGTGCGGGTCGTCGAACGCCGGTTCGCCGACGTCGAGTTCTCGGTCGGCCGCACGCACCGGCTCACGGCGTCGGCGTCGATCACCATCCGCTACCGGAACCTGGTCGGGCAGCGGTACCTCGCGATCGACCCCGGGGCCACCGACACGTCACCGACGCTCGCCGAAGGCGCGCAGATCCCCCTGGAGCGGACCAGGCCGGCGCTCGACCTCACCGCGCTGTTCAACGGCTTCAAGCCGCTCTTCCAGGCTCTGTCGCCGAACGACGTCAACCAGCTGTCGTTCGAGATCATCCAGGTCCTGCAGGGGGAGGGCAGCACGATCGAAAGCCTGCTGCGGCACACGGCGTCCCTGACTTCCACGCTCGCCGGGAAGGACGCGCTGATCGGCCAGGTGATCGGCAACCTCAACACCGTGCTCGACACGCTGAACGCCCAGGGCGACCAGTTCGACACGCTCGTCGACACCACCGCCCAGCTGGTCACCGGCCTCGCCGCGGACGCCCAGCCGATCGGGCAGGCCATCGGCGGCCTCGGCGAGCTGACCACGGCCACCGCCGGGCTGCTCGAACAAGGCCGCCGTCCGCTCAAGGACAGCATCACCGCCCTCGGCGACCTGTCGAAGAACCTGGCCGACAACACGCCGGTGTTCCAGCAGTTCATCGACAACCTGCCGAAGAAGCTCGACCGGATCGGCACGCTCTTCTCCTACGGCTCGTGGGCGAACTTCTACCTGTGCTCGGTGGAAACCGACGCGAAACCGGCGCCGGGCGGCCCGCCCCCGGGCATCCCGGTGACGGCTGCGAGGTGCCGGTGAAACCGTTCCGCAGCCGCAACCCGATCGCCGTCGGCGCGGTGACCGCGCTGGTCATGGCGCTGGCAGGCAGTGCCACGTTCTTCTCCGACGACCTGCCGCTCATCGGCGGCGGCACCACGTACAAGGCGGAGTTCCACGAGGCCGCCGGGCTCAGGCCGAACGACGAGGTCCGCGTCGCCGGGGTCAAGGTCGGCGAGGTCACCGACGTGCGGCTGGCCGGCGACCACGTCGAGGTGCTGTTCCGGGTCCGCGACACCTGGGTCGGCAACCGGACCACGGCGGCGATCAAGATCAAGACCCTGCTGGGCCAGAAGAACCTCGTGCTCGACCCGGTCGGCAACGCCGAGCTGAACCCCGACCAGCCGATCCCCGCCGAACGCACGAGCTCGCCCTACGACGTCACCGCGGTGTTCAACGACCTGGCGAGCACGGTCGGCGCCATCGACACCGACCAGCTCGCGCAGGCGTTCCGGGTGCTGTCCGACACGCTCGGCGCGTCGGCACCGAGCGACGTGCGCACGGCGTTCGACGGCATCGCCGCCCTGTCGCAAACGCTGGCTTCCCGCGATGAGGAGCTGGTCAAGCTGTTCCAGAACACCAACCAGGTGTCGAAGACGCTCGGGCAGCGGTCCGACCAGATCCAGGCCCTGATCCGCGACGGCAACACCCTGCTCACCGAGCTCAACGCGCGCAAGGACGCCATCGCGAAGCTGTTCACCGGCGTCAAGAACCTCTCGGTCCAGCTGCGCGGGCTCGTCGCGGAGAACCAGAAGACGCTCGGCCCGGCACTCGACCAGCTCGACCGCGTGGCGACGGTGCTGCAGCGCAACCAGGGCAAGCTCGAGGACAGCCTGCGCCTGGCCGGGCCGTTCTACCGGCTGCTCGGCAACGCCGTCGGCAACGGCCGGTGGATCGACACCTACATCTGCGGGCTGGTCCCGACCGGCAGCACGCCCGGGAGCTGCCTGCCGCCGAAGAACGGGGGACGCTGATGGCCCACCACCGCTCGAAGTGGGCACTTTCACGTAAAAGTGCCCACTCTCCGCTCGCCGATCTCGGGGCGCGGGGGAAACGCCGGACGAGGCTGCGGGCCCTCGCGCTCGGCGTCGTCCTCGCGCTCGTGGTTTCGGCCGCCTGGCCCGTGGTGACCGCGCCGGCCGAGCGGACGCTGACCGCGTACTTCACCGCCGCCGTCGGCATCTACCCGAACTCGGACGTCCGCGTCCTCGGCGTCGCCATCGGGTCCGTGTCCAAAGTGGAACCGAACGGCACCGACGTCAAGGTGACCATGACGCTGCGGCCCGGCGTGGCGCTGCCCGCGGACGCCGGCGCCGTCGTCATCACGCCAAGCCTGGTCGCCGACCGGTACGTGCAGCTCACGCCCGTCTACCGCGGCGGGCCGCAGCTGCCCGACGGCGCGTCGATCCCGCGCGAGCGCACCGCGACGCCGGTCGAGGTCGACGACCTGCTGCACAGCCTCAACCAGCTGATGTCCGCGCTCGGGCCGCAGGGGGCCAACCGGGACGGCGCGGTCAGCGAGGTGCTGACCCGGTCGGCGGACTACCTGAACGGCACCGGGCAGACCATCGGCCAGGCGATCAAGAACCTCGGCGAGTTCGCCCGCGCCGCGAGCGACTCCAAGGACGACCTGTTCGGCTCGGTCGACAACATCAGCACGTTCACCGCGATGCTCGCCGCCAACGACGGCCAGGTCAAGCAGGCCATCACGCAGATCGCGTCGCTGAGCAAGGTGCTGGCCGACCAGCGCGACCAGTTCTCCGGCGCGCTGACCGAGCTGACCCAGGCGCTGAGCGTCGTGCAGGGGTTCATCAAGGACAACCGCGGCAAGGTGCAGTCCGATGTGGACAAACTGGCCGACGTCACGAAGGTGCTCGTGCACCAGAAGGACTCCCTCGCCGAGGCGCTCCAGGCGGCCCCGAACGCCCTGACGAACCTCCTGGGCGCCTACGACCAGGCGAACGGGACGATCGACGGCCGCGGCAACCTCCTCGAGTTCGCGGAGCCGAAATGAAATCGCTGGTCAAGCTCACCGCGGTGGTCGCGCTCGCGCTCGTCACCACCGGCTGCGGCAGCGGCGTGAGCGTCTACGACATCCCGCTGCCCGGCGGCGCCGCGCTCGGCGACCACCCGATCCACGTCACCGCGGGCTTCACGAACGTGCTGGACCTGGTGCCGCAGTCCGGGGTCAAGGTCAACGACGTGCCGGTCGGGCAGGTCGTCAAGGTCGAGCTGGCGCCGGACTCCCGCAGCGCGGTCGTCGAACTGCTGCTCAACGGCGACGTCGACCTGCCCGCGAACGCCGTCGCCCGGCTGCGGCAGGCGAGCATCCTGGGCGAGAAGTTCGTCGAGCTGGCTCCGCCGGCCGACGCCACGCCGTCCGGCCGGCTGCGCGACGGCGCCACCATCCCGCTCGACCGTTCCACGCTGACGCCGGAGATCGAGGAGGTCTTCGGGGCGTTGTCCCTGCTGCTCAACGGCGGCGGCGTGGCGCAGGTGCAGAACATCAGCCACGAGCTGAACGAGGCGCTCGGCGGCCGCGAAACCGCGGCGCGTTCGCTGCTGTCCCAGCTGGACACCTTCGTACGGGGCCTCGACGAGCACCGGAACGAGATCACCCGGGCGATCGAGAGCGTCAACAGGCTCGCGGCGACCCTGAACGCGCACACCGACCGGATCACGACCACGCTCAACGGCCTCACGCCCGGCATCGGCGTCCTCAACCAGCAGCGGGAAGCGCTGGTCGGGATGCTGAAGTCCCTGGACGGGCTGACCTCGGTCGCCGTCGACACGGTGAACCGCAGCAAGGACGACCTGGTCGCCGACCTGCGTGCCCTCGAACCGCTGCTGCGCCGGCTGGCCGACTCGGGCGACAAACTGCCGAAGGCGATGGAGATGGTCTTCACCTTCCCGTTCCCCGATGCCGCGCTGGACACCATCCGCGGCGACTACCTCAACGGTTTCCTGAAGGCGGGCCGCTGATGCTGACCAGGTTCGTGCGCGTGCAGGTGACGGCCTTCGTCGTCATCGCCGTCGTCGGCGTGGCGTACGTCGGAGCCACCTACGCGGGCCTCGACAAGGTGTTCTTCGACCGCGGCTACACCGTGACGGCGCAGTTCCCGACCGGCGGCGGCATCTTCACCAACGCCGAGGTGACCTACCGCGGGGTGCCGATCGGCCGCGTCGGCGAGCTGCGGCTCACCGCGGCCGGGATGGAAGCCGACCTCGAGATCGACTCCGGCACCGCACCCGTCCCGGCCGACACCGAAGCCGTCGTCGCCGACCGCTCGGCCGTCGGCGAGCAGTACGTCGACCTGCGGCCGCGGGTGGACGGCGGCCCGAAGCTGCACGACGGCTCGGTCATCACGCAGGCGGACACGAAGATCCCGCTGCCGGTCGACGTCGTCCTGTCGACCGTGGACTCGTTCGCCAACTCGGTGCCGAAGCCGGCGTTGCGCACGGTCGTCGACGAGCTGTACAACGCGACGTCCGACGCCGGCCCGGCGCTGGACCAGCTCGTCGGCCGCGGCATCGAGTTTGTGCAGGCGGCGAGCGCGCACGTCGCGCCGCTGACCCGGTTCGTCACCGACGCGCACACGGTGCTCGACACGCAGGTGCAGCAGGCCGCCGCGATCCGCGAGTTCGGCGCCAACGCGAAACTGCTGGCGTCGACGCTGAAGGCGTCCGACGGCGACCTGCGCACCCTGATCCCGGCGGTGCCCGCGGCCGCGAACGAGGTCAGCGCGCTGCTCCGCGACGCCGGGCCGAACCTGGGCGTGCTGCTGGCCAACCTGCTGACCACCGCGGACGTCCTGGAAGCGCGGCAGGACGGCATCCGCCAGCTGCTGATCACCGCGCCGCAGGCGGTGGCCGCGGCCGGCACGATCGTGCGTCCCGACGGCGTCCACATCGGACTGTCGCTGACCTTCTTCGACCCACCGCCGTGCACCACCGGGTACCCGACGCCGTACCGCGACGGCCTCGACACCTCGGTCCGCCCGCTGAACACGGCCGCGCGGTGCGCGCTGCCGAAGGGCGACCCGACGAACGTGCGCGGCTCGCAGAACGCACCGGGAGGACGGCCGTGAGGATTCTTGCGTCGGTGGTCGCGGTCGTGGCGACCGTCGCCGCCGGCTGGTCGGGTTTCACCTGGTGGCAGGCGGCGCACGACGACGGCGTCGCGCGCGCGGTCGTCCGGGAGGAAGCCCTGCGGGCGGGCCGGACGGCCGTCGCCGGACTGACCACTTTGGACTACCGGCAGGCCGCGCCCGGGTACCAGCACTGGCTGGACCTCTCCGCCGGCGCGCTGCACGACGAGCTGGCGGCCGACCGGCAGGGCAGCCTCGACCGGATAGCCCAGGCGAAGACCGTCACCACCGGGAAGGTGACCGACGCGGCGGTGACCGAAGTGGACACCGGGGCGGGCACGGCGAAGCTGATCGCGTCGGTCGAGCTGCTGGTGGCACCGGACGGCGGCGAGGCCGTGACGAAACGCAACCGGTTCCAGGCCGACCTGACGCGCGGGCCGGGCGGCTGGCGCGTCACCGGCCTCGGCCAGGTTCCCGTGGGGGAGGCACCATGACGAGGCGCCGCCGGGCGTGGGTGGTGGGTGCGGTGGTCGTGCTGATGGCCGGTCTCGCGGTGTGGTTCACGCTCGAAGCGCGGAGCGCGAACGCCGTCGTCGCGCACAACAGCGCGATGTCCGACGTGGCCGGGACCGCGGACGCCGCGAAGGAGATCGGCGCGGCGCTCGGCACGGTGTTCTCCTACCGCTACGACGATCCGGACCAGAGTTCGCAGGCGGCTCGGGAGGTCCTGACCGGGCCGGCGCTCGGGCAGTACGAGCAGCTCTTCGGCCAGGTCCGGAAGCTGGCCGTCGAGCAGAAGCTGGTCGTCACGTCCACCGCCGTCGCGTCCGGCGTCAAGCTCCTGGACGGCGACCGCGCGGCGCTGCTGGTGTTCCTCGACCAGACCGGCACCCGAGGTGACGGGCAGCGGAGCACCGGCGCCGCCCAGCTGAGCGTCACGGCCGAGCGCGTCGCCGGGAAGTGGCGCGTCACCGGGATGGCCGCCGCCTGATGTCCACGACCGGGCCGGCGGGACGGGCGCTGTCGCCGGGCGTTCCGTTCGCGACGTCGTCGTACGAGGTGACCTGGCCGGAAGTGCCGCTGCCGCCGGTGGCGCCGGCCGGGCCGGCGGCGTGGCTGCTGCTCACCGACGAGCACCCGGCGGCGCTCGGCCGGGCCGTCGCGCTGGCACTGGCGCTCGCCGCGGCGGGCGACGAGGCGCTTTCGCTGCCGCGTGACGACCTCGACGAGCTGCCCGGGTTCCTGGCCGGGCGGGCGGTGCGCGGGGTCGTCTTCCTCACCGGGTCGCCGTACGCCTACCACGATCCGGAGGCCGCGCAGGAGCTGCTGCTCGCGGTGCGCTCGGTGGTCGCCCGGCTCGGCGACGGCGTCCGGTTCCACGTGTGCACGCAGTCGGGCGGCGAGCCGGGGCTGGTGTGCCTGCGCGGGCTGGTGCGGGTGCTCGCGGTCGAACGGCCGTCGCTGCGGGCGAGCCTGGTCGACTTCGACGCGCGGTCCGATGTGGACGTGCTGGCGCGGGAGCTGCGTTCGGACGCGCCGGACGACGAAGTCCGCTGGCGGCACGACGTCCGCCACGCGGCGCGGCTGGCCCGCGTGCCGTCCGCCGTCGAGGTGCCGACCGGGCCCGGCGCGTACGTGGTCACCGGCGGCCTGGCACCGGCGGCCGCGCGGTGGCTGGTGGACACCGGCGCCACCCGGGTCGTCCTGTGCGGACGGTTTCCCGAGGCACCGGACACGCTGGTCGTCCCGGGTGACGTCGCCGACCCCGGCGTCGCGGAGCGGCTGGTGGCGGCCGCCACGGCGGACGGCCTCCCGCTGCGCGGAATCGTCCACGCGCCCGTCTCCGACTGGCGGCGCGGAGTCCAGGGCGCCCGCCGCCTGCACGAGGCCACCGCGGACAGCCCGCCGGACTGGTGGCTGCTGTGCACGTCGGCCACGGCGTTGTTCGGCGCCCCGGGCGCCACCACCCGCGCGACGGCGGACGCCTGGCTGGCGGCGTTCGCCGCCTGGCGCCGCTCCCGCGGCCTCCCCGCCACGACCGTCCCGCTCGGCCCGCCCCACCTCCCGCCCTTCCCCCGTCCCTACTTCTCCACCCTCTGACGCCGTGTCGTCCCTCCAATCACGAGTGATGACCCTCTGATCACACGTGATGCCCTTTTCCGCTCAGGTCAGCGGTGCGGAAAGGGTCGACACGCGTGATTGGGAGGTCGACACGCGTGATTGGGGGGACGACACGGCGTCAGGGGAGGGTGGCGCGGAGGGCGAGGATCATCTCGAAGCGGGAGTCCGGGTTGCGGAGGTGGTCCGCGAACAGGGTCTCCAGCTCCTGGGCGCGGGCGCGGACCGTCTGGGGGTGGATCGCGAGGCGCTCGGCGACCTCGCGGACGTTGCCGCACGTCTCCAGCCACGCCAGCAACGTGCCCGCGAGGCGGTTGTACTGCTTGGGTGTCAACGCCGTCAGCGGGGCCAGGCGGCGGCGGGACACCTCCGTCGCGAGGAACGGCTCCTTGCGCAGCCACAGCGTCGCGAGGTGGTCTTCGCACCAGGTCAGCGGCTCGTCCGGCAGGACGTCGGCCGCGAGCCGCAACGCCTCCTGCGCCGTCGCCAGCGACCGGGCCGCCTGGCGCGGTGGCACCGGCGGACCCACCGCCGCCCGGTGGCCGGCCAGTGCCGTCGTCAGCGCGCCACGGTCCGCCGGCGCGGGCAGGAGCAGCCGCGGGGTGCCGTCCTCGAGGTCCTCCAGTGCGTTCAGCCCGGTGACGTCGGCGGGCCCGTCGAGCGCCACCGCGACGAGCCGGTGCGGCAACGGCCACTCCGCCGCTGTCGCCGCTTCCTGCACCGTTCGTGACGGCGACGGCGGGTCCGCCAGCAGCAGGTCCAGCAGCCGGCGACGGCGGCGTTCCAGCGCGCCCGCCGCGCGCGCCTGGGCCGCCGCGTGGCCCTCGATCGACAACGCGGACAGCTCGTCGATGTAGGCGAAGATCGCCTCGGCCAGCAGGCACAGCGTCGCCGACGGCACGCCCGCGCGCGTCCCCACTTCCGCCATCCGCCGCCACGTCACCCGCGCGCCGACCCGGTACGCGGCCTGCAGGACGTCGAGGTTGCGGCCCTGCGCGAGCTCGTGCACGCCGAGCCCGACGAACACCTTGCGCCGCTCGTCCGGCAGCGGTCCCGACGCGGCGATCCGGTCGATGAACTGCAGGATCGCCGCCTGGACCCCGGCCCGCAGCGCCTTGCCGAACGCGCCGTCGAGGGGCCGCGCGTAGTCCGGGATGGTCCGCTGGATCTCGCGCAGCACCTCGTCGGCGACGTCGAGGAGCCGCGGCCGGAACACCGCGGCCAGCTCGCGGGGGAGCATGGCCCACAGCTGTCCCGGCCGTCCGTCGCCGCTCAGCATCGGCCCGAAGGCCGTCTCGACGGGCGATCCCGTCATTGACCCACCTCGTCGTTGAAGGGGACTCAGGAACCGAGCAGCGCCTCCGCCCGCAGCGCGATCTCCATGTCGAGCCGGTCGTCGGCGTTGTTGAGCCGGTCGCCGAACAGGTCGATGAGCTGGTGCATGCGGTACCGGACGGTCTGCGGGTGCACCTTGAGCCGCTTCGCGATCTCGGGGGCGCTGCCGCGGGACTGCAGCCAGATCAGCAACGTCTCGCCGAGCCGCGCCCGCTGCTTCGGCGTGAGGTTCTCGAACGGCTGCAGGCTGCGGGCGCACAGCTCGCGGACGAGGAACTCGTCGGCCAGCAGCCACAGCGTGGACAGGTGGTCGGTGCAGCGCGTCACCGGCGTGTCCGGCAGGACGCCGCGCTGGAGCAGCTTCAGCGTGCGGCGGGCCCACAGCAGCGAGCGCGGCGCGTCGCTGAGGCGCACGGTCGGGCCGATCACCGCGCGCCAGCCCGGCAGCCGCTCGGCGAGGTTCTTCAGGTGCTTTTCCGGGTCGCCGGTGACCAGGCACGGCTCGCTGCCTTCGAGGTCGACGAGGACGTCGGAATGCAGGTCCGGCGCGGCCAGGCTGTGCTGGTTGACGACACCGTGCTGGTCGGCCCGCGGTTCGAGGGCGACGACGGTGACCTCGGCCGGCAGCGGCCACTGGGCCGTGGCGGCCTGCGCGGTGATGGTCTGCGGCGCGGACGGCGGGTCGGCGAGCAGCAGTTCCAGCAGCCGTCTCCGGCGGCGCGCCCGGGTGCCTGCCGCACGCGTCTGCGCCGCCGTGTAGCCCTCGATCGAGAGCGCCGAGATCTCGTCGACGTAGGCGAAGATGGCTTCGGCGCTCGTGCACAGCGTGTCCGCGGAGACGCCGGTGGCCTGCCCGAACTCGCTGATGTGCCGCCACGCGACCCGCCCGCCGACCCGGTAGGCGGTCTGCAGGCAGTCGAGGCTGCGGCCCTCGTTGAACTCGATCTTGCCGAGGTTCCGGAACACGGTCGTCCACGTCTCGAGCGGCACGGCGCCGGGCGTGCCGACACTGTCGAGGCACTGGATGATCGACTGCCGGACACCCTGCGTGATGATGTGCCCGAACGCGCCCTCCAGCGGCTGGCGGTACTCGGGCACCGCCCGCTGCACCTCCTGCAGGATGGCGCGGGCGAGCGGGTCGACCCGCGGCTTGAAGCGGATCGCCAGCTCGCGGGGCAGGGACGCCCACAGCCCGATCGCGCCGGAAGCGCGGCCGTGCCGGGGATCCGCCGGGGTGCGCGGGGCGGGCGGGTAGGCGGGCCGGGGCCGGTCGGCCGACACGGACTGCTGCCGGTGGGCCGGTCCGGGAGTGCGCTCGCCGGCGTTCGGCCGACCGGCCCGCAGGGCGGTGGCGGCGAATCCGGTGTCCACGTCGGTCATGTTTTATCCTTGCTGGCAACAAAATCGTCCTCGTCGGCGGGGACGCCGATCCGGTTTTTGTGGCTCAGGCAACATAATTTCGCACGATCAGCACTGTCAACGGGTTCTCCGCTGACTTTGCGGTAACCCGTCCGGACTACACCCGAACGGGTGGAACGGCGCGAGAGGACGTGACACTTCCGGCGCGGGCGGGTGGTGCGCGCGTGACAACTTTTCCGGCGGGCCCGAGGGCGGGGTTGTCAGCCGCGTGACGGGCCGGGGCGGGCGCCGCGTCGAAAGTGTTTCACGTTTGGCGGTGGGGTCAAGCGGCCGTCCCGGGCAGCCTTTCTCGCGAACGCGTGATTCCTGGGACGCCCGTGACAAGAAGGATTGCGGAAAGGCGGCGGCGCGTGCGGGTTTCGGCGGCGTCACCGGGAATGCGTATCGACATTCCGCCGGAGCCCGGTAATCCTCGAAGGCATGGTCGCAATGACGCACCGGACGCGCTGATGTCCTGCCGCGCGAGTTTCCATTTCGTTCACCAGGGGGTGCCGCGCTCGTGGCCGCGCCACCGCTCGTGGCGGCGGGTGCTGCCGATGCCGGTCCGCGCGCTCGACCGGGCCCGCCGGCCGGTGCCGGGCGCCCCGAGGTGGCCTTCGGCGCGGTGAACGAGCCGGGGACCGTCAGGCTTCCGGCGGCCGGTGGGCGCGCATCAGCCGTTGCGCGCGCAGGGCCAGCTGCATGCCCAGCCGGTCGTCCGCGTCCTTCAACCGGTCTCCGAACAGCTCCTCCAGCTGGCGCAGGCGGTTGCGGACCGTCTGCGGGTGCACGCCCAGCCGCTGCGCGATCTCCGGCGCCCCGCCCCGCGTCTCCAGCCAGGCCAGCAGCGTCTCGCTCAGCCGCTCGCGCTGCTTCTCGCTGAGCGAGTCGAACGGGTCGAGGCTCTGGCGGGCCAGCTCGGCCGCCAGGAAGTCCTCGGCCAGCAGCCAGAGCGTGGCCAGGTGGTCGCGGCACCAGATGATCGGGCCGGGGACGTCCGGGCCGGACAGCTGCAACGCCCGCCGCGCCGTGCGCAACGCCGCCGGGGCGTCGGCCAGCGGGACCGTCGGGGAGACCGCCGCGCGCCAGCCGTCGAGCTTGGCCGCCAGCGGGGCCAGCTCGGTGTCCGGGTCGCGGGTCAGCAGGTACGGCTCCGGGCCGTCGAGGTCGGCCAGGACGCCGTCGCCGAGCAGGTCGGCGGGGAAGTCCGCGGCTTCCGGGCCGCGTTCCAACGCCACCATCGCCGCGGTCTCCGGCAGCGGCCAGCCCGCGCCGCCCGCCAGGCCGGCGATGCTGCTCGCCGCGCCCTCCGGGGCGCCCGCGATCAGCTCCAGCAACCGGCGGCGCCGGACCGGGACGGCGCCCTCGGCCTCGGCCTGCGCCTCCTGGTAGCCCTCGATCGCGGTCGCGCACAGCTCGTCGACGTAGGCGAAGATGGCCTCCGCGGCGACCGAGATGACGGCCGGGTCGACCCCGGCGGCGACCACCGCGGGGTGCATGGCCCGCCACGCCACCCTGGCCCCGATCGTGGCGCTGTCCTGCAACGCGTCGAGGTTGCGGCCTTCGGTGAACTCGATCCGGCCGCGGCCCCGGTAGAACTCGACCCAGTGCTCGTGCGACAGCGTCGGCTCGCCCATCGTGTCGACGCAGTGCTGCACCGCGAACTCGACGCTCTTCACGAGCACCTTGCCGAACACGCCCTTGAGCGGCTGGCCGTAGGCCGGGACCGTGCGCTGCACCTCCTGGATCATCGAGGCCGCGGCGTGCCCGACGTGCGGGCGCAGGCCCGCGCCCAGCGCGCGCGGCAACGAGGCCAGCAAGCGAAAGCTGCGGTACTCGACCACGAATCCCCCTTCGAGTGCGTGTGCGGCGAGCGTATCGGACGCATGTGTGACTGAAAAATCAACGATCGGTTCCCGGAAAGGGTGACGCAGACACGTCCTTTTGACACGGACGGGTGTGGGTTCTACGCTCCGTGTCAGATGGCGGGGGTATTTCCGAGGCGCCAATTCCTATGTGGAGGACTGAATTCCCCATGCGCGGTTCCGCTGCCTCGGACAGCTCCGTGTGGTCCCGGCTGCCGCCCGAACTCGGGGTCGCGGTGCGCCCGCGGATCCCGGAGATCGCCCGGGCCTGCGTCGACGCCATCGCCGCCGAAATTCCGGAATATTCCGCGAGATTCGGCGCCGGCCCCGGCCGCGCGACCGCGATCGAGCTGGCGCGGCGCGGGATCGAGCGGGACGTCGACCGCGTCGGCACGCCCGCGCTGTGGCAGGCCGACCGGCTGGCCGAGTTCCGCGGCCACGGGCGCGAAGCGTTCCACAACGGCGTCAGCCGCGAAGCCGTGCAGGCGGCCGTGCGCGTGTCGAGCCGGGTCACCTGGCGGTGGATCGCCGACATCGCGCGGGAAGCGGGCCTGTCCGGCGACGTTCTCTACGGCGCCGCCGAAGGGATGTTCGCCGACGTCGAGACGTCGATGGCGGCCGTCGCGGAGGGCTACAGCGCCGCCGAGGCCGCGGTGTCCGGCACCGGCGAACGGCACCGCCGCCTGCTGCGCGCGCTCCTCGGCGGCCGCGCGCCGGCCGATGTGGACGGTCTGCTCGCGGCGTCCGGGCTGCCGGTGCCCGAGCGGCTGGCGGCGGTGGCGTTCCGGGCGCTGCCGGGCGCCCCGGAGTTCCCGCCCGGCCTGCTCCCGGAGCACGTCCCGGCCGATCCGGCGGGCGACCCGCCTGCCGCGCTGACACCGGCCCCGGACATCGACCTGATCGACCTGACGGGCCTGCCACCGGGCTGGACGGCGGCGGTCGGCCCGCTGGTCCCGCCGGTCGAGGCACCCGAGTCGTTCCGCGTCGCCCGCCGCGCGGTCGACCTGGCCGCCCGCGGCCTCCTCGACGCCCCGGGCCCGGTGATCTGGTGCCGCGACCACGTGACGACGCTGCTGCTGCTCGCGGACGAGTTCCTGGTCGGCCAGCTGGCTTCGACGACGCTGGCGCCGCTGTCCGGGCTGACCGGCCGCCGCCGCGAGCAGCTGGCCGAGACGCTGCTGGCCCTGGTCCGGACCCGGGGGAGCGCGCCCGAGCTGGGGCGCCTGCTCGACCTGCACCCGCAGACGATCCGGGCGCGGCTCAAGAAGCTGGGGGAGCTGTTCGGGGCGCGGCTGGACGATCCGGCGGAACGGCTGCGGCTGGAGCTGGCGCTGCTGGCCGAACGGGTCCTGCCGGACCAAGGCTGACCGCCTTCCCGGAAACGCCCGCGAAGGACCCCGCTCCGGCTTTAGGCTGCCCGGCATGACCGGATTGCTCACCGAGCGGCTGCGGCAGGCCTGCGACAACGCCGTCGCCATGTGGACGACCCTCGCCCGCGCCCGCGGTGACGACGTGGTCGAGCACCCCGCGTTCACCGCGATCGACGGCCGCCGCTTCCGGATCATGCTGCGGACCGCCACCCCCGGCGACGCCGTCGTCGAGGAGCTCACCGAGCTGGCCGCGAAGCGCCGGGGCGAGGGGCGGGCGGTCGTCGTCGAGGATCCGTTCCGGGTGCTCGACCTGACGGACCTCGGGCTGACCGCCGGGCAGCTGCCGGTGATGGCCCGCGAGCCCGGCGCCGCGCCCGAGCGCCCGGAAGGCGTCGAGCGCGTCACCACCCCCGCCGAGCTGGCCGGCGCCGAGGACCTCGTCGTCCACGGCTTCCCGCTCGAGGAGTACCAGCCCTACCGGCCCGGCACCGTCTTCCCGCCCGAGCTCCTCGACCGGGCCACCGCGTTCTTCCGCAAGGGCGGCCAGGGCGCCTGCCTGACCATGGCCCACGGTGGCGTCGGCGGCGTCTACTGGGTGACGACCATGCCCGAGCACCGCTCCCAGGGCGTCGGGCGCGCGCTGATGTACGCGGTGCTCCGGCACTTCGAGGACGTGCCCGTCACGCTGACCGCCTCGCGCTCCGGGCGGCCGCTCTACGAGAAGCTCGGCTTCGCCAATCTCGGCGACGCGAACTGGTGGCGCTGACGGGAACACCCACCGGCGGTACCCGAACCAGCGGAACGCCGTCCCCGCCAGGGTGCCGAGCAGCATCCCGGCGACGAAGTCCGCGATTTCCTGCGTCAGGTAACCGACGTGCGGCACGGCCAGGTGCAGCACGTACCGCGACACCAGCGCCGGCACCAGGTTCACGGCCACCGCGCCCGCGTTGACGGCGAAGAACAGCGTCGCCTCGCGCAGCCGCCGATGCTCGCTCCGTCCGGCGAACGACCAGCTCCGGGACAGCAGGTACGCGACCGCCGTCGACACGACCGTGGCGATCGCGAGGGCCGTCACCGGCTTCTCCCGGCACACGGTGAGCTTCAGGCCGTAGTCGCCCAGTAGGGTGACCGCGTACGCAGCCAAGCCGACGGCGGCGAAGCGGAGCAGCTCTCGCGGCTCGGGCATGGTCCCTCCAGGTGACGCCGAACGGGTGGAGGTTTTCGATGGCACGCACAGGCGGTGAGGGCGAACTCCCCTCGGTCGCCGAGCTGGTGAACCTGTCGCAGACGAGGCCGCTGATGATCCGCGGCGACCTCGACGCGAAGCTCGCCGAAGAAGCCGCGGCCACCCAGCCCGAACCCACCCAGCCCGAACCCACCCAGCCCGAACCCACCCCCGATCCGCTGGCCGTGCTCGACGCCGAGCTCGCCGCGGCCGACGAAGCCGAACGTCCCCAGGACGCGCCGCCCGCCGACCGGTCCCGGCGCGCGAAGCCGTACGTCCTCGCCGCGGGCGCGGCCGTCGGGCTCGGGCTGGCCGCCGTCGTGCTGCTGCAGCCGCACCAGGTGGGCGGGACCGCCGTGCCGCCGCCCGGCGCGCCCGCGCCGGTCGTGCCGCCGCCGACCTCCAGCGAAGCCGTGGAGACGATGAGCGCCTCCGCGGAAGCGCCGCCGCTCACCGCCGAGGTCCGGCACACGACGGCCGAGACCACCAGCGCGCCGGCCGGCGCGGGCCGCAAGCCCGCACCGGCCGAGGCGACGCCGACCTCGGCGTCGCCGGAGGAGCAGTGGCGCGAGTACGTCAGCTCGGTGATGAGCTCGTGGCAGCAGCAGCACCCCCACGGCGGCCGGAACCGCTGATCAGCAGCTCGCCGTCGCCGGTTTCCCGGCGATCCGGTCCTTGACGAAGGCCAGGACGTCGGCGTTGCCGGTGTAGACCAGCGTGATGTGGTCGGTGTCGTAGGTCTGCCACGTCTCCCGGACCCCGGCCGCGCAGTACGCCTTGTGCAGGCTGTCGGCCTGCGCGAACTGCACCAGCTGGTCGCCGGTCGCGTGGTAGAGGAACACCGGCACCCGCGGCGGCGTTGCGCCGAGCTTGTTCTCGTTCAGCCGGGCCACCCACGCCGGCTTGATGTAGCCCGGGCCGGTCGTGTAGTCCGCGATCTTCTGGTTCGCATACGTCGTGAGCAGCTCGAACGTGCACGCGCTCCGCTGCATCTCGGCCAGCTTCGCCCGCCCGTTGTCGCTGAGGAACGAGTCCAGCTGCAGCTCGGGGTAAGCCTGGTCGAGCCCGAGCAGCGCGTAGGCGAACACGCCGAAGCCGAACTTGCCGTCGAGCTGCAGCGTCACCTGGACCAGGTCGGCAGGCACCCCACCGGCCGCGATACCGACGAGGTTCAGCTCGGGCGCGTACGTCGGCTGCAGCTCGCCCGCCCACGCCGCGGCGCCGCCGCCCTGGGAGTACCCGCGGAAGACCACCTTCGCCGACGCCGACAGCCCGGCCGCGCCGAGCCGCTGGGCCGCGCGGACCACGTCGATCACCGCGGGCCCCTCGGACCGGCCCACCACGTACGTCGTCTTCGGGTCCGGCCGGTAGCCCTCGTAGTCCGGGACGGCGACCGCGTACCCGGCGTCGAGCAGGTCGTCGAGGCCGGGCTGCTCGTAGAAGGCGCCGATGTCGATCATCTTCGACGGCGTGCAGCCGAACGCCGGCCCGTGCGTGCCCGGGGCGAACGCCACGATCGGCGCGGTCGCGCGGTCGGCGGTCTTCGGCACCAGAACCGTGCCGGTGACGGCGTCGGGCTGCCCGAGCGCGTTCGTCGACAGGTACATCACCTGCCACGCGTCGACCGAAGCGTGGCGCGGCCCGGCGTGCGACGGCCGCCAGCGGATGACGTCACCCGGGTTGCCCGCGGGCAGCGGCGACGGCGGCACGTAGAAGGCGTCGCCGGGTGGGGCGGGCTCGGCGGCGGCCGGGCTGTCGGCGCCGGCGAAGGCCGTGGTCAGGACCAGCGCCACCAGCGTGGCGAGCACGCGGCGGGCCGTCACGAGCCCGTCCCGTAGACGCGCTTGCAGGTCGCGGACTCACTGAAGGCCAGGTTCAGCTCCGGGTTCGCCTTGAGGTCCTTGATCGGGCCCTCCGGGTCGGCCAGCTGCCCCATGGTCGAGTCGGCCTCGGCGATGACCTTGCGCAGACTGGGCTGGTCGGTCACCTTCGCCTGCTCCATGCGGGCCTTCGTCTCGGCGAGCTTGCTCTTCGTCTCGGCGAGGTTGCCGGTGGCTTTGTCCACAGCGGACTGTCCATCCGGGACAGGGGGGACGCCGGCGCCGCGCATGCCGCCCGCCATGTCCTCGAGCGCGGAACCGAGGCGGCCCAGGAAGTCCACCATCGCGTCCCGGGTCTTCACCGGGTCGGCGTCGTCGACGGCGGGCGGCTGGGAGAGTTTCGCCGAGCCCGCGGCCACCCCGGTGCACACCTTGTCGACCCAGGCGAGCGCCGCGGGGTCGGCGTGCCGTCCCGGGTCGGGCGGCGGGGTGTCCGAAGCGCACGCGGCGCACGACAGAAGCGCGGCGGCCGCCATTGCGAGCACCCCGCTGTGCATTCTTTTCATGGGTTTCGAAGCTACGCGGCGCGGTTGTGCGCGAGCAAGGACGGAATGGCCGGTTGGCACGTGCGTCAACATTCCGCGACGGGGATTTGTCACGCGCGTCAGCGGTTCGGAGCTGCCCCTGTGCTGGGAAAACCTTCCGCGGCCTGCTAGGAACCCTGGCCGGGTGACGTGCCGGGGTGACAATTTGCGGTGTCCGCGTTGCCTTTTTACCGAAAGGCCTTGATCGGCGCCGGACGCGCTCGTTAGCTTACGGTCCGGTCGCGATTTTCCAATAGCGGGCCGTTTCGTATCACTGTTGATACACGGAAGGACCATCGTGAGTCACCCAAGAGGAAAGAAGTTGACGGTCGTGGCCGCGGCGGCCGGGCTCGTCGCCGGCGCGCTCGTCGTCGGCGCACAGGCCGGCGCCGCCGACCCGATTTCGCTGACGCTGAACTACCACTGCACCTTCCCGCTGGTGGGTTCGCAGTCGCTGAAGGTGGTGATCAACACCGACCTGCCGACCACGGTGAACACCGGGCAGCCGACCGGCGCGTTCGACATCAAGGCCGTGTCCACCATCAACGCGGACACCGTCAGCGGCCTGAGCTTGATCGGCGCCACCACGCTGGAAGGCACCGCCACGGCGAGCGCGACCGTCGCCGCGCCGAGCCTCAACCTGCCGGTCAGCGTGCCGATCACGCTGGACAAGACGAACATCCCGGCGTCCGGGGAAATGAACATCAACGCCGCGGGCAAGACGCCGTCGCTGACGTTCACCCAGGCCGGCCAGGCGAAGATCACCGTGGGTGACCTGAACCTCAAGGTCACCCCGCGCAAGGCCGACGGCTCGGTCACCGGCATCACGCCGGACGGCACGATCGACGCGCCCTGCACGCAGGACAGCGGCCAGAACAACACCCTGGCCACGATCACCATCAACGGCGGTGGCGGGCCGACGACCACGCCGCCGGTGACCACGCCGCCCGTCACGACGCCGCCGGTGACCACGCCGCCGGTGACGACCCCGCCCACGACCACGCCGCCGGGCGGGGGCATCAAGTACTCCTTCGGCATCACCGGGCAGACGGCCCTGAAGTCGCTCGGCAGCACCGCGCCGATCACCGGCTCGTTCGACGCCGACGTCAACCTGTCGGCCAAGACGTTCACCGGGAGCCTGCAGCTGAACCCGACGCACACCGACTTCAAGCTGTTCGGCTTCCTGCAGGGCAGCTCGGACGTCAAGGTCGTGCAGAACGGCCCGCAGACCGGTGAGCTGGTGGGCACCGGCTTCAAGGCGCACATCAAGTTCGACACGTTCCTCACCACGGTCAACCTGTTCGGCATCCCGATCAGCACCGACCCGAAGTGCGGCACGGTCAGCCCCTCGACCAGCGAAATGACCACCGGTCCCGACTTCGACCTGCTCAAGGGCGGCAAGCTGTCGGGCACCTACTCGCTGTCCGCGCTGCAGAACTGCGGCTCGTTCAACGACATCATCAGCGCTTTCGCCAAGAGCGACGGCAACTCGCTGAACCTCACCCTCACCAAGAAGTGACCGAGCTGCCGGCCCCCGCTGCGCGCCGACCGTGCCGCGGCGGGGGCCGGTGCCATGCCCCGGAAGGACTACCCGTGCGGATCGCCCGGTCGCTGCTCGCCGCCTGCGTGCTCGCTTTCGCCATCGCTGTCGCCCTCGCCGCGCCCGCGGCGGCGTCGACGCCGATCGCCAAGAAGCTGGGTTTCACCTGCCCGTTCCCGTTGATCGGGCTGCAGAAGCTGGACGTCGAGATCAAGGCGTCGTTCGAAGTGCCGTCCGCGCCCGGCGGCACGTTCACGACGGTGGACCTCGCGGTCGCGGTGACCGTGCCGGACAAGTCGACGCGCGGCCTGGCCCTGGTCGGGGCGGCGAGCATCGAAGGGACGGCGTCCGCAGGGGTGACGCTGGCCAACGGCTCGCTGACGCTGCCGCTCGCCCTGCCGCTGACGGTGGCGAAGACGGCGGTGCCGGCCTCGGGACCGTTCACCACGAACGCGTCCGGCTCGGTCCCGCCGGTGCAGCTGCCGAACGCGGGGAAGACCACCCTGACCATCGGGAACTTCAGCACCCGGCTCACGCCGAAGAAGGCCGACGGCTCGGCCACCGGGCTCGGCTCGTTCACCTCGGACTGCACGCTCGACCCCGGCCAGGACCCGGTGCTGCTGAGTTTCGACCTGGGCGGCCCTGCTGCCCACGACTACGGCGTCACGGGCTCGACGACGCTGAAGGCGCTCGGGGCGACCGCGCCGCTCTCGGGCGCCTTCGCGGTGCCGTCGTTCAGCCCGGCGTTCGACCGGACGCGGGCGGAGTTCAAGGTGTTCGGGTTCGTGCCCGGCACCGCGGACCTGCAGTTCACGCCGGACGGCCCGCAGACGGGCGAACTCGGCGACGGCTTCGTCGCGCACGCGAAGCTGGCCCTGGCCGTGCCGCAGGTGACGCTCTTCGGCCTGCCGGTCGCGGACGCCGGCTGCCGCGCGAGCGCGCCCATCCCGGTCGACCTGCGGACCGGGCCCGGGTTCGCCCTCGCGACGGGCGGCCCGGTCACCGGCACGTACGCGATCCCGCCGCTGGCCGGCTGCGGTGCGTTCACCGCGTACCTGAGCTCCCTGGTCCAGGGCGAGGGGAACACGTTCGCGCTGACGTTGACCGCGCGCTGACCGCTCAGCGGTCCCGGAACATCAGCGTGAACCCGGCTCCCGCGAGGACCAGCGCGGCCAGGAACAACCCGCCGTGCACGAGGTTGCGCGTCACGACGTCGCCGACGAGCTGCGCCACCAATCCCACGATGGCGAGCCCACCCGCGACCGCCAGCACCACCCGAGCGCCCTTCAGGCCCCGGTACGCGCCGTAGACGAGCAGTGCCCAGAGGCCGGCGCAGAGCGCGAACACGAGCACCGCGACCGGCAGCGGGACGGCGCCGGTGATCTCGGTGTGGCTGCCCGTCAGTCGGCCGGCGAGCGTCCCGAGGAACCAGCACGCCGTCGCGGCCCACCAGGCGAGAGCGGCTGACCGGGCCATCCGCGCAGCGTATGCGCGGTATGCCCGGTTCCGGCACGGACGTAACCCGAACCGTTATCGACCCGGTGTCACATCGGGGTGCTATAAAACGCTACCCCCGTGGGACCGGTTTCGCGGCCGTAGGCGTCGCCGGTGCCGCTAGGGTTGATCGTCTGGATGTGCTGGCTCAAGAGCAGCCGAACGGGAGACGCCGGTGACCGCCGCGCTCGACTCATCGTGGGATCCCCGCACGCGCCTGCGGGTGCTGCTGATCGAGGACGACGACGGCGACGCGCTGCTCGTCGAGGAGATGCTGGCGGACACGGCCACGCCGTACTCACTCGAACGCGTCGAGACGCTCAGCGCCGCGCTCGGCGGCCCGCTCACCGCCGACTGCGTCGTGCTCGACCTGCAGCTGCCCGACGCGATGGGCCTGTCCGGGCTGACCAAGCTCGGGCAGCACGCGCCCGGGGTCGCGGTGGTCGTCCTGACCGGCCAGCACGACCAGGCCACCGGCGTCGCCGCGGTCGCCGCCGGCGCGCAGGACTACCTCGTCAAGGACCAGGTCGACGGTCCGCTGCTGGTGAAGGCGCTGCGGTTCGCCCGCGAACGCAAGCGCGCCGAGCAGGTCGAGCAGCAGTTCCTCCAGCAGCAGCTGCTCGCGCGGGAGAACGCCCGCCTCGAACGCGGCCTGCTGCCCAGCCCGCTGCTGCGCGACCGGCACCTCGACCTGGCCGCCCGCTACCGGCCCGGCCGCAACGGCTCCCTGCTCGGCGGCGACTTCTACGACGCCATCGAGCTCGCCGACGGCACGGTCCACATGATGATCGGCGACGTCTGCGGCCACGGCCCGGACGAGGCCGCGCTCGGCGTCGCGCTGCGGATCGCGTGGCGCTCGCTCGTGATGGCCGGCCTGCCGATGCCCGACGTGCTGAGCATGGTCGAGCGGGTACTGGTGCACGAGCGGATCGAGCCGCTGTTCGCCACCGTCTGCATGGTCGTCGTCGCGCCGGACCGAAGATCCCTGCGCCTGTCGCTGGCCGGGCACCTGCCACCGCTGCTGCTCACCCCCGGCGACGGGCACCTGCTCTCCGGCGAGCGCCTCGGCGTCCCGCTCGGCGTCGTCGAAGGCGCGAAGTGGGACTCCCTGGAAGTGCCGCTGGAGCCGGGGTGGTCGCTGCTGCTGTACACCGACGGCGTGTTCGAGGGCCGCGTCGGCGCCGGGTCCGAACGCCTGGGCCACGAGCGGATGGCCGCCCTCGTGCTCGACATCCAGCACACGACCGGGCTGCACGGCCGGGCCCTGCTCGACGAGCTGATCGCCCGTGCCGAACGGCTCAACTCCGGCCCGCTCGACGACGACGTCGCGCTCGCCCTGCTCAGCCACGACCCGGAAGCCCACGACCCGGAAGCCCACGACCCGGAAGCCGAGGCCGATGAGCGCTGACGTCCGCGGCCGGCCGATCCGCCGCCGGCTGGCGCTGCTTGCCGCCGTCGAGACCGTGCTGCTGGTCGCCGCACTGGTCGCCGCCGGGATCGCGCTGAACAACCTCACCGACGCCCGGACCCGCCTGCTCGACGTGATCGCGCCGCAGCGCCTGGCCGCCAGCCAGCTGTCCACGGCGCTGCTGAACCAGGAAAGCGGGGTCCGCGGCTACCAGCTCGGCCGGCAGCCGGCGTTCCTCGTCCCCTACACCGACGGCCTCCGCGCGCAGGCCGACGCCGTCACGCAGCTGCGGCAGCTCGGCGCGACCACGGGCACCCAGATCGGCGACGACCTCGACGCCGTGGTCCGGGCGGCCACCGCCTGGCAGGAGGCGGCCGCGCCGACCATCGCCCCCGGCGCGCCCCCGGTCACCGCGGACCAGGTCGAGCGCGGGCGGACGCTGTTCGTCGACGTGCGCCGGGCGCTCGACACCCAGCTCGACCACCTCGCCGCGATCCGCGACACCGGCCGCGCCGAGCTGGACGCGGCGGCGAGCTTCCTCAACGCGATGTTCGTCGCCGTCGCCGTGCTGGTCCTGCTGCTGTTCGCGATGCTGTTCTTCGGGCTGCGGCAGGTCATCACCCGGCCGCTGCTGCGGCTGGCCGGGGAGGTCCGCCGGGTCGCCGACTCCGATGTCCACCACCCGGTGCGCGGGAGCGGGCCACGCGAGATCGCCCAGCTCGGCGCCGACGTCGAGGCGATGCGGCAGCGCATCCTCGACGAGGTCGCCGAGCTCGAGCGAGCGCACGCGCTGCTGGACCGGCGGACGCAGGAGGCGGAGCAGTCCAACGCCCTGCTGGACCGCCGCACGCGCGAGCTCGAACGGTCCAACGCCGACCTCGAGCAGTTCGCCTACGTCGCTTCGCACGACCTGCAGGAGCCGCTGCGGAAGGTGGCCAGCTTCTGCCAGCTGCTCCAGCGGCGGTACCAGGGCCTGCTCGACGAACGCGGCGAGCAGTACATCGAGTACGCCGTCGACGGCGCGAAGCGGATGCAGGTCCTGATCAACGACCTGCTGGCGTTCTCGCGGGTCGGCCGGAAACCGGGCGAGCACGTCGTGGCCGACGCGGGCGCGCTCGCCGACGACGCCATCGCGAACCTCGAGGTCGCGCTCTCGCTGAGCGGCGGCAAGGTCAGCCGCGGCGACCTGCCCGAGGTGCGCGTCGAGCCGGCGCTGATGACGGCCGTGTTCCAGAACCTCATCGGCAACGCGCTGAAGTTCAAGGGCGAGGCGCCGCCGGAAGTGCGGGTCACCGCCGAGCGCGACGGCGACGACTGGGTGTTCTCCGTGGTGGACAACGGGATCGGCATCGACGCCGAGTACGCCGAACGGGTGTTCGCGCTGTTCCAGCGGCTGCACACGCGCTCGGCGTACCCGGGCACCGGCATCGGGCTGGCCCTGTGCCGCCGGATCGTCGAGTACCACGGCGGCCGGATCTGGCTCGACACCGAGGCCGAAGCCACGACGTTCCGCTTCACCCTGCCGGCCGTCGAAAACCCCGCTCCCGGAAACAGGGGAACCGTATGACGCAGGCGCCCGCGCCGATCGACATCCTGCTCGTCGAGGACGACCCCGGTGACGTCCTGATGACCCGGGAAGCGTTCGCGCACCACAAGATCCGCAACCCGCTGCACGTCGCGGAGGACGGCGTCGAGGCGATGCGGTTCCTGAAGCGGGAAGGGCCGTTCGGGGCGGCGCCGCGGCCGGGGTTGATCCTGCTCGACCTCAACCTGCCCCGCAAGGACGGCCGGGAGCTGCTCGGCGAGATCAAGCAGGACCCCGTGCTGTGCACGATCCCGGTGGTCGTGCTGACGACGTCCGAAGCGGAGGAGGACATCCTGCGCAGCTACGAGCTGCACGCCAACGCCTACGTCACCAAGCCGGTCGACTTCGAGAAGTTCGTCGAGGTGGTCCGGAAGATCGACGATTTCTGGGTGACGGTCGTGAAACTCCCGCCCCGGTAGCCGGATGGCGGGGAGTGCGGCACGATGGGAGGCCGTGACCCCTTCGACGCCGGACCTGCCCGCCACCGACCTGGCGGTGACGCTCGACTGGCGGGGCCGGGCCGCGGTGCTGGCCGTGGCGGGGGAGATCGACCTGGTCAGCGCGCCGGAGTTCGGGGAAGTCGTCGACGTGGTGCTGGCCAGCGGGCCGGAGAAGCTGGTGGTCGATCTGCGCGAGGTGACGTTCTTCTGCTCGGCGGGGCTGCAGGTGCTCGCCGCGGCCCACCGCAGGCTGGCCGAGCGCGCGTTGTGCGTGGTGAGCGATTCCCCGGTGACGTCCGGGCCGTTGAGGACCACGGGGCTCGACACGTGGATCGGCGTCCATTCGACCGTCGAAGAAGCACTCACGTGAGGCCGGCACCGTTTCGCTGCCACGGCGTACCGGCGGCACCGGACGCCCTCCGCCGTCTCCGGCACGACCTGATGGCGTGGGTACTGGCGGCGGGGGTCGACGAGGACAGGGCGGCCGACATCGTGCTGGCCAGCTACGAGGCACTGGCGAACGTGGCCGACCACGCCTACGACGACACGGCACCCGGCGTGGTCGACATCGACGCGGCGGTCCACCCCGGCCGGCTCGAGGTGGTGATCACCGACCACGGCCAGTGGCGCACGCCGGTCCCGGACCCGCGGCCGGTTTCCCTGCGGGGGCGCGGATTGCTGCTGCTGCGGGCGAGTGCCGACCGCGCGGACATCACGTCCGGCGATTCCGGCACGGTGGTCACCCTGACCTGGGACCTGGACCGCATGTCATGAACGACTCTTTCATGTCATCCAATGTCATGAAAGAGTCGTTCATGACGTCGCGGCCGGGCGCTACTTGCCGACCACGGCTCCGGTCTTCGGGTCGAGGGTGACCTTCTTCGCCTTCGGCCACCAGAAATCGAACATCCCGGTCAGCGAGCCGGCGCGCGCGTCGAACGACGAGTCGCCGATGCGGCCGGTGAACCAGTTGTCCTCGATGAACTTCAGCACCGAGGTCTGGTCCGTCAGCGTGTGGTCGACGTGGTTGACCTTGCTGAACGGCGAAACCACCAGCAGCGGCAGGCGCGGGCCGTAGCCGCAGCGGTCCGCGTACGTGCCCGCCGTCGTCGCCTTGGCCGTGCAGATCGGCTGGTCCTGCGAAGCGTCGTGCGAGCCGTTGACGATCGGGGACTTCTGGTGGTCGTACCAGCCGTCCGAGTCGTCGTAGGCCAGGACGATCGCCGTCGACTGCCAGTCCGGGGACTGCTGGATCTTGTTGATCTCGCTCACCACGAACTGCTGCTCGTCCAGCGGGTCCGAGTAGCCGGCGTGGCCGTCCTGGTACTCCGGGGCCTTCAGGAAGCTCACCGCGGGCATCGAGCCTGCCCGCAGCGCGTCGTCGAAGTCCGCGATGTCGTACTGGTGGTTCGCGCGGTCGGTCTGGCCGATCGCCCGCACCGAGGACGGCGGGAGGTGCTTCGGGTTCGCCGTCGACGGGTAGTACTGGAACGGCTCGTGGTGCGGGCTGTAGTCGACGACCGCGTTGCCGCCGACGTTCGTGTGGGTCTGGCCGCACACCGCGTAGCCGTTGGCCGAGCCGGTCGGGCGGAAGCCGCCCTGGAACCAGCCCCACGTCACGTGCCGCTGGTTGAGCAGGTCACCGATGTTGCGGCCGTGCATGGTGGCCAGGTTGTCCTTGCTCGTGTGGTTCTTGTCCGAGCAGTCGTCCCAGGCCGGGTCGGGGTCGTTGATCACCGTGCCGATGCCGTCGGAGTCCGGCGACTGCACCGCGTAGGCGTCGCTGACCGGCTCGTGCGTCACCGGGTCGACCGCCTGGCCGCCGTGGGTGTTGCCCGAGATCAGGTTCAGCGCGCCCGGCGTCGACGGGCCGAACACCGTGTTGAACGAGTTGTCGCTCAGCGCGTAGTGCTGGGCGTAGTTCCACATGCCCGTGACGGTGTTGCCGTCGAAGTAGTCCATGACCAGGCCCGGTTCGCCGAACAGGATCGGCTGGCCGGTGCACTTGTCCGTCTCGGTCTTCTCGACGAACTTGTCCATCTTGCCGCCGTTGAACGCGGCCTGCTCGGCGCCGTAGTTGTGGTTCTGGTCGCAGGTCAGCGCCTGCTGGGGCGTGAGCCGCTTCGGGTTGTAGGCGTTCGGGTTGCCGGTCAGGAGCTTCTTGTCGAGTCCGTTGACCTTCGGGGTGCCGTGGGCGGCGGTGAAGGGGGTGCCGTCGGTGTTGGCCGCGTTCGGATACGTGCCGAAGTAGTGGTCGAACGAGATGTTCTCGCCGAAGATGACGACGACGTGCTTGATCGGCGTCGACGTCGGGATCCAGTGGGCGGGGAACAGGTTCAGCGGCTGGGCGTCCGCGGTGGTCGCCGCGGAGCCGGTGACGACGGCCAGCGTGGCCACCGAGGCGAGCGCCCCGGCGCCGAGCAGGCGACGCCGTCGCGTCTTTCTGTCCACAGTGGAGTTCCTTTCGTGGTGGGGTCGCTCAGGCGAGCAGGGCGCGCCCGAAGTGGTCGTCCGGGCCGGTGACGCCCGGCAGGGCGAAGAAGTAGCCGCCGCCGAACGGGGAGATGTAGTCGGTCAGCGGTTCGTCGGCCAGCCGCGTCTGGACGGCCTCGAACTGGCGCTCCAGGTCCTGCTGGTAGCAGACGAACAGCAGGCCCATGTCCAGGTTGCCGTTGCTGTCGACACCGCGGTCGTAGTTGACGGCGCGGCGCAGGATCCGGCTGGCGTCGGTCTCCGGGGTGCGCGGGTTCGCCTTCCGGATGTGGCTGGTCAGCGGGATGACGCTGCCGACCGGGTCGTCGGCGTACCGCGGGACGTCGGTCTCCGCGGTACCGTCGAGCGGAGCGCCGGTGTCGCGGCGGCGGCCGAACATGTTCTCCTGCTCGGAGAGCGAGACCCGGTCCCAGAACTCGACGAGCATCCGGATCAGCCGGATGACCTGGTAGCTGCCGCCCGCGGTCCAGGCGGGGTCGCCGGTTGTCCACACCAGACTGTCCACTTCGGATCCGGTCGGGTTGGCGGTGCCGTCCTTGAAGCCCATCAGGTTGCGCGGCGCGCCGTCCGGCCGCGACGGCGAGGTGAAGCCGTTGAGCTTCCAGCGCAGTTGCATGCCGCCGCGGGTGGCGCGCGCGATGTCCCGCAGCGCGTGCAGGACGGTGTCGGTGTCGTTCGCGGACAGGATCAGGCTGAGGTCGCCGTGGCACTGGGCGGGGTCGAGGGCGTCGTTCGGGAACGTCGTCATCGGCTTCAGCTTGGCGGGCTTGAGTTTCGCGAGGCCGTACCGGTCGTCGAAGAGGCCGGCGCCGACCCCGAGGACGACGCCGAGGTCGCTCCCGGGCACGACGGGCCCGAGCACCCCGGAGTCGGCGGGCGGCGCGGTGATCCCGAGCGCGGCGGGCGCACCGCCGGAGGTGAGGAACCGCGCCCGGTCGGTGATGGCACGGAAGAGCTCGGCGAGTTCGGCCTTGGACTCGGCGACGGAGTCGAAGGAGGCGACGATGGTCTGTGCCGGCGGTTTGCGGAGGATGGCGGCCTGGTGGGGACCGTGGAAGGGCACGGGCGAGGTGGCGTCGGTCGCGGACGACGCGCCGAGCCCGGCCCCGGCGGCGACGGTGAGGCCCGCACCCATCGCGGCCCGGCGGAGGAAGGAACGGCGGGGAAGGCCACTCACGAGACCCTCCTCGGCTCGGCGATCGCCGCGATCGGGGCCAGCAGTTCCGTCAGCTCGCTCACGTCCGCGTTCAGCTTCTGCCGCTGCTCCCGGCTCAGCTCGGCCGGGCGGAGCCACGTGCCGTCCGGGCGGTGCGCGGCGTCCAAAGCGGACTGGGTCCGGGTCAGCCAGGTGTCCACCTTGGACAGATCCGGGTAGCGCGGTGTCAGCAGTGGCCGCAGGACCTCGAGCACCGCGCGGGTGCCGTCGAGGTTGGCGCGGGCCGTGGCCAGGTTCGTGCCGCTTCCGTAGTCGGTGCGGCCGGTCAGTTCGAACTGCAGCGTGTTCTCCATGATCTCGTGCGCGCGCAGCCCGAGGTCGTTCCCGTCGACCTGGCTGTCGGCGAAGGACGTCTGCAGCGCGCGGGCGTCGGTGTCGAGCCGGTCGGCGACGGCGGCCAGTGCCGCCATGTCCTCGCCGTGCCAGAGGCCCTGCTCCAGGCGGTGGAAGCCGGTGAAACCGGGGTCGGTCACGCCGTCCGGGAGGCCGTCGGCCGTGCCGTTGAGGGCGCCGTCGGAGTCGCTGAACGCGTCGTAGGCCGCGCCCAGGCGCTCGTACGTCAGGTGCGCCGTCAGCCACGCCGCCCGGCTCGCCGCGCGGTCGCCGCCGTGGACGGTGTTCTTCAGTGCGCCGGTGTTCGCCACCAGCTCGCCGAGCCCCGCCGTCACGTGCTGCTGGTAGGCCTTGAGCGGGCCGAGCAGGTCGTCGTGCGTCACCGGCGCGACGCCCGGCCCGGTCCGCTCGGCGCCCCCGGTGATCCGCACCGCGGGACCGACGATCGCGCCGGCGTCCTCGGGCAGGCAGCGGAACGCGTAACTGCCGTTGCCCAGGTTGACCTGCAACGGCCGGGTCGTCGCCGCGCCGAGGCCCTCGACCTCGCCGTAGATCACGCCGGTCGCCGGGTCGATCAGGTCGACCTCGGCCGGCACCGACCCGGTGTTGTGCAGGCGGAACGTCTGCGGCCCCGGCTTCGGGTCCGTCCAGCCGGTGCCGCACGCCGAGCGCGACACCGCGATCTCGGGGTCGCCGGCCGCCGCGCTGTCCGGCCGGAACGCCACGACGGCGCCCGCCGCGGCGGCCACGACCACGCCCACCACGATCCAGCGGGTACGCACTGACCCCGGCACGCCCACACTCCTGTCACTCGATCGGACCAGCACCGATCACGGATTATGCGAGCCTAACGCCCGGAAAACCGCATCGGATCCTGTCAATCGAGCGAAATTCACCCGGACTTCAGCCGGGCGCCCACGAAAGGGGGAGAATTCAGACGTTTCGGTGTGCCAGATGTGTCGCAATTAGGAAATTCGACCGATAGGCGCAGGTCAGGGCAGTGGGGTGCCCGTTTCGAGGAGCGTCTTCAGGCTGGACAACAGCGCGGGCCAGCCCTGGCTGCACATCTCCCGCGCCGTGCTGCCGGCGTCGAACCCGTCGTGGAGCACGGTCAGCTTCACCATTTCCCCGTGCGGCTCGATGGTGAACGTGACTTTCGTCCGGCTCTCGTCCTGCAGTTTCGAAAGCGTTTCCTCGTCGATGCCGTTGGCTTTCGCCCAATCCGCCGTGAAAGTGTGCCAGGTGTAGGAGAGACGGCGGAACGGTTTCGATTCGAGCACGACCTGTTCGGGATCGGCGGTTTTCGCCCCGCTTTCGGCCCACGTCATCGGCGAGCCCTTTTTCCAGTCGGTTTCGAAGGAGACGCCCCAGTACTGGCTCGTGAACGCCGGATCGGTAAGCGCTTGCCAGAGTTTCTCCGGGGTCGTGTTGATGTAGGTGGTGTACGCGAAATCGTTCATCGGTGCGGACTCCAGTGCTCGTTTGAGATCGGCCAGCGCGCCGGCCCGCCGCCGGTCGTAGCGGGTCATCCAGCGCTCGGCGATCGCGTTGATCGGGCCTGCGTCGAGGTGGTGCAGCTTCTCGCGGCCGCGCCAGGTGGTGGTGATCAGCCCGGCCGCCTCGAGCACGGCCAGGTGCTTGCTGACCGACTGGCGGGCCATGTCCAGCCCCGCGCACAGCTCGCGCAGGGTCTGGCCGTTGCGCTCGTTGAGCACGTCCAGCAGCTGACGGCGGCTGGGATCGGCCAGCGCTTTGAAGGCCTCGTCCATGCCGCGACGATAGGCAGCCAGATGGCTGCATGTCAACCGGGGGTCACCGGAAGCGGATCACCGTGACACCGGCGAGGACGAAGAACACGAGGATGACGAGCGTGCTGGTCTGCCCACCGGACGAACGGGTCACGACCTGGTCGACGGCACCGGTCAGCCGCACCCCGCACTCGGCGACCACGGTGTGCGGACCGGCCTCGATGCGGGTGAACTCGACCGGTGCGGTGAAGGCGCCGGTGCTGTCGGTGTAGGCGGTGCCGACCTCGGCGCCGCCGGACATGAGCGTCACCATCCGGCTCGGCTGGCAGCCCTTCCCGGACGCCGAGAGCGACTCTCCCGGCTTGATGCTCGGCCGGTCGAGCACCAGTTCACCGGGCTTGGGCGCGGTGCTCGACGTCGTGGGGACGCCGGGGGTGCTCGGCGGCGTCGTGCTCGGCGGCGGGGTGCTCGTGGTCGTCGGCGGAGTGGTGGTCGTCGGCGTGGCCGGGGTCGTGGTGGCGCCGGGCCGGGTCGGCCGCGTGGTCACCGGCGGGGGCGGCGTGGTCGTCACCGGCGGCGGGGGTGTGGTGGTGGGGGTGCCGGTGACGGTGAACCTGCTGCTCGCGGTGAGCGGGCCGCCGGTCCGGGCGTTGGTGCACGTGCCGGTGACCGGGTAGGTGCCCGGCTGGGCGCCGCCGGGCACGGTCGCCGCAACCGTGCCGCTCGGCTGCTGGAGGGTCGTGTTCGCCGACCACATCGGCGTGCCGTTCCAGGAAAAAGTGATCGGCCCTTTGCACGGGTAGAAATTCCAGGAAATGGTGAAGGAACTCCCGGCCGGACCGCTCGACGGTTTCAAACCAACCGAAGACGTGTATTGTGCGTTGGCCGTGCCCGTCGTCGTCAGCAAAAGCAACGTTCCGGCCACGGCGCCGAAAACCAGCCGAACCACGAATCGCATTGGGACGTCCCTCCCCGGTGTGTGCTCGCTGTAGCATTCCAGGCCAGTCGATAACGCAAGTAGGGGATGCCCAATGGGACGTGTCATCGCGGCGGGGGTTGCGTTGGGTTTGTGCTTGCTCGTGGGCGCACCGCCCGCCTCGGCGGAGCAGGCGTCGCTGCGGCTGCAGGTGTCGATCGACCAGCGGCCGATCGAGGACGCCACGATCCCGATCGACCCGGCGAACCAGGTCGAGCTGCAGGTCGTGGCGACGAACTCCGGCACCGCGCCGGTGAAGGTCCGCAGCGTGCGGCTCTCGGGCGTCGCGCTGGCGCTGACGTTCTTCGCCTACGACACGACCGCGCCGTTCGAGGTGCCTGCCCGCGGTTCGGTGTCCCGGACGTTCGTCCTCGATCTCGGCGACCTGGCCGGGCAGGCGACCGGGCTGCTGCCGTCGTCGGTCGAGCTGCTCGACGCCGGGCGCGTCACGCTGGGGGAGGTGACGACGGTCGCCGACGTCCGCGGCTCCTTCTGGTCGGTTTACGGCGTCTTCGGCCTGGCGATGCTCGTGCTGACGATCCTGGCCTGGGTGACGGCGCTGCTCGCGCTGGCCCGCCACCGGCTGGCGCCCAACCGCTGGCGCCGCGGCGTGCGGTTCCTGCCCGCCGGGTTCGGCACCGGGCTGGTCGCGGTGATCAGCCTGTCGGTGCTGCGCCTGGTCCCGCCCGAGCCGGCGATCGAGATCCCCGTGGTGCTCGGCGCGGCGGCGATCGCGTTCCTCCTCGGCTACCTGACCCCGCACCCGGCACCGCCCGCGGCCACGGAGAGTGACAAGACGGTGCAGCTGCCGGTCCCGTCCACGCAGGAATTCACCCGATGAGCGCACCGGCCGAGCTGGTCGCCGCGCTGCCGCAGTACGACATCGGGGAGTCGATCGGCGAGGGCGGCATGGGCGTCGTGTTCGCCGGCGTGCACCGGACGCTGGGCCGCAGCGTCGCGATCAAGCAGCTGCCGTGGGACGTGCTCAACCACGCGGCGAGCAGCGAGCTGTTCGACCGCGAGGCCCGGGTGCTGGCGAGCCTGGACCACCCGCACATCGTGCCGGTGTACGACTACGTCCGCACGGGCCGCGAGCACCTGCTGGTGATGGAGCGGCTCGACGGCGGGACGGTGCACAGCCGCTTCCACGGTGGTGGCGTGAGTGGCGAGCAGGCGTGCGCGATCGGGCTGGCGATGCTGGCCGGGCTGCACGCGGCGCACCGGGCGGGCGTGCTGCACCTGGACGTGAAGCCGCGGAACCTGCTGTTCAGCACGCAGGGCGTGGTGAAGGTGGCGGACTTCGGCATCGCGCGGGTGATCAGCGAGGGCGCCACGTTGGTGACGCACGGTGGCGAGATCCTCGGAACCCCGGCGTACATCGCCCCGGAGCAGGCGATGGGCAACGCGCTGAGCCCGGCGGCGGACGTGTACGCGGCGGGGACGGTGCTGTACGAGCTGCTGTCGGGCCGCCTGCCGTTCGACAACACCCGCGGCGCGATCAGCATGATGCGCCAGCACATGTTCACCGACCCGCAGCCGATTTCCGGGGTGCCGTCGCCGATCGCCGCGGTGGTGATGCGCAGCCTGGCCCGTGAGCTGGACGCGAGGTACCGGGAGGCGGAGTCGTTCGCGGCGGACCTCGCCGCGGCGGCGACGGTGGTGCACGGGCCGGGCTGGCTGGAGCGGTCCGGAGTACCGGTGCTGCACCTGACGCCCCGGGTGATCGCGGGCCTGAACTCGGCGACGGCCCCGGCGCCGCCGGCGGAGGCGAGGACGCGCCCGGTCGCGCGTCCGGGAGCGACGTTGGTGGGGGCGCCGAGCAGCCCGCCGCCCCGCCTGCCGCCGGAGCCCGAATCGCCTGCCGCGTCGTCGGCCGCAGTCCTTTCGCTGCGGCTGGCCGCCGCGGCGGCTGCGATCGTCCTCGTCGTGCTCGCCCTGCTCAACCCCGCTCGGGTGCCGCACGAGGCGGCCGCCGCTTTGCGGCTCGGGGGTGCCTCCGTCGCGGCTCCCGTCGAGGTCGATCTGAGCAAGCCGCTCGTTCTCACCGGGCCCGGGAACCCCGGGCGGGTGGTGCTGGACCTCTCCGCCGCCGGGATTCCGCTCGGGTCCGCGGCCGCCGAGGCCAAGCCCGACGGTAACGGCTTCACCGCCGAACTCACCCTTCCGGGGATCGCGCGGTGGATCGTCGGCGGGGCCGTCACCGCCGATGTACGAACTGGTTCGTCCGTGGAAACCTTCACCCTGCTCACCAGTCAGCACCCGCTGGCCAGTGCGATGGGCGCGGGCAGCCTCATCCTGGCCCTGTTCGCCCTCGCCTACCTCGAATCGGGGCTGCGGACGATCCGCAACGGCCACCGCTGGCGGGGCGCCGCGTTCGGCGGGCCCGTGCTGGGCCTGCTGTTCGGGACCGCCGTGTGGCTTTGTGTGTCCGTGCTGCGGGTGCACGAGCCGTCGGCCGGGTTCGGGGCCGGGTGTGCCGTCGCGGGTGCCGTCGCGGCCGGGCTGGTCGTCGCGGCCGCTCGGCGCCGGGCGTCCACAGTGGTCAGTCGACCATCCGGACGGTGACGTGCGGGCTGTAGCTCTTGCGCCGGCTCCACCCGTGCTCGGCGCACAGGCTCAGCTGGATCGCGCGGTCGGCCGGCGCCCAGTAGCCGGTGCGGACGAAGTAGCCCTCCATCGTGTTCAGCGCGCCGAGGGTCTTGCGGGCCGAGCACATTTCCCAGCCCCATTGGCGCCCGGTCTTCTCGACGCCGTTGCGGCGCACGGAGATCCGCGGGTTGCCGACCGCGCGGATGTCGGTGTCGCCCTCGGTGACGTAGACGACGCCGTCGATCTTGTAGAACCGGTTGTTGTCCAGCAGGGACACCTGCCCGGACAGGGTGATCCCGACGCGGGCGCCTTCTTCGCCCGTGAGCGTCCAATCGAGACAGAATTCCTGGACCGGGAGTTCCAGCGACTGGGTCATGACGAGTTTCCCCTGTTCTCACTGAGCGTCCCTTCCAGAAGATAGGGATTTTCCGGACGTCCGGAAGGTCTCGGCGCGATCTTCACCCGAAGCGGTTTCGCCGTCGAATGCCTTGCCGCGCATGGGTTTTCAGGCGATGGAGTGACGCCGGGGCGGGCGTCACTCCGGCCGGGTGGTCTTCGCCGGCGGTCGTCACTGTGCGTGAGCTTCGGGTAAAGGAACCATTACCTTCGCCGGGACGTTGGCCGGGCATGAGCGAGCCCACTGTCATCGAGCTCGGCCCGCGTGACCTGCTTGTCGTGGCCGGGCTGCCCGGCGCGGGCAAGACGACGATGCTCCGGCACGCCGCCGTCGGGCTGCCCGTGCTGGACTCCGACCAGGTGCGGGAGAGACTCGGGGCGGTGGTGCCGGCTGTGCCGTACCGGTGGTACCGGCCGGTGGTGCACGCCTGGCACCGGGTGCGGATCGTCCGGCACGCGCTGGGCGAGGACGGGCCGGTTGTCGTGCACGAGCCTTCGACGCGCGCTTCGACTCGGGCGTTGCTTGCTTTGGTGGGGGCTTTGAGTGGGCGGTCCGTGCGGTTGCTGTTCCTCGACGTGCCGGCGGAGGTTGCGCTGGCCGGGCAGGTGAGCCGGGGGCGGGTTGTGCGGGCTCGGTCCTTTGCGCGGCATGTTCGGCGGGTGGGGAAGTGGCGGGAAGAGCTGCTGGCTGATCAGGTTCCGGTTGGGTGGCGGAGTGTTCAGGTTGTCGATCGGCCGCGGGCTGGGCGGACTCGGTTGGTGGCCAAGTTGCTTGTGGGGTGTTGAGGGTTCCCGGCTGACCTGGGGTTTTGTAATTCCACCAACCCGGACGCCGGATCGTTCGGCGGCCGTCACGCCGCGTCAAGGCGGGAAAGCGTGCCTTGACCCGGCGTGACGGCCGCTGAGGCGGCTGCGTATCGGGTCGGCAGGAGGGTGTGGTCGGGGCTGGGTTTGTGGCCGCCCGCGGCCCGTCGCAACCCGGCGCCTGGCGCAACCCCTCCTTTTGGTCTGGACAACTCGCATATTGGTCCAGACAATAAACCTCCCCGCCACCTGGAGGACCCGATGAGGCGTTCCCGACTGTCCGTAACACTCGCCGCCTTCGTGCTCACCCTTTCCGGGCTTCTCGCCGCCCCCGCTCAAGCCGACAACCTGCTCGCCAACCCCGGCTTCGAGTACGGCTCGCTCTCCGGCTGGACCTGTGCCAACGCCGCCGTCGTGAGCTCGCCCGTGCGCTCCGGCAGTCATGCCCTGGCCGCCACCCCTGTGGGCTCTGATTACGCTCAGTGCTCGCAGACCGTCTCCGTTCGGCCCAACTCCACCTACTCCGTCTCCGCCTGGGTGCGGGGGAATCCCGTCTACCTCGGGATCACCGGTGGGCCCTCGACGTGGTCCGGCAACACGAACTACAACCAGCTCCAACTCACCTTCACCACCACCGGCACCCAGACCTCCGCCCAGCTCTACCTCCACGGCTGGTACGGCGCCGGCACCTACTACGCCGACGACGTCGTCCTCGATGGTGCCGGTGGGAGCACCCCCGGCACTCCCGGCTCGCCCGGTGCGCCGCAGGTCACCTCCGTCACGAACACCTCCATCGCCCTCGGCTGGGGTGCGAGTGCCGGGACCGTCAGCGGCTATCGCGTCTACGAGGGCGCCGCCGTCGTTGCCACCGTGAGCGGGACGGCCGCGACCATCGGGGGTCTCAAAGCCTGCGAAACCCACAGCTACTCCGTCGCCGCCTACAACGCGGCCGGGGAGTCGGCCAAGAGTGCCCTTGTCACCGGGAGTACCAGTGGCTGCGTCGATACCGGGCTGCCCAAGCACGCCCTTGTCGGCTATCTGCACGCCAGCTTCGCCAATGGCTCCGGCTATGTCCGGATGGCCGACGTCCCCGCCGCCTGGGATGTCATCGATCTTGCCTTCGGGGAGCCGACCTCCGTCACCTCCGGGGACATCCGCTTCACCCGGTGTCCCGTTGCCGAATGCCCGAACGTCGAGAGTGATTCCGAGTTCATCTCCGCCATCAAAACCAAACAAGCCCAGGGCAAGAAGGTGCTCATCTCCATCGGTGGGCAGAACGGCCAGGTCCAGCTGACCACCGCCGCCGCGCGGGACAAGTTCGTCAGCTCCGTCTCGGCCATCATCGACAAATACGGCCTGAACGGCCTCGACGTCGACTTCGAAGGGCACTCCCTCTCCCTCAACGCCGGGGACACCGACTTCCGGAACCCGACCACGCCCGTCGTCGTCAACCTCGTCTCCGCGCTCAAGACGCTCAAGGCGAAGTACGGCTCGGGCTTCGTGCTCACCATGGCTCCCGAGACCTTCTTCGTGCAGGTCGGGCACCAGTTCTACGGCGGCTCCGGCACCGGTGACGCGCGGACCGGCGCCTACCTCCCCGTCATCCACGCGCTGCGGGACTCGCTCACCCTGCTGCACGTCCAGGACTACAACTCCGGCCCAGTCATGGGGCTCGACAACCAGTACCACACCATGGGCGGACCCGACTTCCACATCGCGATGACCGACATGCTCAAAGCCGGCTTCAGCGTGGCCGGCACCGGGCAGTTCTTCCCCGGCCTGCGTCCCGACCAGATCGCCATCGGGCTGCCCGCCGCCGTCAGCGCCGGCAACGGCTACACCTCGCCCGCCGATGTGCAGACCGCCGTCAACTGCCTGGTCAAGGGCAGCGGGTGTGGCTCCTACGCGCTGCGCGGGGGGACTTCGCCCGCGCTCCGCGGGCTGATGACCTGGTCGATCAATTGGGACAAGTACTACAACTGGGAGTTCCAGAACAGCCACGAACCGTTCCTCAACGCCCTGCCCTGACGCCGGACAGTGTGCCCCGCAGCCCCGGTGGGGCACACTGTCCGACGTGGTGCTGGTGACATGATCAAGCGCGCTCCAGGCGAGTCCGTGCTCAGCCGGGTCGTCCGCATCTTCGAAACCTTCGGGCCGGACACGCCCGCCCTGCGCGTCACCGACATCGCGCGGAAAGCCGGCCTGCCCGTCGCCACCGCGTCGCGGCTGGTCGAAGAACTCGTCGGGCACGGGTGGCTGCGGCGGGAGCCCGACCGGCGGATCCGCGTCGGCGTCCGGCTCTGGGAACTCGCGTCGCGGGCGTCGCCGACCCTGGGGCTGCGGGAAGCCGCGATGCCCTTCATGGAAGACCTGCACGCCGTGGTCGGGCACCACACCCAGCTCGCCGTGCTGGAAGACCGCGAGGTCCTGTTCGTCGAACGGCTCTCGGCGCCCGGGGCCGTCGTCAACGTGACGCGGGTGGCCGGGCGGCTGCCGCTGCACGCGTCGTCCTCCGGGCTGGTGCTGCTCGCCCACGCGCCCGCCGACCTGCAGGAACGGGTGCTCGCCGGTCCGCTCGAAGCCTTCCGGCGGACGACGCTGACCGAACCGGCGCGGCTGCGCCGGTTCCTCGCCGACGTCCGGCGCAACGGCTACGCCTTCTGTGCCGGCTTCATCGACGAAGAGACCACGGGCATCGCCGTCCCGCTGCGGGGGCCCGGTGGTGACGTCGTCGCCGCGCTGTCGGTGATCGTGCCCAACGACCGGGCCGCGCGGACGCAGATCCCGGCGCTGCGGGCCGCCGCGCGCGGGATCTCGCGCGCGATGGGGAATTCCTCTCACTGAATGAGAATGGCCTGGTGGCGGGCCCGGCCGCCGATTCATGCTCGGGGCCTCGTCGCGGGAAAGGACATCCTCCAGTGCGTACCCAGGTCGTCATCGTCGGCGCCGGCCCGGCCGGGCTGCTGCTGTCCCACCTGCTCGGCCTCGACGGCATCGACTCCGTGCTGCTCGAACGGCAGACCGCCGAGTACGTCCAGGCGCGCATCCGCGCCGGCATCCTCGAAGCGGGGACCGTGGAACTCCTGCGGGACGTCGGCCTCGGCGCCCGGCTCGACGTCGAAGGCATGGAGCACCGCGGGATCCACCTGCAATCGCCGGGGGAGCGGCACCACGTCGACTTCACCGACCTCATCGGACGGTCGGTGACCGTCTACGGGCAGACCGAGGTGACCAAGGACCTCATGGCGGCACGGGAAAAGGCGGGCCGCCCGGCGTACTACTCGGCCTCCGACGTCACCCTGCACGACGTCACCGGGCAGCCGTCGGTGACCTTTGTGGACGCCGACGGCACCGCGCGGCGGATCGACGCGGACGTCGTCGTCGGCTGCGACGGCTTCCACGGGCCGAGCCGCGCTTCCGTGCCGCAGCCGCAGGTCTGGGAGCGGGCCTACCCGTTCGCGTGGCTGGGCGTGCTGGCCGACGTCGCGCCGTCGACCGACGAGCTGATCTACGCCTGGCACCCGGACGGCTTCGCGATGCACAGCATGCGCTCGCCGCGGGTCAGCCGGTTCTACCTGCAGGTCGCGCCGGACGAGGACATCGCGCGGTGGAGCGACGACCGGATCTGGACGGCGCTGTCCGACCGGCTCGGCGTCCCGGGCTGGACCTTGGAGACCGGGCCGATCACGGAGAAGAGCGTGCTCCCGATGCGCAGCTTCGTGACGACGCCGATGCGGCACGGCAACCTCTACCTGGCCGGGGACGCGGCACACATCATGCCGCCGACCGGGGCGAAGGGGCTCAATCTGGCGGTGGCGGACGTCGCGCTGCTGGCGCGGGCCCTGACGGCGTCGTTCCGCGGCGACGACCGGCTCGCGGACGCCTACTCGGAGACGGCGTTGCGGCGGGTCTGGCGCTGCACGCACTTCTCGTGGTGGATGACGTCCATGCTGCACCGCCACGGCGACGACTTCGACGCCCAGCTCCAGCTCGCCCAGCTCCACCGCACCGTGACGTCGGCGGCCGCGAAGACCGAGCTGGCCGAGAACTACGCCGGCCTGCCGCTGTAGGCGACCGGCAGCCGGACGGTGAACGTCGATCCGGCGTCCACTTCGGACTCCGCGACCACCGTGCCGTCGTGGGCCTGCACGAGGTGACGCACGATGGCGAGGCCGAGCCCGCTGCCGCCGGTCTGGCGGCTGCGGGACTTCTCGGCCCGCCAGAACCGGTCGAACACGTGCGGCAGGTCCTCGGCCGCGATGCCGGTGCCGGTGTCGGCCACGGCGAGCGTCACCTCGTCCACAGTGGACGAGACGCGGATGGTGACCCGCCCGCCGGGCGGGGTGTGCCGGATCGCGTTCGTCACCAGGTTGCCGACGACCTGGCGCAGCCGCACCGGATCGGCCTCCAGCGCGCAGCCGCCGGTGGCGTCGGTGGTGTCTACGGTGAGCGTGACGCCGGCCGCGGCCGCGCGGTCGGCGTGCGCCGCGGCGACGTGGCCGGCCAGCTCCGCCGCGTCGAGGGGTTCCGGGTGCAGGCGCAGCTGCCCGGCGTCGGCCGCGGCGAGGTCCTGCAGGTCGTCGACGATGTGCTGCAGCAGCACGGTCTCTTCGAGCAGCGACGCGGTCAGGGCCCGGTCGAACGGGAGGTGCCCGTCCTCGGCGGCCTCCAGCCGGCCGCGGATGACGTTGAGCGGGTTGCGCAGCTCGTGGGCGATGTCGCCGACCATTGCCTTCCGCTGTTCCTCGATGCGTTCGCGCCGCGCGGTGAGGTCGTTGAACGCGGCGGCGAGGTAGCCGACCTCGTCGCGGGACTTCACCGGCGCCGGCCGGTCCTGCTGCGCCGCCTCGGTCAGCGCCCGCAGCGGGCGGGACAGCCGCCGCGCGACGAGCGTCGTGAGCGCGACGGCCAGCAGCAGCACGCCGCCGGTCACCGCCAGGATCCGGGTGAGGTTCTCCCGCGACAGCGTGAACGTCGGCAGCGGCGATCCGCCGGGGCCGAGCGTGAAGAGCAACGCGGGCGGCGCCACGTACGGCGCGAGCTGTTCGCGGCGGGCCGTGTCGAGGCAGCCCTCGATCGGCCGCTGCTCGGGGACGCCGAGGGCTTCCAGGTCGAGACCCAGTTTCACCGGCTCGGCCCCCTGGCCCTGCAGGCAGCGGTTGACGGCCTCGTTCAGGCTGGTCAGCGCGGCCTGCTCGGTCGGCGTCGGCTCGGCGAGCTCGAAGAGCAGGCACTTGGCGGCGTAGTAGCGGGCGGTCAGCGGATCGATCCCGGTGAGCAGCGGCCGCCCGCTCGGCGAGTCTCGGATCTGGCTGGGCAGGCCGAGCGAGGTGAGGCAGGCGGTGGCCTTCGTGGCCAGCGCGGTGAGTTCCGCGCGTTCGGGCGGCGGCAGCTTGAACGGGCCGGTCGCGCGCGGGTCGATGCCGCTCGTGCCGGCCTCGGGCAGCAGCACCGGGTCGACGTGCAGCGGGTCGACCGACGCGGTCGCCTTGACCGGCAGGGTGACCGGCGCGCCACCGGAGTCGCCGAGAACGCGCCGGTCGAGCGTGGTCAGCACGACCCGGCGGCCGGTCTGCTCCGACAACGCCCGCAGCCGGGGGCCGACCTGGTCCCACGTGTGGTTCGCCGCGGCGAAGCCGAGCAGCTCGGTGTAGATCGTCGCGTCGCCGGAGAGGGCCTGGCCCTGCTCCTGCTGGATCGCGCGGGTGGTGGTCTGCACGGCGAGCCAGGTGGTCGCCGCGATGGAGGCGAGGGCGATCAGCAGCGAGACGGCGGTGAGCCGGACGACCAGACTGCGTCGCCGCGGGAAGCTGTGCTGACGCGCCCTCGGCTGAGAAGAGCGCCTCGGGCTACGCGGCATCTTCGGGGGTGAGCTTGTACCCGACGCCGAAGACGGTCCGCAGGTAGACGGGCTTCTGCGGGTCGGGTTCGAGCTTCTTGCGCAGGTTGAGCACGTGGACGTCGATGATCCGGGTGCTGACGAACCGGTCGTCGCCGCGGGTCAGCTCCAGCAGCTGACGGCGGGTGAACACCCGGCCCGGCTGCCGGATCAGCGTCTCCAGCAGCTGGAACTCACCCGGCGTCGTGTCGACCGGCCGCCCGCCGACGGACACCTCGTGCCGCACCGGGTCGAGCCGCAGCAGGCCCGCGCGCAACGCGCTGTCGGGCGGTTCGCGGCGCGGCGCGGTGCGCCGCAGCAGCGTCCGGACCCGCGCCATCAGCTCGCGTGGGCTGTAGGGCTTGGTGAGGTAGTCGTCGGCGCCGAGGTCGAGGCCGAGCAGCAGGTCGTCCTCGGTGGCACGGGCGGTGAGCATCAGCACGGCGACGTCGGACTCCTGCCGCAGGATCCGGCAGACGTCGAGACCGTCGACCTTCGGCATCATCACGTCGAGGACCAGCAGGTCGGGCCGGTCACGCCGGGCCTCGTCGAGCGCCGCCCGGCCGTCCGGGGCCAGCACCACGGTGTGGCCTTCGCTCTCGAGGTAGAGCCGGAGGACCTCGGCCTGCTTCTCGTCGTCCTCGGCGACCAGTACACGTGCGCACACGGCGTCGAGGGTAGGCGTCCTGACACCGTTCCCACCGCATCCTGACCGGATCTTCACACCTTGGCGCCGACCCAGGCCCGGACGACGTCCTCCAGGACCTTCATCGGCAGCTTTCCGCTGCCCAGTACGACGCCGTGGAACTCCTTGATGTCGAAGGCGTCGCCGAGGGCTTCCTCGGCGAACCGGCGGAGGCGGACGATCTCCAGCCGCCCGGTCATGTAGGCCAAGGCCTGGCCGGGGCTCTCGATGTACCGGTCCGTTTCGGACTGCACTTCGACCTCGGACAGGCCGGTGTTCGCGCGCAGGAACTCGACGCACTGCTGCCGTGTCCAGCCCCGCGCGTGCAGGCCGGTGTCGACCACCAGGCGGGCCGCGCGGACCGAGTCCTCGGCCACCATGCCGAGCCGCATCAGGTCGCTCGAGAACAGGCCCATCTCGTCGGCGAGCCGCTCGGTGTAGAGGGCCCAGCCTTCGTCGTAGGCGGTGATCAGCGCGATCCGCCGCAGCTGCGGCAGGTCGGTCAGCTCCAGCGCCAGCGACTCCGCGAAGTGGTGGCCGGGCACGGCTTCGTGGAAGGCGACGGTCTCGGCGATGAACCGGTCGCGCGTGTGCACCTCGTGGGTGTTGGTGTAGTAGACGCCCGGCCGGGATCCGTCGAGCGCGGGCGGCATGTAGTAGGCCGCCGACGCAACCGGCGCTTCGGCGTCCGGCACCGCCTTCACCACGCACTCGGCCTTCGGCACCCGCGGGAACCAGTCCGGCGCGGCGGCCGTCGCCCTGGCCACGGCAGCGCGCGCGGTTTCGAGCATCTCCTCGGCGTCCCGCCAGCGGAGGCTTTCGTCGCTGCGCAGCCGGCGGCGCACCTCGGCCGGGTCGGTCAGCCCGAACACCCGGCCGCCGAGCTCGGCGTACTCGGCTTCGAGCTCGGCGAGCACGCTTCGGCCCAGCTCATGCAGCTCCGCGGGAGTGTGGTCGGTGGTGGTGTACATGCGCGCCAGGGCGGTGTAGTGGGCTTCGCCGCCTTCGAGCCAGCAGAGGCCGGGCCGGTCGTCTTTTCTGCCGTGCCCGGCGACCTCCGTGGCGAGGAACTCGCGGTAGCGGGCCAGCGCCGGCCGCACCTTCCCGGCCACCAGTTCGTCGCGGCGCGCGCCGCGGTCTCCGGTGAGCGGCTGGGGAAAAGGCGAGTCCTGCGCGAGGAACCGGTCGAGGATCCCGAGCGCGTGGTGGGCCCTGCGGTCGACGGGCGTCCGGCCGGCGCGGAGGCCGGCGCGGTGGCGTTCGGCGAGAGCGTCGTAGAAGGCGGGGAACGCGGCGAGCCGGCTCAGGAAGTCCTCCTCGGCCTGCTCGCCGGTGGGCTCGAGCTGCGGCAGGAAGGCCAGGTGGCTCATGCCGATCGCGTACATGGGTTCGGCGAGGGTGAATTCCACAACGCGGGCGTCGATCTGGGTGATCAGCGCCTCGGTCTGCTGGACGACGACCCCCAGCGTGATCTTGTCGGGATCGGCCGAGGCCCTGGCCCGGTCGAGGATGCCGGCGGCTTCGGCGCGGAGGCGTGCGTGGCCGGCTTCGCTGGGGTCGGCGAGTTCGTGGTCGTGGCCGGGGACGCCCACGAAGGTCGCTTCGAGGGGCATCCAGGTGGCCAGGACCTGGACGAGTTCGTCGGCGAGGGTGGCCGCTTCGGAGGTCATTTCTTCATCGTGCCGGAAACGAACCGGGCCGGGAGCGGAAGCCGCTCCCGGCCCGGTCGCCGTCAGGTCAAGCTCGAACAGGTTCTCGCGTCCGGATCCTTCGCGCCGCCCGGCACCCACCGCACGTTCGCGAACGAAGCCTGGAACGCGCCATCCGTGTACACCAGGAACGGCGTGTTGATGTGCTCGAAGTCCAGCCCGTTGTCGAAGCAGGACACCGGGATCTTCACCGTCGTCTTCGCGCCGCCCGCCAGGTCCGTGAACAGCTTCGTCGCGTTCACCTCGCTGAAGCACGGGTACACGCAGTGCATGCTGATCACCGTCCGGTTGGCCGGTGCCTGCTGGACGGTCGTGTCGAACTCCAGCGCCGCGTCCGCGTTGAGGTAGCCGCGCAGGTCGTTCGTGCCCGCCGTGTTCTGCATGTACAGCTGGGCCGCGCCGGCGCCCGTCCAGGTCGCCTTCAGGCCGTCGCCCTGCACGTTGACATCCGTCGGGACGACGTTGATCTCGGTGTGCGCCGCCGTGCCGTCCGGGCCGATCACCGTGCCGCCCCAGTTCTCCGCCGAGCCGATCTGGCTGGTGTACGGGGGGACGTCGGTGCGGTCGTAGATCGCCAGGTCCTCGGTCGCGGTCCCGCCGCCGCCGGTCGACGTGCAGGACGCCGGGCCGGGGGTCTCGTCCAGCTGCCCGACCGTGACGCGCTGGCCGGTCTTGAGGCCGTAGCCGAGCTTGAACAGCGGGTCGTAGTTCGGCGACCACGGGTTGAGCGGCGACTGGCACGCGCTCTTCGGCCACGAGTAGCTCAGCGTGCCCTGGTAGCCGGTGCCGTCCTTGCCCTTGACCAGCATGTCCGCGACGCCGCCGCCCTCGGTGCCGGGCAGCCACGCGGCCACGAACGCGTCGGAGCGGTTGATCTCCTTGTTCATGTACAGCGGGCGGCCGCCGACGTACACGGTGACGACCGGGGTGCCCTTGCCGCTGACCTTGTCCAGCACGGCGAGGTCCTCGGGGTAGAGCCGCGCCGCTTCGAGCGACTTGCGGGTCAGGTCGCCGACACCTTCGGCGTACGGCGTCTCGCCGATGACCGCGATGACCGCGTCGAAGCCCTTGGGGTCGACGTTGCCGGTGGCGTCGAAGGTGACGTTGGCGTCGCCGAGGTTCTGCTTGATGCCGGTCAGGATCGACGTGGCGTTCGGGAAGTCGGCGTTCGTGTTGCCGGTGCCCTGCCAGCTGAGCGTCCAGCCGCCGGTCTGGTTCGCGATGTTGTCGGCGCTCTTGCCGACGACCAGGACCTTCGAGGACGGCTTGAGCGGCAGCACGTTGCCGTTGTTCTTCAGCAGCGTCTGCGACTCGCGGACGGCGTCACGCGCCAGCCAGTTGTCCTTCAGCGCCTCGTCGGAGTTGGCGTAGGAGCGGTCGGACGGCTTCTGCGACTCGAACAGGCCGTCACGCAGCTTCACGCGCAGGATGCGGGTGACGGCGTCGTCGATGCGCGCCATCGGGATCTGGCCGCTCTGCACCTGGGCGACGGTGTTGGTGATGAACGCCTTCCAGTCGTTCGGCACCATCACGATGTCGATGCCGGCGTTGATCGCCTGCGGGCACGAGGAGTTCGTGCAGCCGGTGACCTGGCCGATGCCGTTCCAGTCGGACACGACGAGGCCGTCGAAGCCCATCTTGCCCTTGAGGATCTGGTTCAGCGCCTTGTCGCTGCCGTGCAGCTTGCCCTCGTTGATGCCGAGGTCGGCGTTGGTCCAGCTGTTGAACGACACCATCACGGTCTGCGAGCCCGCGGCGAGCGCACCGTAGTAGCCCTGGCCGTGGACGTTGATCATGTCCGCTTCGGACGCCGGGTTGACGCCCTGGTCCTGGCCGTTGATGGTGCCGCCGTCGCCGATGAAGTGCTTGGCGGTGGCGATGACGCCGTTGTAGCCGATGCGCTTGGTGGCGCCGTCCTGGAGGCCGTTGATGGCCTCGAAGCCGTAGGAGCGCGTGATGCGCGGGTCCTCGGAGAAGCCTTCGTAGGTGCGGCCCCAGCGGTCGTCCTGGACGACGGCGAGGGTGGGCGAGAAGGCCCAGTCCTGGCCGGTGGCGCGGATCTGCCGGGCGGTGGCGCCGGCGACGTCGCGGACCAGGCAGGGGTCGTGCGCGGCGCCGAGGCCGATGTTGTGCGGGAAGACGGTGGCGCCGTAGACGTTGTTGTTGCCGTGCACGGCGTCGATGCCCCAGATGACGGGGATCTTCGTGCGGCTGGTCTTGGAGGCGTTCCAGTAGGCGTCGGCGAGGTTCAGCCAGTCCTGCTGGGTGGCGTACTTCTTGCCGCCGGGCCACGAGCCGCCGCCGTTGAGGACCGAGCCGATGGCGTACTGGCGGACCTCGTCGGGGGTGATGGCGGCGATCTCGGGCTGCGTCATCTGCCCGACTTTTTCCTCCAGGGTCATGCCCTTGAGGATTTCGGCGATCCGCTGCTCGTCGCCGGCCTTCCCCTTGAACCGGCTGTCGACCTTCGGCCAGTCGGCGAGGGTCGGCAGGCTCTTCTCGATCCGGGCGCAGCCGTCCTTGTCCTTGGCGGGCTGGCCGATGACGGGTTGCGGGGTGTCGGCTTGGGCCGGCGTCGCCTGGGCGATCCCGCCCAGCAGGCTCAGGCTCATCAGCGTGACGAGCGAACTTCGGCGCGCACGGGACCACGCGCGGGATCTACGGGCCATGGGTCTGGTCCATTCTGCGATGAACGGCGGACCGGCCGATCCTCACCGGGCGACGGGGAGGCAGTCAAGGGTTTCGATTGTTTGCACGGCCTGTTAATTCTCGACATAAACTAAGAGTCGCTCGGTGGCGTGGCCACCCTTATCCGGCGGCGCGCCGAAGGTCAAGAGCACTGCCGGGCAAGGGTTCTGCCCGCCACGCCATGAACGACTCTTTCACTGCGTCGGACGTCATGAAAGGGTCGTTCATGACGTCGGCCGCTCAGCTCAGCACCGAGCCCGGCAGCTCCTCGAAGATCAGCCACGTCCGCGTCGACCGCACGCCCTCCAGTGCCTGCAGCCGCTCCAGGACCACGTCGCGCAGCGTCGAGTTGTCCGGTGTCCGGACCAGCAGCAGGATGTCGAAGTCGCCGCCGACCAGGGCCACGTGATCCACGTACGGGATCTCGTGCAGGTCCGTCGCCATCGTGCGCCACGACGTCTGCTCCACCGTCACCATGATGTACGCCGACGTGCCCAGGCCCGCCCGGCGCGGGTCGATCCGGGCGCCGAAGCCCGTGATCACCCCCTCCGCCATCAACCGCTCCAGCCGCGCGTACGCGTTCGTCCGCGAGATGTGGAGCTTTTCCGCCAACGCGCGCACCGCCAGGCGGCCGTCCGCCGACAGCTCAGCCAGCATCGCCCGGTCGATGTCGTCCAAAGCCGGGACCGTTCGTCCCGGCAGACCGCCGTGAGCCAGGACACCGCTGGACGTTTGATCCCCAGGAGACCCAGAAACAGGCCGTTTGTCGCTCATTTCCGCCAACCCTTGAACACAACACCGCCGAGAACCACCATTTCAGCATCATATGTCTGGGAGAGGTGGTGTGCTGTGGAAACCCTGCTGCCGTCCGCTGTCCCCGTGCGGTTCGTCGCCGAGGACGGGAGCCGTGCCGACCGAAACGGCGGCTACGGCGAACCCGCCGGAGCGCGGCTCAAGGAGGCCTACCGGCTGATGGTCCTCGGCCGCCGGTTCGACGTGCAGGCCACCGCGCTCACCAAGCAGGGCCGGCTCGCCGTCTACCCCTCCAGTGCCGGCCAGGAGGCCTGCCAGGTCGCCGCGGCGCTCGCCCTGGAAGCCCGGGACTGGCTCTTCCCGACCTACCGTGACTCCGTCGCCCTCGTCGCCCGCGGCCTCGAGCCCGGCGAAGTCCTGACGCTCCTTCGCGGCGACGCGCACTGCGGCTACAACCCGGTCGAGACGCGCGTAGCACCTCAGTGCACTCCGCTCGCGACGCAGACCCTGCACGCCGCCGGGCTCGCGCACGCGATGCAGCGACGCGGCGAAGACGCCGTCGCGCTCGCGCTCATCGGAGACGGTGCCACCAGCGAAGGCGACTTCCACGAAGCACTCAACTTCGCCGCCGTCTTCAAGGCGCCCGTCGTGTTCTTCGTGCAGAACAACCGCTTCGCCATCTCGGTGCCCTTCGAGAAGCAGAGCGCCGCCGAAGCGCTGGCGTACAAGGGCATCGGCTACGGCATGCGCTCGGAGCAGGTCGACGGCAACGACGCCGTCGCCGTCCTGGCCGTCCTCGACGACGCCGTCAAGCACGCGCGCGAGGGCAAGGGCCCGGTGCTCGTCGAGGCCCACACCTACCGCATCGACGCCCACACCAACGCCGACGACGCCACCCGCTACCGCGACGCCGAAGAAGTCGCGAAGTGGCGCGAAGCCGACCCGCTCAAGCGGCTGGAAACCTTCCTCAAGAACGAGAACCTGCTTCAGGACACCGAAATCGAGCGGTTCGCGGCCGACGCCGAGGTCTATGCCCAGTCCGTTCGCGACACGCTGAACGCCGAACCCGAGCTCGACCCGCTCTCGCTGTTCGACCACGTCTACGCCCGGCCGACCCGCCAGCTCGAAACCCAGCGGGCCGCCCTCGAAGCCGAACTGGAGGCCTGATGACGACCACCACCATGGCGCAGGCGCTCAACGCGGCCCTGCGGGACGCCCTCAAGGACGACGACCGCGTCCTCGTGTTCGGCGAGGACGTCGGCACGCTCGGCGGCGTCTTCCGCGTCACCGACGGCATCACCGCCGACTTCGGCGAAGACCGCTGCTTCGACACCCCGCTCGCCGAATCCGGGATCGTCGGGTTCGCCGTCGGGATGGCGATGGGCGGCTTCCGCCCGGTCGTCGAAATGCAGTTCGACGCCTTCGCCTACCCGGCGTTCGAGCAGATCACCTCGCACGTCGCCAAGCTGCGCAACCGCACCCGGGGCGCGCTGGAAGTGCCCATGGTCATCCGGGTGCCCTACGCCGGCGGCATCGGCGGCGTCGAGCACCACTGCGACTCCAGCGAGGCCTACTACACGCACACGCCGGGCCTGCGCGTCGTCACGCCGGGCACCGCGCAGGACGCCTACGACCTGCTCCGCGACGCCATCGAGTCGCCGGACCCGGTGATCTTCCTCGAGCCGAAGTGCCGCTACTGGTCGAGCGAAGAGGTCAGCTTCACCCGCAGCGGCCCCGGCATGGACCAGGCCGTCGTCCGCCGCCACGGCAAGGACGTCACGCTCATCGCGTACGGCCCGATGGTCGCCACCGCCATGGAAACCGCCGAAGCGGCGAAGGCCGAGGGCTGGGACGTCGAGGTCGTCGACCTGCGCTCGCTGTCGCCGTTCGACGACGAGACCGTGACGGCGTCCGTGCGCCGCACCGGCCGGGCCGTCGTCGTGCACGAGGCCGCCGGCTTCGGCGGCTACGGCGCCGAGGTCGTCGCGCGCGTCACCGAGCAGTGCTTCCACCAGCTGCACGCGCCGGTCCTGCGCGTCACCGGGCTCGACATCCCGTACCCGGCGCCGAAGCTGGAGCGGCACACGCTGCCCGACGTCGACCGGATCCTCGACACGATCGCCCGCCTGCAGTGGGACGACACGCCGGTGGTGGCCGGTGCCTGACTTCCTGCTGCCGGACCTCGGCGAAGGCCTGACCGAGGCGGCGATCGTGGACTGGCGGGTCAAGGTCGGCGACACCGTCGACGTCGACCAGGTCGTCGTCGAGGTCGAGACGGCGAAGGCGGCCGTCGAGGTGCCGGTGCCGTTCGCCGGCGTGGTGTCCGCGCTGCACGGCGAGCCGGGGCAGCTGCTGCCGGTCGGCGCGCCGCTGCTGACCGTCGGCGGGTTCGCCGAACCCGGCGTCACGACGTCGTCGGGCAGCGGCAACGTCCTCATCGGCTACGGCACCGCGCCCACGACCCGGCGCAAGCGCGCGCGACGCCCGGTGAGCGTCACCGCGCCCACGCGGCCGCAGCAGCCTGGCGTGATCTCGCCGTTCGTCCGGAAACTGGCGTCGGACAACGGGATCGACCTCGCTCGGCTCACGCCGGGCGGCGCGGACGGCATCATCCGCCGCGCCGACGTCGAAGCGGCGCTCAAGAAGACCAACGGCCGCAGGATTCCGCTGACCGGGGTGCGCAAGGCCGTCGCCGACAAGCTTTCGACGTCTCGGCGCGAGATCCCCGAGGCCACGGTCTGGGTGGACGTCGACGCGACGGAGCTGGTCGCCGCGCGGGCCGCGCTGAACGCCAAGTCCGACCGGCCGGTCAGCCTGCTCGGGCTGATCGCGCGGTTCGCCGTCGCCGGGCTGCGCCGGTACCCCGAGCTGAATTCGCGCGTCGAAGGCGACGAGATCGTCGTGCTGGACGAAATCCACCTCGGGTTCGCCGCGCAGACCGACCGCGGGCTCGTCGTGCCGGTCGTGCGGGACGCCGGGACGCTGTCCACGCGGGACCTCTCGGCGGCGATCGGCGACCGCGCCCGCACCGCGCGCGAGGGCAAGCTCGCGCCCGCGGACCTCACCGGCGGCACCTTCACGGTGAACAACTACGGCGTCTTCGGCGTCGACGGCTCGGCCGCGATCATCAACCACCCCGAGGCCGCCATCCTCGGCATCGGCCGGATCATCGACCGGCCGTGGGTCGTCGACGGCGCACTGGTGGCGCGCAAGATCTGCGAGCTGACGCTGGCCTTCGACCACCGCGTCTGCGACGGCGGCACGGCGGGCGGGTTCCTGCGGTTCGTCGCCGACTGCGTGGAGTCGCCGGTCACCGCCCTCGGGGACCTCTGACGACTCACCGGCCGAGTTGGCCGGTCGTGACGGTGGCGGCACTTAAAGTGGTCGCGTGACGACACCGGCCCAGCACGACCGCGACCTGGCGGAGGGGCGCGTCGCCCGGCTCAAGCAGGACCTGCGCGACGGGCTCGCGACCCCGCCCGGCGACGTCGCGGCGATGGACGAGCTCGTGGCGAACGCCCACCGGCTGCTCGACGCCGAGGTGGCGTTCGACGAAGCCGGGAAACGGCTGGCCGACGCCGAGCTCGAGTCCCGGCACGCGGCCACGCAGCGCGCGGTCGTCTGGTTCGCGGCCGCGCCCGTGCTGGTGCCGCTGGTCGCCGCGGCGCTGGTGCTGTTCGAGGTGCTTTCGCCGGCGTGGCTGCCGGCTCTGGTGCCGCTGTTCGGCGCGGGCCTGTGGGTCGGCTTCGCGCCGGTCCGCCGGGCCGGGGCGGTGATCCGCGAGCGGACGCGGGCGGCGTGGGCGGGCAGCGTCACGGCGGTGCTGCTGGTCCTCGCCCTCGTCCCGTGGTCCGGGGCGGTCGTCTGCACGGTCCTGACGGCGCTGGGCATCGCGGGCACGATCGCGCTGCTGTGGCGGGAAAGCCGGACCCCGTGAGCCACGGCTACGCCACCTACGGCGACGACCCGGAGTTCACGCAGGAATACGAGGTCCCGGACGTCGCCGACCCGACACGCCGCGACCTCGACGAGCTGTTCGCGGCGGTCGACGGGCTGCGCGAGGCCGACGACCGCCTCGGCCAGGACGTCGCCGACCTGACCGAGCGGCTCGAAAGCGGCAGCGCTCAGGGACAACAGGACCGGCTCGACCAGCTCGGCAGGCAGCTGGAGCGGCTGCAGCAGCAGGTCAGGGTCCTGGAGCGCGCGGTCCGCGTGTCCGACGGCGTCCCGCAGGTGAACCTCGACGACGTCGGCACGGAGACGCGGGCGCTCGCGGCGGAGGCGGCGCGCTGGGACGACCTGCACAAGGAGCTCGTCACCAAGGAGCAGCGGGCCCGCTACGCGGAGGAGATCGCGCACCTGGACGCGGTGCGGGCGGCGCTTTCCCGGTGCGACGCCGACCTGCGGGAGGTCATCGGCGTCCTGGCCGCGACCGACCGGTCTTCGCGCGCCCGAGGCGACGCGGAGTCGTCGTTGCGCGCGCTGACGACCCGGCGCCGGACACTGCTGGACGAGGAGATCCCGGCGGCGACCTCGGCGGCCGACCAGGCGCGGCTGGCGTTGCGCGAGGCCGACGCGGTCGAGGCACGGGTGGTCCCGCAGCTGGAGCGGGCCGAACGCGCGTGGCACGACCTGCAGGTACGGCTGCGGACCCGGATCACCGACGCGCTGGGGTCGAACGCGCTGCTGCCGACGTGGTTCGGGCACGCGCTGGGCGTGGCACCGCCGTCGGGCACATCGGGTGACGCGTGGATCCGGACGGCCGCGTCGGTGCTGGCGTACCGGGTGACGTTCGGGGTGACCGACCAGGCCCTCCCGCTGGGCCCGCCGGCAGGGGAGGGCGCGGACACGACGGAACGGCGGTGGACCTGGCGGGCCAGACTGGAGTCGGAGCTCGACGACCTCGCCCTCTAGCTTCACCCGAGGACGGTGGCCTGTTCGTTCAGGATGTCGCCCAGCTGCTGATACCGCGCGCGAGCCTGCTCGAGACAGCGCTTGGCGGCTGCGCTGTGGCCGTGCCGATGGTGCACGGTCGCCAGTGCACGTTCCGCGTCCGCGAGCCGGGCGACGTCGCTCAGCTCCCTGGCTCGGTCCGCACTGTCCTGCAGAAGGGTGACCGCGTCGGCGTGGCGGCCCAGCTCCCCGCTGGCGGCCCCCAACCGGCGCAGCTGGTCGACGATCCCGAGTGGGTCACCGAGTTCCTCCCTGGTGCGCAGGCTCTGCTCATGCAGTTCGAGCGCCCCGCCCAAGTCGCCGGAATCTCTGCGGTGTCCGGCCTCCTTCGCGAGGCTTTCGGCGTATCCGGACAGATCGAAGACCTGCCGGGCGAGGTCTCGCTGAGCCGCGAACGCCCGCCCGGCTCGTTCGGCGTCGCCCAGCTCGGCGGCCAGTTCGGCACATTCTCCGAAGTTCGACGCCGCGTACCAGGGGTCTTCGAGCGCCCCTGATCGAGCGGCGCCCTCGTCGAGCAGCTCGAGTGCTTTCGCTCGGTCACCGAGCCCGGCGTGCGCCCGGGCGAGCCCGGCCACGGCCAGGGCGACTGCGCGCTGGTCGCCCGCGGCGAGCTCGAGTTCCAGCCGCGTCCGGCCGGCCGCGACGGCCTGCCGGAAACGGCCGGCGCGAGCATGGGTCTTGCCCAGGGCGGCCAGGATGTCGCTCCGCTGGGGGTCGCCGTTGCGATCGCAGATCGTGGCGGCTGCGCTGTACGACCACATCGCCTCTTCGTAGCGGCCCCGCTTGTGGTCGATGTCGCCGAGAAGGCGCAGGAAGCGGATGCGGTCGAGGTCGCTGTCGACCGAGCAGGCCACGGCGAAGCCTTGTCGCGCGTCCACCTCCGCCTGGGTGAACCGGCGCAGGCCGGTGAGGATGGCGGCAACCTGGCCGCGGACCTGCCCGGCAGTGGTGAAGTCCCCGATGTCCGTCGCCTGGTCGAGGTCGGCCTGCAGCAGGGTGAGAGCCTCGTCGGCCCGGCCTTCGGCGACCTTCGCCTCGGCTGCTGTTCGACGTACCAGGAGGATCTGCGGTCGGTTCCCGAGTTCGGTCACGATGGCCAAAGCGCGGTCGCAGCACTGCTGCGCCTCCACGAAGCGGTATTGACCGGCATAGCTCGCAGCGAGGCCAGTCAAAGTTTCCCAAGCCGGATCCGGGAACGCGTACGGAGAGCCGAGAAGGCGCTCCAGCAGAGGATGCGCCTTGGCGAACTCGCGACGGGAGACGTGGATGCTCGCGAGCATGCCGGAAATCTGGTCGGCGCCGAACCGGGTACCTGCCTGCTCACGTAGGTGAAGCGCGCGCTCGAGACTCGTGATGGCATCGTCGAACCGCCCAGTCGATCGTTGCGCGTCGGCGACGAAGACGAGGATCCAGCCGTTGCGGTACGAATCCTTTCCCATTTCCCGCCGTATCGTGAACGAAAGCTCGAGTTCCTGGAGGGCGTCGTGGTAACGACCGAGCCCGACCTGTGCGTCACTCATGTACTTGAGGGCCCAGCAGGAGGAACCGGCGTCACCCTGCTGGCGATAGAGGTCCAAGAGACGTCGGGCACAGGCCAGCGCATCGGCGTACCGCCCGCAGTCCTGGAAGATCATGACCAGCCGCCACAGAGCACTCCGGCGCAGATCGCTGTGGTTCTCCGTCAGCTTCGCGCTCTCCTCGAGACAGTCGGCCGCATAGTGGAAGCGGCCCTGTCCGGCATGGGCCGTCCCGAGTGCTTCGAGTGCACGGCTCTCGACTTCGAGGCGTTCTCCACGGGAACGTTCTCGTTGTTCATCGAGGATCCTGACAGCCTCCTCGTGCTTCCCACGGAAAGAGTGGAATTCTCCTCGGGAGATCGATGCGTAGGCAGCCAGTTTCGGGTCGCCCAGTGTGCGGGCGACCATGGAACGCCGCGCGAGATATTCTTCGCAGGCCGCGAATTCGCCGGCCTCTCTCGCCGCTTCGAGCAGTTCGTCGAGCACGGCGAATTCCTCGTGGGCGGCTTCCGCGTCAGCCAGCGTCCGGTGCGCGGTCAACTGCGCTCGGTGCGCCATGGTGGCGGCTCCGAACTGCAGGAAGACGCTGCCACGCAGGCTGGTCGTCTTGGCCGTGCTGATCGAGTCCTCGAACTCACCGTAGATGACCAGCGCCTGGTCGAGACAGCTTATTGCTTCGGCCACATGGCTGCGGTTGCGATCGGCGTTCGCCCGGCGGACGAGGGTGTCCGCCTCGAACCACGAGTCACCGAGGCGTTGCCACAGTGCCAGGGCCTGCTCGAGGTTGCCGGCTATTTCGTCGAAGAGGAGTTGGTAGCTTTGGATCTCGGCGAGAAGCACGATCGTGCAGGCTTCGGATCGGATATCGCTCAGCTCTCGCTGGATGCCGAGAGCGGTTTCGGCGGCCTTTCGGCCGAGTGTCAGGCGTCCGCCGGCCAGGTGCGCTTCGGCAAGGGTTCGCCAGGCGGCAACCTGGTCGGGTGGCTCCAGGTCCCGCACCAGGTGTTCGAGCCGGCTCGAGTCGAGGTCGTCACCGGCGTGTGCCTCGGCCTGGGCCAGGTGCAGCTGCACGCGGAGCTTGACGTGCCGGACCCGGTCGGTCGTGGCGAGCGCGGCAGTCAGTGTTCGTTGCCAGTCGTCGATGTTGCGCCGGTGCCGGAAATACGGGGCGAGGAGGCACGCCAGCTCCGGCTCGTCGCCGTCGACGACCGCAGCGACGAGGTTGCCGCGTTCCAGATCCAGCCACCGCATCGCGTCGGAACAGCGGCGGAAGTACCGGTCGGCCGCCAGGCTAGAGTCGAGCCAGGAGGTGGCTGAGGTGACCCGCTCGCGGTACCAGGTAAGCACTCTCCGCCCGGCTTCGGCGTCTTCGGCGTTCGCCTGGCCTTTCGCATAGAGGCGCAGCAGGTCGTGGAGCCGGTACCGGCCCGGCACGTACTGGTCCACCAGGTTCGCCAGGCTGAGTTCGCCGAGCAGTTTCCTGGTCTCGGGGGCCGAAGCCTCGGCCAGCACGCAGGCGGCTTCGAACCCGACGTCCGGGCCGGGCTGGCTGCCGAGCCGCCGGAACAGTGATGCCGCACCCGGCGTGAGCGACCGGTACGACCAGGAGAAGACCGACTCCAGATCCGAGTGGGGGTCGCCCGCGTCGAGGGCGGTGAGGCGGCCGTCTTCGTCGGCCAGTTCGTCGGCCAGGTCCCGCATCGGCAGGCCCGGATTCAGTGCGGCTCGGGCCGCCGCGATCGCCAGGGCCAGCGGGAAGCCGGCGCAGGACCGGATGAGTGACCCGATGGCGTCCGGTTCGGCGGCGACCCGGGCGGTACCCAGCCGGTGCGCCAGGAGGGACCGGGCTTCGGCGTGGGGCAGCACATCCAGGTTGACCAGGTGTGCGCCGTCCCGGGCGACGAGCCCGGCGAGCCGGTTACGGCTCGTGACGATGACGGCGCACGTCGGGCTTCCTGGCAGCAGCGGCCGGACCTGGGCCGCGTCTCGCGCGTTGTCCAGCAACACGAGGACCCGCCTGCCCGCCAGGATGCTCCGGTACAACGCCGACTGGGCCTCTTCGTCCGTGGGAATGGCGTCCGCCGGCACCCGCAGGGCGGCGAGGAACCCCCGCAGCGCTTCCGTTGCCGTCATGGGGGCCGCGACCGGCTCGAAACCGCGCAGGTTGACGTACAACTGCCCATCCGGGAACCGCTCGGTCGCCTGGTGGGACCAGCGCAGGGCGAGCGTCGTCTTCCCGATGCCGGCGGCGCCGTCGATCGCCGAGATCACCACGGCTTCCGCGCGGTCACCGGCCAGCAGCCGGTCCAGTTCGCCAAGCTGTGCGCAGCGCCCGGCGAAACCGTCGGGCAAGACCGGGAGCTGACGTGGTACGGGGAGCTCCGGAGCAGGGGCGGCGTGCAGGTGCACGTCACCGGCGATCGACCCCGCCTGCACGACCGTGCCGGCCGAGCCTGGCACGGTGTTGTGCACCGGCCGCGGTTCTCCCGTCGACGTCACCAGGACAGTGTGCCCGGTCGCGATGCCATTGCGGACGTCAAGCGCGGAGGGCGGACTCCAGCTTTCGGTGCAACTCGCCCAAGCGGGTATTGCCCGGCTTACCCGGCGGGAACTTGCGCAGGAGCACGCGGACTTCGGGCGGTGCCTGCGAGAGCGCCCACTCGATCTCCGCCTCCGCGGAACCGCCCGCCAGCTCGCGGGCCAGCGCGGCCTGCTGTGCCGGGCCGACGATGTGCTTCACCTGGTGCGGTGACTCCAGCGGGTGCAGGTACGCCGCGCCGGCCGCGCCCACCGCCGCGCGGGCTGCCGCTGCCGCCGCCGGGGCGGCCGCCTTGGCCGCCGCCAACGCGCCCCAGGCCGCCGTGCGCAATGCGCGAGTGCGGGGGCCTCCCGTGGCGAACTCGCGGGCCGCCGCGATCGCCGCGGCCGGGCGGGGGTCGTCCGGGGTCAACGGCAGCACCCGCTCGGCGCAGTCCGCCGCCCAGCCCGTCAGCACCCGCAACTCGTCGAGATCCAGCTCCATGCCCCTGAAGCTTATCCTTGAACCGCCGGTTGAAACTCGGGGCGGCGCAGGGACTGCCGGCGCAGGCGGTTGAACAGCTTCGCGTTGTTCAGCGCGAACACGCCCACCGTGACGCCGTCCCGGGTGAACGTCGCCACGAACGAAGCTGCCGAAGGGTCGCCGTCCACGAACGAAAGCTCGTCGTCCGGGCGGGGGTGGCCGGCCAGCTGCATCGTCCCCGAATACTGGTCCGACCAGACGTAACCGCTCGGCGTGTACGTCCGCGCGGTGTGCCCGGCGAGCAGGTTCGCCACCGCGACCGGGGCCTGCTCCGACGCGTTCGTCCAGTGCTCGTGCCGCCGCCCGCCGAACCGCGCCACGTCGCCGACGGCCACCACCTGCGGCAGCGCGGTCACCAGCCCGGCGTCCGTGTGGACGCCGTTGCCGAGTTTCAACCCCGAGCCGGCCAGCCACTCGGTCGACGGTGTCATCCCGACGCCCGTCACGACCACGTCGGCCGGGACGACCGAACCGGACGCCAGCGAGACGCCGTCGGGGGACAGGCCCGTGACCTGGACCCCGCAGCGCAGGTCCGTGCCGTGGTCGAGGTGCAGCCGGGCGCACACCGCGGCCAGCTCAGGGCCCAGCACCGGCGCCAGCGGCGCGGCCAAGGCCTCCAGGACGACGACGTCGAGACCCAGCGAACGGCAGGTCGAGGCCACCTCGGCCCCGATGAACCCGGCCCCGACGATGGCCACGCGCACGCCGGGGACCAGAGCCGCGCGCAGGGACACGGCGTCGTCGAGGGTCCGCAACACGAAAGCGCCCTCGAAACCCGGCAGGGTGCGCGCCCGGCCGCCGGTGGCGATGACGACGCCGTCCGCGTGCACCGACGTGCCGTCCGACAGCAGGACCCGGCGGTTCGAAGGTTCCAGTGCCGTCGCCCGGACGCCGAGCCGGAAGTCCAGGGCGAGGGACGCCAGGTCACCGGCGTCGAGCAGGTCGAGCGACTCCCGCGACGCCGTGCCGGCCAGGAAGGCCTTCGACAGCGGCGGCCGGTCGTAGGGCAGGTGCGGCTCGTCGCCGATCAGCACGATCCCGCCGTCGTACCCCTGCGCGCGCAGCTCCTGCGCCGCGCGGACCCCGGCGAGCGACGCGCCGACGACCGCGATGCGCTTCACGCGGCGTCCTCGCCGGCCACGCCCTGGACGTAGATGACGCCGTCGTCGACGACCACGGTGTACGTGCGCACCGGGTCCTTCGCCGGGAGGCAGGTCGGCATGCCCGTGCGCAGGTCGAACAGCGCCGCGTGCAGCGGGCACTCGACGAAGCAGCCTTCGAGCCAGCCGTCGGCCAGGGAGGCGTCCTGGTGGGTGCACGTGTCGTCGATGGCGTACAGCTCGCCCTCCTCGGTGTGGAACACCGCGATGGCGGGCTGCCCGGGGATCCGGACGGACTCGCCGGGGGGCAGCTCGTCCACCGTGCACGCGCGAATCATGACGCCTCCGGGAGAATGTTGCGCATGGGGGAACATCAACTGTGATACGCAACAAGTTTGAGTCCGGCGCCGATCGCCGTCAAGGGGGTACGCGGGGGTAGTTTTCGTTAGCGGATAACGGGTATTCCGGGCACGCCGAAGGCCCGTACCGAGGATGGCGGTACGGGCGCGACGACGCCGGAGCTAGTTCTCCCCGTGCCGGTAGAACGGCAGCTTGATGGGGTCGAGCGGGGTGTTGCCGAGGATCAGGTCGGCGGCCTTCTCGGCGGTCATCATCACCGGGGCGTAGATGTTGCCGTTGGTGATGTAGGGCATCACCGACGCGTCGACGACACGCAGGCCCTCGGTCCCGTGCACCCGCATGCTCTGCGGGTCGACGACGGACATGTCGTCCACGCCCATCTTGGTCGTGCACGACGGGTGCAGCGCGGTTTCGGCGTCCTTGGCGACCCAGTCGAGGATTTCCTCGTCGGTGTCCACGGACGGCCCCGGCGAGATCTCCCCGCCGTTGTACGGATCCAACGCGCTCTGGTTCAGGATCTTCCGCGCCACCCGCACCGCCTCGACCCACTCCTTGCGGTCGGTCTCGGTCGACAGGTAGTTGAACTTGATCGCCGGGTGCTCGCGCGGGTCGGTCGACTTGATCTTCACCGAGCCGCGGGTGTCGGCGTACATCGGGCCGACGTGCACCTGGTAGCCGTGCCCTTCCGTGGGTGCCGAACCGTCGTAGCGGATCGCCACCGGCAGGAAGTGGAACATCAGGTTCGGGTACTTCACCTCGTCGTTCGACCGGACGAACCCGCCGCCCTCGAAGTGGTTGGTGGCGGCCGGCCCGGACCGCAGGAACAGCCACTGCGCGCCGATGTACGGCCGCTTCCACTTCGCCAGCGACGGCTGCATCGACACCGGCTGCTTGCAGGCGTACTGGATGTACACCTCCAGGTGGTCCTGGAGGTTTTCGCCGACGCCCGGCAGGTCCTTGACGACGTCGATGCCGAGCTTCTCCAGCTCGGCGGCGTTGCCGACGCCGGAGAGCTGCAGCAGCTGCGGGGTGTTGATCGCGCCGCCGCAGAGGACGATCTCCTTGCCGTACACCTCACCCGGCACGCCCCGGCCCTGCGCGTACTCGACGCCGACCGCGCGCGTGCCGTCGAAGAGGACCTGCGAAACGAACGCGTTCGTCTTCACCGTGAGGTTGGGCCGGTGCATCACCGGGTGCAGGTACGCGCCCGCCGCGGACAGCCGCCGTCCTTTTCGGACGTTCCGGTCGAACGCCGCGAAGCCCTCCTGCTTGTAGCCGTTGACGTCGTCGGTGCGCGGGTAGCCCGCCTGCTCGGCGGCGTCGAAGAACGCCTGGAACAACGGGTTGGACGCCGGCCCGCGCTCCAGTTCGAGGGGGCCGTCGTGGCCGCGCCACTGCCCGTCCGGCGCGTCCGCCAGGCAGTTCTCCATCCGGTTGAAGTACGGCAGGCAGTGCGCGTAGTCCCAAGTGGACATCCCGGGATCGCTCGCCCAGCGCTCGTAGTCCATCGGGTTGCCGCGCTGGAAGATCATCCCGTTGATGCTGGACGACCCGCCGAGCACCTTGCCGCGCGCGTGGTAGATGCGACGGCGGTTCATGTACGGCTCGGGTTCGCTGCGGTAGCCCCAGTCGTAGAACTTCGACCCGATCGGGAAGGTCAGCGCGGCCGGCATGTGGATGAAGACGTCCCACTTCCAGTCCGAGCGGCCCGCCTCCAGGACGAGGACCTTGTTCGCCGGGTCGGCCGAGAGCCGGTTCGCCAGCGCGCAGCCCGCCGAGCCACCGCCGACGATGACGAAGTCGTAGGTTTCGGTACTCATGCGTCCTCCTCAGCCGGGCAGGGTGTCCGGGGTGCTGTCCGGCATGTGTTCGGGGCTGGTGTGGGCCGAGCCCCAGGTGCGGCGCCGGACGTAGAGCATTATCGCGCCGATGATCACGATCAGCGCGGTGACGATCACCGCGCCCCACTGGAAGTACCAGTGGTCGTCGCCGTAGACCTCGGCGCGCGGCCAGATCAGGTTGACCGTCATCGCGGCGCCGTAGACCACCGCGACCAGGTTCACCAGCGTGCCCCAGCGGCCCAGCTTGAAGTACGGGCCGTGCCCGGGGCGCGGCCACTGCCCGCGCAGGCGGCGCAGCAGCATCGGGCCGGTGACCATCAGGTAGGGGATGTAGAACAGGATGATCGCCGTCGACGTCAGGATGAAGAACGCGCGCTGGTTGCCGAGGTTGATCAGCAGCACCACGACGGTGAGGCCGCCGGTGAGCAGCGCCGGCAGGATCGGCGTCTTCGAGCGCGGCGACACCTTGGCCATCGCCTTGCTGAACGGCAGGCGGCCGTCGCGGGCCATCGCCCACGCCATCCGGATCGCCGCGGTCTGCACGGCCAGGCAGCACACCGTGATCGCGATCGCCGAGCAGATCAGGAACGCGTTGCCCAGCCAGGGACCGAGCGTGCTCTTCAGCAGGTACGGCATGCCGGACGTGCTCAGCTCTTCGGCGTTGATGTCGCCGACGGCCATCATGCCGACCAGCATCACCAGGCCGCCGACGACGAACGACGCCGTGATCGCCCGCAGGATCGCGCGGGGCGCGTGCTTGCGCGGCTGCGTCGTCTCCTCCGCGAGCGAGCCCGCGGTGTCGAAGCCGTAGAAGACGTATGCGCTCATCAGCGACGCCACGAGGAACGCCCCGAGGTACCCGAGTGAGTGACCCTCACCCGCGCCGTGCGTCTCCAGGACGACCTGCGGGCCGCGCTTGATGTGCACCGCCAGCGCGATGATCAGCAGGATGACCGCGGACAGCTCGACCGCGACACCGAAGTTGTTGATCTTCGCCATCAACTTGACGCCGATGACGTTCACGATCGTGGCGAACACCACCAGCACGAGGGCCAGGATGATGGCGTTCTGCGCGCCGCCCGGGGTCGACGTCAGCCCGGCGTCGGCGTCGCTGCCGACGATCTGGAACGCGGTCGAGACCTGCGGCAGGATGATCTGGTAGGCCACCGCGACCGCGCCGGCGGTGACGATCGCACCGATGATCATGATCCAGCCGGCCAGCCACGACGTCGCCGGCTTCGCGATCTGCTTGGCCCACTGGTAGACCGAACCGGCGAGCGGGAACTGCCCGGCCAGCTCGGCGAAGCACAGCGCGACGCAGAGCTGGCCGAGGAAGACCAGCGGCCAGGTCCAGATGAACGCCGGCCCGCCCGCGCCGAACCCGAAGAAGAACAGCTGGAACACGCCGGTCATGATCGAGATGTAGGAGAACCCGGCGGCGAAGCTGGAGAAGGAACCCAGAGAGCGTTCGAGCTCCTGGCGGTAGCCGAACTTTTCGAGGTCGGAGCTGTCGTCCGGGGCAGGCCCCCCGCCCGCCGGTATTTCTTGTGTGGTCATGGCAACGTCCTCACGTGGTGGGGGAGGGGATCAGCCTTTGAACCAGTGCTGCGGAACGGGATCGATGTTCTGGTAGATGTGCTTGCTCTCCTGGTACTCGGCCAGCCCGGACGGCCCGAGTTCGCGGCCGATGCCGGACTTGCCGTAACCGCCCCATTCCGCCTGCGGCAGGTAGGGGTGGTAGTCGTTGATCCACACGGTGCCGTGGCGGAGGGCCCCGGCGACGCGCTGGGCGCGGGACGCGTCCGACGTCCACACGGCTCCGGCGAGCCCGTACTCGGTGTCGTTGGCCAGGGCGATCGCTTCGGCCTCGTCGCCGAAGCGTTCCACGGTGACGACCGGGCCAAAGACCTCTTCCCGGACGATCGCCATGTCCCGCGTGCAGCCGGAGAACACGGTGGGGCGCAGGAAGAAACCGCTTTCGTACTCGGGTCCGTCCGGCCGCTCGCCGCCCGCTTCGAGCTTCGCACCCGCGGCGAGAGCGCTTTCGATGTAGCCTTCGACCTTCGCGCGGTGCCGGGCCGAGACGAGCGGGCCCGTCTCGGTCTCCGGGTCCAGGCCGTTGCCGACGCGGATCCGGTCGGCACGCGCGGCGAGGTCCGCGACGAACCGGTCATGGATTCCATCTTGGACGATCAGCCGCGCGCCCGCTGAACAGACCTGTCCGGAGTGGACGAACGCGGCCATCAGGGCGTAGTCCAGGGCCGTCTCGTAGTCGGCGTCGGCGAAGACCACGTTCGGGTTCTTGCCGCCGAGCTCCAGCGCGACCCGCCGGACACCTTTCGCGGCCGCGGTCATGATCTTCTCGCCGGTCGCGTAGCCGCCGGTGAAGGAGACGAGGTCGACGGCCGGGTGCTCGACCATCGCCGCGCCGACGCGGCCGTCGCCGAGCAGCAGGTTGACGACGCCGGCCGGCGTGCCGGCCTCTTCGAGCAGGGCGGCCAGCTTGATCGTGGTGAGCGGGGTGACCTCGCTGGGCTTGAGCACCACGGTGTTGCCCGCGGCCAGCGCGGGCGCGACCTTCCAGGACATCTGGAGCAGTGGGTAGTTCCACGGCGCGATGAGCGCGCAGACCCCGACCGGCTCGTGCACGATCCGGCTGACGACGGTCGCGCTGCCGGCGTCGACCAGGCGGCCGGCGTCCTTGTCCGCGAGGTCGGCGTAGTAGCGGAAGACGTTCGTCACATCGTCGATGTCGATGCGGCCTTCGCCGAGCGTCTTGCCGGTGTCGAGGCTCTCGGTGCGGGCCAGTTCCTCGCGGTCGCGGACCAGCAGGTCGGCGGTCCGGCGCAGGAGCCGGGCGCGTTCGCCCGCGGTCGTGCGGCGCCACGGGCCGTCGTCGAAGGCCCGGCGGGCGGCTCTGACGGCGGCGTCGACCTCGGCTTTCCCCGCTTCGGCGACGGTCACGACGACCTCGCCGGTGGCCGGGTTCAGCACGTCGGAGCGCGTCCCGGTGGCCGCGTCCAACCAGATTCCGTCGATGTAGAGGTCCTTCACGGGCGCCCTTCCCGGATCGGTAGTGGCTGCTTCGTGTCAAGAGTGCGTACATTTGTACGCGAAACATGTACAGATGTCCACAAGGGGGCTCGATGGCCAAGAGCGAACCCGGCGCAACGCGGCGCCGCGGTCCGAACGACCCCGAGCGGCGCGCGCGGATCGCCAAGGCGGCGATCGAGGTCGTCGCGCAGCGGGGGATCGACGGGGTCACGCACCGGTCGGTGGCGGCCGCGGCGGGCGTCCCGCTCGGCTCGACGACCTACCACTTCGCGACCCTGGACGACCTCCTGGAGGTCGCCCTGCACGAGGCGGCCGAGAAGAACGTCCACGCCCTGAAGGAGTGGGAGGCCGCGCTCCCGCCGGACGCCGACTTCGCCGCGGCGCTGGCCGACCTGGTGATGGGCTACATCAACGAGCAGTACCGCGACACGGTCGTCGAGTACGACCTGTACGTCGCCGCCCTGCACCGCCCGGCCCTGCGCAAGGCGAGCGCGGCCTGGGACGACGCCCTGATCGCGTTCTTCGGCTCCCGCACCGACCCGCTCACCGGCCGCCTCCTGGCCGGCCTGTTCTGCGGCCTCCTGATGCAGGCCGCCCTGGCCGACCCCCGCCCCACCCGAGACGAGATAGAAGCCCTCTTCCGCCGAGCCATCACCGGCCCCGCGGTGTGAAGGAAGGGTCGACACGCGTGATTGGGAGGTCGACACGCGTGATTGAAGGGTCGACACGGCGGCTTGGTGGGCCGGGACCGTGTCGACCCTCTGATCACGCGTGTCGACTGTTCAATCACGCGAGTTGACCCGGCAATCACGCCGTGTGGGTGAAACCCGTGGTGGGCGGTGGAAAACCGTGGGTTGACAGGGCGGCGTGGCGGCAGTCACTCTGGTGCGGAGTGAGCAACAAGACGCGTTCTGCGCAACTACTCCCGTACTGATCCGCGGAGAGGACCACGCCGGTGACCGCAATCGATCTCCCGCCGAGCCTGCTCGCCACGTTGCCGGGCCGCTCCTACACCGATCCGGCGATCTTCGCGCTGGAACAGGCGAAGATCTTCGAGGCCGACTGGTTCTGCGCCGTGCGCAGTGCCGACCTCGCCGGGCCCGGGGCGTTCGAGACCGTGCAGATCGGCAAGGAGAGCGTCCTGGTCTCGCGGGGGCGGGACGGGAAGCTGAACGCGTTCCTCAACGTCTGCCGCCACCGCGGCGCGCGGCTCTGCACGTCCGAAACCGGGACCGTCAAGCGCGCCTTCCAGTGCCCGTACCACGCCTGGACCTACGGCCTCGACGGCAAGCTGATCGCCGCCCCGAACCTCACCGGGATGCCGGACGTCGACCGCACGGAGTTCGGGCTGACGAAGCTGCACCTGCGCGAATGGCTCGGCTACGCCTGGGTCTGCCTGGCCGACGAGCCGCCGTCGTTCGAGGACACCGTGATCGGGGCCGTCACCGAACGCCTCGGCGGGCCCACCGAAATCGACGCCTACGGCATCGACGGCCTCGCGCTCGGCAAGCGCATCGAGTACGACGTGAAGGCGAACTGGAAGCAGATCATCGAGAACTTCATGGAGTGCTACCACTGCGCGACGATCCACCCGGAGCTCACCGAGGTGCTCCCGGAGTTCGCCGACGGCTACGCCGCGCAGTACTACGTCGGCCACGGCGCCGAGTTCGGCGGCGACATCAAGGGCTTCACCGTCGACGGCTCCGAGGGCGTCGACCGCCTCCCCGGCGTCTCCGAAGCCCAGGACCGCAAGTACTACGCGATCACCATCAAACCGGGCGTCTTCGTCAACCTCGTCCCGGACCACGTGATCATCCACCGCATGTTCCCGCTGGCCCCGGACCGGACGCTGGTCCGCTGCGACTGGCTCTACCTGCCCGAGGTCGTCGAATCCGGCACGGACCTGAGCCGCTCGGTCGAGCTGTTCCACCGCGTCAACCTGCAGGACTTCGAGGCCTGCGAACGCTGCCAGCTCGCCATGGACTCCCGCTCCTACGTCAACGGCGGCGTGCTCGTGCCCAGCGAGCACCACATCGGCGCCTTCCACGACTGGGTCCGGGCGAGGCTGGCCTAGATCAACGCCCGGATGGCGGCCTCGAACCCGGTGACGTGCGCATGCGTCAACGCGGCCGCCTTCTCGGCGTCACCCTCGATGATCGCGGTGAGGAGCGGGACGTGCTCGTCGACGTGGCCGGCCATCCCGGACAGCCGGGGCACGAACACGCACCAGATCCGCGTCGCCAGGTTGTCGTACCGGATCAGCGTGTCCTCGAGGAACGGGTTGTGCACGCACCGGTAGATCGCCCGGTGCAGGGCGAGGTCGGTGCGCAGCAGCTCGGCGTTGTCCCCGGCCGGGACGCGCGTGTCGAGCTGCGCGCGCAGCTCGGTCAACGTCGCCCGGTCGGTGTCCGTCGCCCGCGAAGCCGCGGCGGCCGTCGCCATCGGTTCGAGCGTGCGCCGGACCTCGGAGATGTGCGCGAGGTCGGCGATGTTGACGTCGGTGGCGAACGTCCCGCGCCGCGGGTAGGCGACGACCAGGCGTTCGGACTCGAGCCGCTTCAGTGCCTCGCGGATCGGCGTCCGGCCCATGCCGAGTGTGGTGCCGAGCTCCTCTTCGTTGATCGGGGAGCCCGGCGGGATGTCCAGCATGACCAGGCGATCGCGGACGAAGAGGTACGCCTGTTCGGCCAGCGACGGGGGATTGACCTGCGGGTGCATGGCGCATAGCCTACATCGACGATTGATATATCAGAAGTCGACCAGACGGAGTTCTCGATGACGGACCTGCCGGAACACCCGGACTTCCTCTGGGACAACCCCGACCCGAAGCAGGCCTACGACGTCGTCGTGGTCGGTGGCGGCGGGCACGGCCTGGCCACCGCCTACTACCTGGCCAAGCAGGGCATCACGAACGTCGCCGTGCTCGAGAAGGGCTGGCTCGCCGGCGGGAACATGGCCCGCAACACCACGATCATCCGCTCCAACTACCTCTGGGACGAGAGCTCCGGCATCTACGAGCACTCCCTCAAGCTGTGGGAAGGTCTCGAAGAGGACCTCGGCTACCCGATCCTGTTCAGCCAGCGCGGGGTCCTCAACCTCGCGCACACGCTGCAGGACGTCCGCGACAGCGTCCGCCGGGTCGAGGCCAACAAGCTCAACGGCATCGACGCCGAGTGGGTGGACACCGACGGCGTCAAGGAGATCTGCCCGATCGTCAACACCTCGCCGGACGTCCGCTACCCGGTGCTCGGCGCGACCTTCCAGCCCCGCGCCGGCATCGCGAAGCACGACTACGTGGCCTGGGGCTTCGCCCGTGCCGCGCACGCGATGGGCGTCGACCTGATCCAGAACTGCGAGGTCACCGGCATCACGACGAACGGCGGCCGGGTCACCGGCGTGGAGACGTCGAGGGGCCGGATCGCCGCGGGCAAGGTGGCGCTGTGCGCGGCCGGGCACACCTCCGTCCTCGCGAAAATGGTCGGCCTCGACCTGCCGCTGACGTCGCACCCGTTGCAGGCGCTCGTGTCCGAGCTCCTCGAACCGATCCACCCGACGGTCGTCATGTCGAACGCCGTGCACGTCTACGTTTCCCAGGCGCACAAGGGCGAACTCGTGATGGGCGCCGGCATCGACAGCTACAACGGCTACGGCCAGCGCGGCTCGTTCCACATCATCGAGCAGCAGATGGCCGCCGCGCTGGAGCTGTTCCCGGTGTTCGCGCGGGCGCACCTGCTGCGGACCTGGGCCGGCATCGTCGACACCAGCCCGGACGCCTCGCCGATCATCGGCCTGACGCCGGTGGAGAACCTGTTCCTCAACTGCGGCTGGGGCACCGGCGGCTTCAAGGCCACCCCCGGTGTCGGGGACGTCTTCGCGCGGACCATCGCGCGCGGCAAGCCGCACGAGTACGCCGAGCCCTTCGCCCTCGACCGGTTCACCACCGGTGCCCTCGTCGACGAGCACGGCGCCGCCGCCGTCGCGCACTGAGTCGTCCAAAAGCAGGAGCGTTCCATGCAATTGATCCCCTGTCCCTGGTGTGGGCCGCGCGAGGAAGCCGAGTTCCACTACGGCGGCCAGGCGCACGTCGCCTACCCCGAAGACCCGTCGGCACTGTCCGATGAGGACTGGGCGAAGTTCGTCTTCTTCCGCGAGAACCCGAGCGGGCCGCTCGCCGAGCGCTGGAGCCACTCCGCGGGCTGCCGCCGGTGGTTCAACGCCGTCCGCGACACCCGCACCCACGACCTCCTGGCGGTCTACCGCCTCGGCGAACCCCGGCCGGTGATCTCGTGACCAGGCTGTCCGGCGTCCCCCTCAAGTTCACCTTCGACGGCCGCGAGCTGACCGGCTACCTCGGCGACACCCTGGCGTCCGCGTTGCTGGCCAACGGCATCCACCAGGTCGCGACCAGCATCAAGTACGGACGGCCGCGCGGCATCGTCGGCGCCGGCGTCGAGGACTCGAACGCCCTGGTGCAGATCGAGAAGCCGTTCCCCGAGCCGATGCTGAGCGCGACGACCGTCGAGCTGTACGACGGCCTGGAGGCCCGCGGCCTGCGTGGTCAGGGGCGCCTCGCCACCGAGCCGGACCCGGCCCGGTACGACGCCAAGCACGCCCACTGCGACGTCCTGGTCATCGGCGCCGGGCCCGCGGGCCTGGCCGCGGCCCGGGCGGCGGACGGACGCGTGCTCCTGGTCGACGACCAGCCCGGCGGCGAAGCGCCCGAAGGCGTCCGGTTCCTTTCGCGCACGACGGCGTTCGGCATCTACGACGACGGGTTCGTGCTCGCCCTGGAGCGCCGGGGCGAGCCCGCGGCCCCGGAACGCATCTCGCGGCAGCGCGTGTGGCGGATCCGGGCGAAGCGGATCGTCATCGCCACCGGCGCCCACGAGCGGCCGATCGTGTTCCCGGACAACGACCGTCCCGGCATCATGCTCGCCTCGGCCGCCCGGACCTACCTGAACCGCTACGGCGTCCTGGCCGGGCGGCGCGTGGTCGTGTTCACCACCAACGACTCCGCCCTCGACGCCGCCGCCGAGCTGGCGGAAGCCGGGGCCGAGATCGTGCGGATCGTCGACGCTCGCGAGGGCTACGGCGTCATCGGCACCGACGGCGATTCCCACGTCACGGCCGCCCACGTGGCGAAACTGGGCGAGCATCAGGGGGAGCGGGTGCCGTGTGACCTGCTGCTCGTCTCCGGCGGCTGGAACCCGGCCGTGCACCTCTACAGCCAGGCCCGCGGCACCCTGCGCTACGACGCCGGGCTGGGTGCGTACGTCCCGGCCGGTGACCTGCCGAACGTGACCGTCGTCGGCGCGGCGGCGGGCGAAGGCCTGCCGGAGACCAAGGTGCTGTGGCAGGTGCCCGCGCCCGAGTCCGAAGTGGACACCCGGTTCGTTGACCAGCAGCGCGACGCCACGGTGTCGGACGTCCTGCGCGCGACCGGTGCCGGGCTGCGCTCGCTGGAGCACGTCAAGCGCTACACCACCATCGGCACCGCGCACGACCAGGGCAAGACGTCCGGCATGCTCGCCGCCGGCATCACCGCCGAAGCACTCGGCGTCGACCTCGCCGACCGCCGTCCGACGACGTTCCGGCCGCCGTACACCCCCGTGTCGTTCGCCGCACTGGCCGGGCGGAACCGCGGCGACCTGCACGACCCCGTGCGCGTCACCACGATCCACCCGTGGCACGTCGAGCACGACGCCGAGTTCGAGAACGTCGGCCAGTGGAAACGGCCGTGGTACTACCCGCGCCAGGGCGAGTCGATGGCCGACGCCGTCCGGCGCGAGTGCCGCGCGGCCCGCAACGACGTCGCGTGCATGGACGGCTCCACGCTCGGCAAGATCGACGTGCAGGGCCCGGACGCCGGCTGGTTCCTCGACATGCTCTACACGAACATGATGAGCAACCTGCGCGTCGGCCGGATCCGCTACGGCGTGATGTGCGGCGTCGACGGCATGGTGATCGACGACGGCACGGTGATCCGCGTCGGCGAGGAACGCTTCCTCGTCACCACGACCACGGGCAACGCGGCGAAGATCCTCGAGTGGATGGAGGAATGGCTCCAGACCGAGTGGCCGCACCTGCGCGTCTTCGCGACGTCGGTGACCGAGCACTGGGCCACGATCCCGCTGGTCGGCCCGCGGTCCCGGGAAGTCCTCGGCCGCCTGGCGCCGGACCTCGACGTGTCGAACGAGGCCTTCGGGTTCATGACCTGGCAGGACGCCGAGGTCGCCGGACTCCAGGCGCGGGTGTGCCGGATCAGCTTCTCCGGCGAGCTGGCGTACGAGATCAACGTCCCCTCGTGGCACGGGCCCGCGCTCTGGCAGTCCATAGTGGACCAGGGGGTCACGCCGTACGGCACCGAGACCATGCACGTCCTGCGCGCCGAGAAGGGCTACCCGATCATCGGGCAGGACACCGACGGCACGGTCACCCCGCAGGACCTCGGCATGTCCTGGGCGGTGTCGAAGAAGAAGCCCGACTTCATCGGCAAGCGGTCGTTCGCCCGCGCCGAGAACACCCGGCCCGACCGCAAGCACCTGGTCGGTTTGCTCCCGGTGGATCCGTCGGTGCTGCTGCCGGAGGGCTCGCAGCTCATCGAATCCGAGACGGTGCCGGAGCCGCCGGTGCGGATGCTCGGCCACGTCACCTCCAGCTACGACAGCGCCGCCCTCGGCCGGACCTTCGCGCTGGCGTTGGTGCGCTCGGGCCGCGAGCGGATCGGCGAGACGCTGTACGTGCCGGTCGGCGACCAGGTGGTGCCGGTGACCGTCACCGAATCCGTGCTCTTCGACAAGGAAGGAGCCCGCCGTGACGGTTGAAGCGGTCCACGAACCCTTCCGCACCCAGCTCACCGTCCGCCTCCGGCAGGGTGACACGCTCCTCGGCGTCGACCTGCCCACGCCCTGCACGTTCACCAGCGGCCACGGCGTCGACGTCCTCTGGATGGGCCCCGACGAGTACCTCGTGCTCGCCGAGCCCGGCCGCCAGGCCGAGCTGGAAGCGGCACTTTTACGTGAAAGTGCCCTCGCTGTGGTGGACGTCTCGGCGCAGCGCAACGTCTACCGGCTCGCCGGGTCGCACGCGGCCGACGTCCTGGCGCACGGGTGCTCGATCGACCTGGAGGTTTCGCCGCCGGGTACGTGCGTGCAGACCTTGCTGGCGCGCACGGGAATCGTGCTGATGGTCCGCGAAGAGGACTTCACCATCCTCGTGCGCCAGTCCTTTTCGGACTACTTCACGGCCTGGCTGGCCGACGCGAGCCTGGAGTACGTCTCGTGACCTTCACCCTGACGCTCAAGTGCCCGGAACGCTCGGGCATCGTGCACGCCGTCACGACGTTCCTCGTCGGGCAGGGCTGCGATATCGTCGAGCACCAGCAGTTCGACGACGATGTCCGCGGCTCGCTCTTCCTGCGCACGTCCTTCACTTGCACCGAGCAGGCCACTGTGGACGACCTGACCCGGGCGTTCTCGCCGGTGGCGGGCGACTTCGGCATGGAGTTCGAGTTCTCCGACGGCACCCCGCCGCGGATCCTGGTCATGGTCTCGAAGTTCGGCCACTGCCTCAACGACCTGCTGTTCCGCTGGCGCGCGGGCGGGCTCGGCGCGGAGATCGCGGTGGTCGTCTCGAACCACGAGGACCTGCGGCCGATGGCCGAGGCCGCCGGGGTGCCGTTCGTGCACGTCCCGGTGACGCCGGAGACCAAGCCGGAGGCCGAACAGCGGCTGCTCGACCTGGTCGGGGAATACGAGGCCGACCTGGTCGTGCTCGCCCGGTACATGCAGGTGCTGTCCAACGAGCTGTGCCAGAAGCTCGAAGGCCGCGCGATCAACATCCACCACTCGTTCCTGCCCGGCTTCAAGGGCGCCAAGCCCTACCACCAGGCCTACGACCGCGGCGTCAAGTACGTCGGCGCGACCGCGCACTACGTCACCCCCGACCTCGACGAGGGCCCGATCATCGAGCAGGAGGTGCAGCGCGTCGACCACACGTACTCGCCGCGCGAGCTGGTGACCGTCGGCCGCGACGCCGAGGCGCTGGCCCTGTCCCGCGCGGTGCGGTGGCACTGCGAACGCCGCGTCCTGCTCAACGGCAACAGCACTGTTGTGTTCCGGTAGAAGGAGTTCCGCCATGAGTGCACCGAAGGTCGTGATCATCGGCGCCGGCATCGTCGGCGCGAACCTCGCCGACGAGCTGACCGCCCGCGGCTGGACCGACGTCACCGTGCTCGACCGGGGCCCGCTGCCGCGCACCGGCGGGTCCACCTCGCACGCACCCGGTCTGGTGTTCCAGACCAACGCGTCCAAGGCGATGACGGACTTCGCCCGCTACACCGTCGAAAAGCTGCTGAGCCTGGACTGCTTCCTCCAGGTCGGCGGCATGGAGGTGGCGACCACCCCGGCCCGCTGGGAGGACCTCAAGCGCAAGCACGGCTGGGCGACGTCGTGGGGGGTCGACGGACGGCTGATCGACGCTTCCGAATGTGCCGAGCGCTGGCCGCTGCTGGACGGCTCCCGGATCTTCGGCGCGCTGCACGTTCCGACCGACGGGCTCGCGCGGGCCGCCAAGGCCGTCGAGGTGCTGGCCGCGCGGGCCGGTGAGCGCGGGGCCCGGTTCCTCGGCTCCACGCGGGTGACCGACGTCCTCCAGGAGGGTGGCCGCGTCACCGGCGTCCGGACCGACCAGGGCGACTTCCCGGCCGATGTCGTCGTGTCGTGCGCGGGCTTCTGGGGCCGCGAGATCGGCGCGATGGTGGGCATGGACGTCCCGCTGCTGCCGCTCGCCCACCAGTACGTCAAGACCGGGCAGGTGGCGGAGCTCGTGGGGCGCAACACCGAAGAGGTCGAGGCGAGCCTGCCGATCCTGCGGCACCAGGACCAGGACCTCTACTTCCGCGAGCACGTCGACCGGCTCGGCATCGGCTCCTACGCGCACCGGCCGATGCCGGTCGACGAGTCCACTTTGGATCCCTCGGTGACCGAGACGGCCATGCCGTCCATGCTGCCCTTCACCGAGGACGACTTCGCACCGTCGTGGGAGCAGAGTCAACTGCTGCTGCCCGCACTGCGCCAGACCAAGGTCGAAGAGGGCTTCAACGGCATCTTCTCCTTCACCCCGGACGGCCAGTCGCTGGTCGGCGAGTCGGCCGACGTCCGCGGGTTCTGGCTGGCCGAGGCGATCTGGGTGACGCACTCCGCGGGCATCGCGAAGGCCGTCGCCGAGCTGCTCGTCGATGGGCATTCCGAAGTGGACACCCACGACATCGACGTCCACCGCTTCGAGGAGGTCCAGCTCGCGCCGTCGTACGTGCGCGAGACGGCGCAGCAGAACTTCGTCGAGGTCTACGACATCCTGCACCCGTTGCAGCCCAAGCTGTCGCCGCGCGACCTGCGGGTGACGCCGTTCCACGCCCGGCAGCGCGAGCTGGGCGCGGTGTTCCTGGAGGCCGGCGGCTGGGAGCGGCCGCACTGGTTCGAGGCCAACGCGCCGCTGCTGAAGAAGCTCCCGCACGACGCCCTGCCGCCGGCGCGGGACGCGTGGTCGGCGCAGTTCCACTCGCCGATCGCGGCCGCGGAGGCGTGGCAGACGCGCAACGGCGTCGCGCTGTACGACATGACGCCGCTGAAGCGCGTGGAGATCAGCGGGCCCGGATCGCTGGAGTTCCTGCAGGGGCTGACGACCAACCAGCTCGACAAGTCGGTCGGGTCCGTGACGTACACGCTGATGCTCGACAACGCCGGCGGCATCCGCAGCGACGTCACGGTCGCGCGGCTCGAGCCGGAGGTGTTCCAGGTCGGCATCAACGGCAACATCGACGTCGACCACTTCGTCAAGCACGCGCCCGCGGGGGTGCGGGTCCGGGACATCACCGGCGGGACGTGCTGCGTCGGCGTCTGGGGACCGCTGGCGCGGGACCTCGTGCAGCCGTTGACCCAGGAGGACTTCTCGCACGCCGGGCTGAAGTACTTCCGGGCGCGTCGCGCGCGGATCGCCGGGGTGCCGGTGGTCGCGATGCGGCTGTCCTACGTGGGCGAACTCGGCTGGGAGATCTACACGAGCGCGGACAACGGCCTGCGGCTGTGGGACGCGCTGTGGGCGGCGGGGCAGCCCCTCGGCGTGGTCGCGGCCGGGCGGGCGGCGTTCAACAGCCTGCGGCTGGAGAAGGGCTACCGGCTGTGGGGCACGGACATGACGACCGAACACGACCCGTACGAGGCCGGCGTCGACTTCGCGGTGCGCCCGGCGAAGGGCGAGTTCCTCGGCCGGGCCGCACTCGAAGGCCGGACGCCGTCGCGGCGCCTGCGGTGCCTGACGATCGACGACGGCCGCACGGTCGTTCTCGGTAAGGAACCGGTGTTCGCCGACGGCGTGGCCGCGGGGTACGTCACGAGCGCGGCCTACGGGTACACGGTGGGCCGCCCGATCGCCTACGCGTGGCTCCCGGCGTCGGCGGACATCGGCAGCAGCGTGGAGATCGAGTACTTCGGCCGCCGGGTCGCGGCCACCGTGGCCGCCGAGCCGCTGGTCGACCCCGGCATGGAACGAATCCGGCGGTAACACCGGTCACGTGCTCTCGACGGGGTAATCCACAGCAAGTCCATGGAACCGGACAAGGAAATTCTCAGGAACGGGGCGTTTCCTGGTATGGCCGGAGGCTTGTCGAGAGCTGGAGCTGTGCATGAGCGAGTACGACCGAGGAGCGCAGGGCGGCGGCGAGTACCCGTACGGCTACGGGCAGAGCGGGTACTCGCCGGAGTTCTACGGCCAGGACGGGTACCCCCGGCAGCAGTACCACCAGCCCCGTGACCAGTGGGGACAGCCGTACTCGCCGTACACGCAACCGAACTACGCCTACCCGCCGCCGGCCTACGAGCCGCCGCCGCGCCGGCGTCACCCGCTGCGGGCGCTGACCGTCGCGATCGTGGCGATCGCGCTGGCCGTGGCCGCCGGGCTCGGGATCGGGCACCTGATCTCCGGGGCGAACGCGCCCACCGCGGGCGGCAACCAGAACTTCGGCTTCTCCGGGCAGCCCAGCGAGGCCAGGACGGTGCTCGACGTCGACGCCGTGTCGGCCAAGGTCAACCCGGCGATCGTGAACATCAACACCCAGCTCGGGCTGCAGGGCGCGGCCGCGGCGGGCACCGGGATCGTGCTCACCGCCGACGGCGAGGTGCTGACCAACAACCACGTCGTCGCCGGCGCCACCAGCATCAAGGTCACCAGCATCGGCACCGGCGACACCTACGACGCGGAGGTAGTCGGCTACAACCGCACCGAGGACATCGCCGTGCTGCAGCTGGAGGACGCGTCCGGGCTGCCGACGGCGTCCATCGGCGACTCGAACACGACGCAGGTGGGCGACCAGATCCTCGGCCTGGGCAACGCGGGCGGCCGCGGCGGCGACCCGGTGCCCGCCCCGGGCACGGTGACGGCGCTGAACCAGTCGATCACGGCGTCGGACGAGTCGAGCGGGTCGTCCGAGCAGCTCGAGGGGCTCATCCAGGTCAGGGCGAACATCGAGTCCGGTGACTCGGGCGGCCCGCTGGCCAACGCGAACGGCCAGGTCATCGGCGTCAACACCGCGGCGTCCACCGGCTACCAGCTGAACGGCCGCCGCACCGGCGGCGCCGGCCAGGGCTTCGCGATCCCGATCAACCAGGCCATCGACATCGCGCACAAGATCGTGGCGGGCCAGGGGTCGGACAAGATCCACATCGGCAAGACCGCCTTCATCGGCGTCTCGGTGACGAACGGCCAGGGCGGCGCCCAGGTCCGCGAGGTGGTCCAGCGCGGGCCGGCCCAGCGGGCGGGCCTCGCGGCCGGCGACGTGATCACGGCGATCGACGGCAAGCCGACCGGCTCCGCGACGGCGTTGACCAACGTGATGGACACCCACCACCCGGGTGACGAGCTGACCCTGACGGTGACGGACGCTTCGGGTGCTCAGCAGCAGGTCAAGGTCAAGGCGATCGAAGGACCGGTGGGTTAGCGCAGGGTTTCCCGCAGCACCTCGCGGTGCGTCTGCTTCGCCGCGAGGTACTTCTCCCGGCCGGCGTCGGTGATCGTCACGAAGATGCCGCGCCGGTCGACCTCGCACAGGGCGCGCGAGACCAGGCCCTCCTTCTCCAGGCGGGCCACCAGGCGGGACGTGGCGCTCTGGCTGAGGTGGATCGTGCTGATCAGGTCGGCCGACCGGCACTTGAAGTCGCAGGTCGCGAGCCGCTCCAGGGCTTCGAACTCGTTGGCTCCGATGCCGTGGCGCTCCTGCAGTCGGCACTCGAGCGCGCTGAACACGGCCGAGTAGCGGGCCAGCAGCTCGTGCCACTCCTGGACCAGGCCCTGCTCAACAGCGACGTCGCTCACGGCGACCAACTTAGCATGCACGGACATCAGATGCAAACACATTAAATGCTTGGACATTAGATGCGCGTGCATGTAATGTCGCCGCCATGAGCTCTTCCGTGTCCTTGTCCACCACTTCAACGCGGTGGGACGCACGTCTCTGGGGTGTCCTGCTCACCGTCTCGATCGTCATCGGCCTCGACGCGCTCGACGTGTCGATGGTCGGGGTCGCGCTCCCGGCCATCCAGGCCGACCTCGGCCTGTCCACCAACGCGCTGCAATGGGTCGTCAGCGGCTACGTGCTCGGCTACGGCGGGCTGCTGCTGCTCGGCGGCCGCACCGCCGACCTGCTCGGCCGCCGCCGCGTGTTCCTCGTCGCCGTCGCCGTGTTCGCGCTGGCCTCGCTGCTCGGCGGCCTCGTCGACGACGGCGCCCTGCTCATCGCGAGCCGGTTCATCAAGGGCCTGGCCGCCGCGTTCACGGCGCCGGCCGCGCTGTCCATCATCACCACGACGTTCCAGGAAGGCCCGGCCCGCAACAAGGCGATCAGCATCTTCGCCGTGTTCGGCGCCAGCGGCTACTCCGCGGGCCTGGTGTTCTCCGGCCTGCTGACCGAGGTCGGCTGGCGCTGGACGTTCCTGCTGCCCGCCCCGATCGCGCTGATCGCACTGGTGGCGGCGTGGAAGCTGATCCCGTCGTACCGCGCCGAGGAGGGCCGCGGGTACGACTTCCCCGGCGCCATCACCGGCGCCGCCGGTTCGCTGCTGCTGGTGTTCGGCGTGGTCGAGGCGCCGGAGATCGGCTGGGCGGCGCCGCGCACGCTGATCACGTTCGCCGTCGCGCTGGCGCTGCTGGTGACGTTCGTGATCATCGAGAAGCGCAGCCGCCACCCGTTGCTGCGCCTGGGCATCCTGCGGTCGGGCCCGCTGGCCCGCGCCAACCTCGGCGGCGCGCTGTTCTTCGGCGCGTACATCGGCTTCCAGTTCGTCGTGATGCTGTACCTGCAGCGGGTCCTGGGCTGGTCGGCACTGCAGACGGCGCTCGGCTTCCTGCCGGCGGCGCTGATCGTGGCGTTCGGTTCCCCGCGCATCGAGCCGCTGATCGACCGGGTCGGCACGCCCCGCACGATCTTCGCGGGCGTGGTCGCGCACGTCATCGGCTACGCGCTGTTCCTGCGCATCGACGAGCACTCGGGGTACGCGGGCAGCGTGCTGCCGAGCATGATCCTGCTGGGCATCGGCTTCACGCTGGCGTTCTCGTCACTCAACATCCAGGCCACGGCCGGGATTCCGGACGACGAGCAGGGGCTGGCCGGCGGCCTGCTGAACACGTCGCTGCAGGTAGGCGGCGCCATCGGGCTCGCGGTGGTGACGGCGGTCCTCACCGCCAACGGCGGCCGTGAAGCCTCGCCGGCGGCGCTGCTGACCGGGCTGACGCCGGCGTTGAGCGTGGTCACCGGGATCGCGGTGCTCGGCCTGCTGATCGCGATCAGCGGCCTGGTCGCCCGGAAGCGGCCGGCCGAGGAGCCGGTCGCGGCGCAGGAGGACCTGCTGGCGCTCGCCGACTGACCCCCCCGCCCCATGCGCCCCAATGTGGCGTTCGGTGCGTTGGACGCACCGAACGCCACATTGGGTGCGTTGGACGCAACCAACGCCACATTGGGGCGCGTCAGCGGGGCGCGCGCTCGTCCGTGCCCGGCACCTTCGCCGTGGTGATGGCGATGCGGTTCCACGTGTTGATCGTGAAGATCAGGGCCAGCAGCTGCCCCAGCTCCTCGTCGCCGAACTCCGCCGCCGCGCGGGCGTAGACGTCGTCCGGGACGCCGGCCGCGATCTGCGTCACCGCCTCCGTCAGGGCCAGTGCCGCCTGCTCCTTCTCGCTGAAGAAGCTGCTCGCCTCGCGCCACACCGCCACCATGTGCAGCCGCTCCTCGCTCTCGCCCGCCTTGCGGGCGTCGGAGGTGTGCATGTGCAGGCAGTACGCGCAGTGGTTGAGCTGGGACGCGCGGATCTGGACCAGCTCTACCAGCGCGGGGTCGAGGCCGGCGCGGGCGGCCGCGTCGAAGCCGATCAGGGCCTTGAAGGCCTTCGGGGTGGTCTTGGCGAAGTTGATGCGGGAGTTCGTCATGACCAGAAACCTAGTCGCGCTTTGACCCCTGTGTATGGTGCATTTCCGTGGTAGAAGACTGGGTCAATTCAGGGGAGCGCGACCTGCACCTGGAGCTGGCCCCCGGACCCAAGCGGGCCGCGCTCATCGCTGCCCTGCGGGACGCCGTCCGCGCGGGACGGCTCGCTCCGGGCACCCGGCTGCCGCCCTACCGGTCGCTGGCAGTCGACCTCGGGCTGGCCCGCAACACCGTCGCCGACGCCTACGCCGAGCTGGTCGCCGAAGGCTGGCTCACCGCCGTCCAGGGCTCCGGCACCCGCGTCGCCGAACGGGCCGAGCCGCTGAAACCCGTCCGGACACCGAAAAAGGCCCCGGGAGCGCCGACACCCGCGTACAACCTCCGGCAGGGCCAGCCCGATGCCACATCCTTCCCGCGCACCGAATGGCTCGCCGCCGCGCGTCGCGCGCTGACCGTGGCGCCCCATGACGCCTTCGGCCCCGGCGATCCGCGTGGCCGCCCGGAGCTGCGGGAAGCCCTCGCCCAGTACCTCGCGCGCGCTCGGGGCGTGCGGACGTCGCCGGAGCGGATCGTCGTGTGCTTGGGGTTCGCGCACGCCCTGCGGCTGCTGTTCCCGGCCGTGCTGCCGGGGCCGCTCGCCGTCGAGTCCTACGGCTTGGCGTTCCACCGCTCGATCTTCGCCGCGGCCGGCGTGCGGACCATCCCGCTGGCCCTGGACGAACACGGCGCGCGCGTCGAAGACCTCGCCGTCCCGTCCGTGCTGCTGACGCCCGCGCACCAGTTCCCGACCGGCGGCCCGCTGCACCACGACCGCCGCGCCGCGGTCGTCGGGCACGTCCGCGCGACCGGCGGCGTGCTCCTCGAAGACGACTACGACGGCGAATTCCGCTACGACCGCAAGCCGGTCGGCGCGGTCCAGGGCCTCGACCCCGAGCACGTCGTCTACGTCGGCTCGGTCAGCAAGAGCCTGTCACCCGCGCTGCGGCTCGGCTGGCTGGTGCTGCCCGGCCACCTCGTCGATCGGGTGCTGGCCGTGAAGGGCGAGCGCGAGGCGTGGGCCAGTGCGCTCGACCAGCTCACCCTGGCCGAGTTCCTGAACGAGGGCGCGTACGACCGGCACATCCGCCGGATGCGCCGGCGCTACCGCCGCCGTCGCGACCACCTCGTCACGACGCTCGCCGAACGGGCCCCGCACGTGACGGCGACCGGGATCGCCGCCGGCCTGCACGCCGTGCTGCGGCTCCCGCCGGGCACCGAGAAAGCCGCGCTGAAGGCCGCGGCCTGGCAGGGGCTGGCCCTGGACGGCCTGGCCGCCTTCCGGCACCCGGACAGCGACATGTCCACAATGGACGGCTTGGTGGTCGGCTACGCCACCCCGCCCGAGCACGCCTACCCGGCGGCCCTCGACGCGTTGTGCCGCGCGCTGCCACCCGCGTGAGACCTACCCGACGATGTCGATCTCGAACGGCTCGGCCGCGCTGTAGTTGATGTCCGCCCACACCGCACCCGGCAGGTCGTAGCGCCGGTGCGACGTCAGCTTCGAGTTGTACCCGCCCGTCTTGGTCGGGTTGTGGCCGACGCCCTGGTGGTCGCTGCCCCAGGCGAAGATGTCGCCCACCCACATCGGCTTCGCGAAGCCGTCGCCGCCGAGGCGGGGGCGGATGACGACCGCCGCTCCGGGGCTGCCGGACAGGAAGACCCGCACCGCGTTCTCCGCGGCGTTCGGCGGGGTGACCGTGATGCGTTCCATGATTTCCACTCCACTCGAAGGGCCGTCCACGCCGGGCCAGAAGTCGGCGACGGACGACACGTCGTAGCCCGGTGCGACGTTCCCGCGGTACTGCTTGGCGACCGCGCCGGCCGGGATGGCGGGATCGCCGTTGTAGTGGGCGATCCAGTAGTGCGGTTCGGCGACGCCGGCGGACGAGAACGCCGCGCGCACCGACGGCCACGTCGAAAGGTTGCAGTAGACCGACGGGTCCGCGCCCGCCGCGCGGCGCATCCGGACCCAGCCCGGCGCCTCGGCCGGGGTGGCGTCGCCGGGCTCGACGTCGAGGACGTGCCCGTCGTTCGTCGCCGCCTTCTTGACGATGGTCACCTTGACCGCGTTCGGGAACCGCGCCCAGTCGGCGGGCGTCCAGGGCGGGATCTTGATGCGGTCGATGTAGCCGGCGACCATCCGGGCGTCGGCGGGGATGTTCGCGGCCGTCACGGCGTCGTACATGGTGCGCACGGGCTCGGCCTCCGTTCCGGAAAGCGTCATCGTGCAATTACCCGCGTGGGATGTCCGTCAAGCGCGAAACGCGTCACCGCACGGTCAATCACCAATATGGCCGCAGCCCGCCATTCCTTCACCGGGCGCTCACGGTACTGGCTTCCCGCGCACCCGGCTGGCAAGCTGCCAGCACCTCACGAAGGAAGGACGTGCATGGCGGCACACCCGGCGCGGGCCCGGCGGATCGACGCACGGGTCGTCGTCCTGAGCGCGCTGCTCGTGGTCGCCCTGCTCGCGTGGGCCGGCTTCGACTACCTGAAGAACCGGCTGGCCGGCAACGGTTGCGACACCACCACCCCGGTGCGGCTCACGGCCGCGCCGGACATCGCGCCGGTGCTCACCGACCTGGCCCGGACCGTCCCCGCGCGGGACTGCTACGCCGTCGAGGTCACCGCGAGCCCGTCGACGGCCACCGCGACGGCGCTGGAGGCCAACGGCGCGAACGGCCCCGACGTCTGGGTGCCGGAGTCGAGCACCTGGCTGCTGCAGGCCCGCGACGGCGGCGCGTGGAACCTCCCCGAGTCCGGCCAGTCGGTCGCGAGCTCGCCGGTGGTGCTGGCGCTGACCGAAGACGTCGCGAAGCAGGCGGGCTGGCCGGGGAAGTCGCCGTCGTGGTCGGACGTCCTCGCGAAGAGCCCGGTCGGGCTGCCCGACCCGGGCCGTGACCCGGCCGCCATCGGCGCGCTGCTCGGCCTGCAGCAGCAGACCTTGGACGCGCCCGACCCGGCCGCCGCGTTCACCGAAGAGATCCGCAAGCTCTCCGCGGTCAAGCAGCCGTACCCCGCGTGGCCGGCGTCGGAGCAGTCGGTGCTGGCCCGCAAGCTCGTCGCCGCCTACCCCGCCGCCGGTGTCCCGAGCTTCGACTACCCGTACGTCGTCCTGCCGCGGGCCTCGGAGGCTTCGCGCTCGGCGGCCGAGCGGTTCCTGCGGCTGCTGCTCGACCAGACCGCCACCGGGACGTTCGCCGGCGGCGGGTTCCGGACGCCGTCCGGGCAGCTGCTCGGCGACCGGCCGCGCGACACCCGCACCGACGCGGCGGCCCGCCCGGCCGGACCGCCCACGCCCGAAGGCATGTACGGCGTGCTCCAGGCGTGGGCCGGGGCGAACCTGAGCGCCCGCGTCCAGGTGCTGCTCGACGTGTCCGGCTCGATGGCCGCCACCGTGCCCGGCACCGGCCGCAGCCGGATGGCGCTGACGCTCGAAGCCGCGACGCAGGGGCTCGGGCTGTTCAAGCAGACCACCGAGATCGGCCTCTGGCTGTTCTCGACCAAGCTGGACGGCACCAAGGACTACAAGGAACTGCTGCCGATGCGCTCGATCTCCGAGCAGCTGGCGGCGGGCGCGGTGGCGACGCTGCAAGCCGTCAAACCGAAGGCCGGCGGCGCGACCGGGCTGTACGACTCGATCCTCGCCGCGTACCAGAACGCGCGGCAGAGCTGGCAGCTCGGCCGGATCAACGTCGTCGTCGTGCTCACCGACGGCCGCAACGAGGACGACGACTCGATCGGGCTGCCCGGCCTGCTCACCGAGCTGGGCAGGCTGCAGGACCCGCGGAAACCGCTGCCGGTGATCGGGATCGGCATCGGCCCGGACATCGATTCGAGCGAGCTGAAGCAGATCTCGGCCGCGACCGGCGGCGAGTCCTTCACCACCCCGGACCCGCGCAAGATCTCCGACGTCTTCTACCAGGCACTGAGCAAGCTCGTGTGCCAGCCGCCCGCCTGCAAGAAGTGAGGACCGCCCGTGTTGGTGCAGATCGAAAAGCCCGCGCCACGGGTGACCCGAAGACCGTCGGCGCTGGTCCTCGCCGCGTTCGTCGCCGGCGTGGTGCCGTTCGCGCTGCACACCTGGGCGGCGCTGCACGGGAACTTCGCCCAGGACGACTTCGTCATGACGTACCGGGCCGCCGTGGCCGGGCCGTTCGACCTCGGCTACCTGTTCCAGGACTACCACGGGCACCTGCAGCCCGGCGGGCTCTTCCTCGCGGCGGTGATGACGTGGTGGGCGCCGCTGGACTTCCCGCTCATGGTGGCGCCGCTGCTGCTGATGCGGGCCGCGGCGACGGTGCTGTTCTGGTGCCTGCTGGTGCGCTGCTTCGGCCGCCGCTGGGCGATCCTGGTGCCGTTCACCGTGTTCACCGCCTCGACGTTGCTGCTGGTCCCGACGCTGTGGTGGGCGTTCGGCGGCCAGGTCGTCCCGGTGGTGCTGGCGAGCGCCGGCGCCCTGTACTGGCACGTCCGCTACCTGCGTGACGGCGGCCGCTGGTGGATCGGCGCGTTCGCGTGGACGCTGTTCGGGCTCGCGTTCTACGAAAAGGCCGCGGTGATCCCAGTGCTGCTGGCCGGGGTGACCGTCCTGCTCGGACAGTCCTCCCGGGACCGGTGGCGCTACTGGGCGGGACACGCGGCGCTGCTCGCCGCGTTCGTCGCGGGCTACCTCGCGCTGACGTCGAGCCAGGTGACCCCCGGCGGCCCGCCGATGACCGCCGGCACCGTCGCCGACCTGACCGGCCGGATGCTCGGCGACACGTTGCTGCCCGGGCTGGCCGGCGGGCCGTGGTCGGGGCCCGGCCCGGGCGCGACCTGGGCGCCCTCGCCGTTCGCGGTCGTGGTGCTGCTGTGCGCCGCGGCCGTGGCCCTGCTGGTGGCCGGCGTGCGCGTGGGCGGCCGCCGGGCCTGGCGGGCGTGGGCGCTGCTCGGGCTGCTGTTCGCCGTGGACGTCGGCTTGCTGGCCCTGACTCGGCTGCGCGAAGTCGGCCCGGGCGCCGGGGACGACCCGCGCTACCTCGCCGAGCTGGCGTTCACGGCCGCCCTGTGCGGCGCGTTCGCCTTCCTGGCACCGGACGGGACCGCGCCGGCCGGCGGCGGGCGTGAGCGGCCGATCGCGGTGGTGGTCGTGTGCGTGCTCCTCCTCGCCAGTTCCGCGGTCGGCTTTTCCCGGCTGGCGCCCGCGCTGCGGTTCGAGCACTCCGGGCAGTACATCGGGAACGTCCGCGCGGCGGTCGCGGCCGATCCGGGCCTGGTGTTCTACGACACGTTCGTGCCGCCCGATCTCGTGCACGAATGGTTCGGTGCCGACTCGCAGGCGTCCCGCGTGGTCGGCCTGCTGCCCGGCACCCGCTTCGACCAGCCGACGAACCGGATGCACCAGCTCGACGCCACCGGCACCCCCCACCTGATCACCGGGGTGACGGCCCAGGCCCGCGGCCTGCCGGGACCGGTGCCGAACTGCGGCTACACGGTCGGCGAAACGCCGCTGCGCATCCCGCTCGACACCCCGCTGCTCGGCAGGCACCTGCTGAAGATCGACTACTTCACCTCCGACGGCGGCGAAGGGCTGGTCGAGCGGACACCGGTGTGGTTCCAGGCCGGGCTGCACTCGCTGTATCTGCCGGTGGACGGCCTCTTCGACCACATCGGCGTGCAGCTGTCGAGCCCGGGCGCGCCCGTGTGCGTCGCGAAGGTCGAGGTCGGCAAGCCGGTGACCCAGTAGCGGCTTCGGCGAATCCACCCGTTCCGCGGACAAGCGTGCCCGTTTCATGATTGTTTGTGCGGGCACGTGTTCGAGAACGAGAACGGGGGACAGACAGGTGAAGAAGATCGCGGCAGCCGCCGCCGTCGCGGGCGCTCTGGCGTCAACGGTCGTGTTCGCGCCGGCTGCCAGCGCGGGGGACAGCCAGATCATGAAGTACCAGTGGAGCTACGGGGCGGCCTACGAGTACGACTGCTACTCCGACGGTCAGTGGTACGTGCAGACCGGCGGCTTCGTGAAGTTCGAGTGCCGGCCCACGACCTGGACCTGGGAGCTGTGGGCCATCACGCGGTGACCCACGGCTGACCGGGCGCGGGGTGCCACGGACCACCCGGCATCCCGCGCCCGCGGGCCGCGTCAGTAGGGGTCGTACGGGCTGTCGTGGCCGAGCAGCCGCGCCACCGGCCGTAACCGCAGCCGCAGCAGCACCTTGAGCACGACGTTGCGCGCGAACCACGGGAGCTGCGCGAGCACGCGCACGCGGTCCGCCGTGGACGGTGGGGCCAGCCGGAACCGCGCCAGTGACGTGGCTCGGTCCACATAGGTGTACCGCTGTCCGAAGAGGACCTTCACGATCGTGCCGAGCGTGACGCCGATCGAGGAAAAACAGTCGTGGACCAGGATTTCCGCGCCCGGCGGCAGGTGTGCCGACCAGCGCAGATCGTCGGTGTAGGTCCAGTAGTCGTGCTTGCCGTCGATGTAAAGCAGCTGTATGGGCCGGGTCCAGTCAGGGCGTAGTTCCGTGCTGTAACCGGCGACGAGCTCGACGATGTCGTCCAGCCCGGCCCGCCGGATGTTGCGCTCGAACAGCTGCCGCGTCGGGGAGCCGCCGAACAACCGGCCGTCCACGAAGGGGTCGACGGCGATCACCGTGGCCCCGACCGTGCGGGCCGCCGAGCCAAGGACGATCGTGGATCGGCCCTGGTGGCTGCCGATTTCCAGGACGACGTCGCCCTTCTCCAGGCGGCACACGGCGTTCCACAGCGCTTCGCCCTGCGCGCGCGTCATCCAGCCCTTGACCGGCTCGGCCAAGGCCCAGGCATCTTCGAACGAGATGGCGCACCTGCCAGGAGTTCGGGGGACTCGGGAAAATTCGTCGGCACATGGTAGCCAGGTTTCGGCCTAGTATCTACCGGATGGTAACCGCCACCCGCGAACGGACCCGGGACGACGCCCCGCACTCGGGCGGTGCCCGGAAGTTCTCGGTGGGCGCGTTCTTCCGCCGGCCCAGCACGTGGATCGTGCTGGCCCTGACCACGTTGTCGTTCCTGCAGATGCCCGGGAAGACGACGTTCGACACCAAGCTCGACCTCGCCGTCGACCCGATCGCCTTCCTCGGGCGGGCGCTGCACCTGTGGAACCCGGAGGCGACCGCGGGGGAGCTGCAGAACCAGGCGTACGGCTACCTGTTCCCGATGGGCCCGTTCTTCGCCCTGTGCCAGGCCGCCGGGGTGCCCGCGTGGATCGCGCAACGGTTGTGGGGCGCGGTCCTGCTCTCGGCCGCGTTCGGCGGCGCGCTGGTGCTGGCGCGGGCGATGAAGATCGGCACCGAGCGCACCCGGCTGATCGGCGCGCTCGGCTACGCGCTCGCCCCGCGCATGCTGACCGAAATCGGCGGCCTGTCCGCGGAAATGCTGCCCGCGGTGCTGCTGCCGTGGGTGCTCGTGCCGCTCGTGCGCGCCGAGGCGATCGGCTCGCCGCGGCGCGCCGCCGGGCTGTCCGCGCTGGCCGTGCTGTGCATGGGCGGCGTCAACGGCGCGATGGTCGTGATGGCGCTCGTCCTGCCCGGACTGTGGCTGCTCACCCGCCGCTGGACGCGCGCGCACGTCGAGCTCGTGCTGTGGTGGTTCGTCTTCGTCGTCGGCGCGACGCTGTGGTGGATCCTGCCGCTGCTGCTGCTCGGTGAATACAGCCTGCCGTTCCTCGACTACATCGAGTCCGCGACGAACACGACCGCGCCGATGTCGCTGTTCGAGGTGCTGCGCGGCACCAACCAGTGGGTGGCCTACGTCGTCCAGGGCACGCCGTGGTGGCCCGGCGGCTGGTCGCTGATCGACAACCCGGTGCTGATGCTCGCCACCGGGCTCGTCGCCGGCGTCGGGCTGTTCGGGCTGACCCGGCGCGGCCTGCCGGACCGGCGGTTCCTCGTGCTCGGCGTCGTCACCGGCCTGACGCTGCTGACCATCGGCTACGTCGGCACGCTCGACAGCCCGCTGGCCGAGCAGGTCCGGCACCTGCTCGACGGGCCACTGGCCCCGCTGCGCAACGTGCACAAGTTCGAGCCGGTGCTGCGGCTGCCGCTGATGCTGGCGTTCGTGCACGGCATCTCGAGCCCGGTCCGGTCGCCCCGGCGGTTCCTGCGGCCCGCGCTGGGGTTGCTGCTGGTGGTGGTGATGGCCGCGCCGGCGTGGCTGCTCAACCTGCGGTCCGGTCCGGGCTGGGACGCGGTACCCGGCTACTGGTACGACGCGATGGGTTACGTCGCCAAGGCCGACCCGAACGCGCGGACGCTGCTACTGCCGGCGACCGGGTTCGGCGAGTACGAGTGGGGCCGCACGGTCGACGAGCCCGCGCAGGCGATCGCGCGAAGCCCGTGGGCGGTCCGCAACCAGGTGCCGCTGGGATCCGAAGGCAACACGCGGCTGATGGACTCGGTGGACGCGGCGCTCGCCGACGGCCGCGGCGATCCCGGGCTGGCCGCGCTGCTCGCGCGGTCCGGCTACCGGTTCCTCCTGCTGCGCAACGACATCGACCGCGAACGGACCGCCGCGCCGCCCATCGCGACGCTGCGCGCGGGGCTGGCCGGCTCGCCGGGCATCGCCAAGGCGGCCGCCTTCGGTCCCCTGGAGATCTACGAGGTGCAGAAGCCGGTGCCGCTGGCCACCGCGACGGCCACCACGGACGTCCCGACGGTGAGCGGCGGGCCGGAGAACCTGCTGCCGCTGATCGATTCCGGCCAGCTCGACCCGGCGACGCCGACCGTGCTCACCGGCGACGGCGGGTCGCCCGGCGGCCCGCGGCTGGTGACCGACGGCCTGCGCCGGGCCGAGCGGAACGTCGGCGGCGTCCGCGACAACCTCAGCCAGACCCTGACCGCGGGCGAGGCCTACCGCCAGCAGCGCGCGGCGGGCGACCTGCTGCCGTTCCCGGGCCAGGAACACCAGACCGTCGCCGCCTACCGGGGGATCCGCTCGGTGACGGCGTCGACGGCGGCCTCGTTCGCCGACGCCTTCGGCGGGTCCGATCCCTCGCACCAGCCGTTCGCCGCGATCGACGGCGACCCGCGCACGGCGTGGCAGTCGTCGTCGTTCACCGGGGCGATCGGCCAGTGGCTCGAGGTGGAACTGGACACGCCGCGGCTGGTGACGTCGGTGCAGCTGCAGCTCGTGGACGACCTCCGGGTGGGCTGGCCGGCCACCCGGATCCGGATCACGACCGACAACGGCTCGGTCGACCAGCCGGTGGTCCGCGGCGCCGGGCCGCACGAGTACTCCGTCGCCGGCGGCGTCACGCGCAAGGTGCGGATCACCCTGCTGTCGCTGGTGGTCGGGCGGCAGGACGGCAACTTCGGCATCGCGGAGCTGCAGATCCCGGGCACCCAGCCGCAGCGGGCCCTGGAGGTGCCCGCGGACCTGCCGACCGGCCCGGCACCCGGGTTCGCGTTCACCCGCGGCGCGCAGCCGCGGTACGCGTGCCTGCCGGTGGGCGACGCCGTCCGGTGCGACGCCGCCGCCGCCCGCGACGGCGAGGAACCCGACGGGATCCGCCGGTTGTTCAGCACCCCGGCCGAGCAGACGTACCTGGTCGGCGGCTCGGTGCTGCCGGCGGGCGGCGGCCGCAACCCGGTGTCGCTGCCGGGGGTCACGGTCGCGTCGACGTCCCAGCTGGGCGGCGACCCGGCGGCGGCCGGGCTCGCGGCCGTGGACGGCGACGCGGGCACGACGTGGCGCCCCGACGTCACCGACCTGCGGCCGGCGCTGACCCTCGGGTGGACGGCACCGAAGCGGATTTCGGGGCTGCGCATCGAGGTGGCGCCGGGCAGCGGGGCCCGCGCGCCCCGGCAGGTGCAGCTGGTGGGCCGGTCGGCGACGCGGACGGTGCAGCTCGACGCGGGCGGGTCGGCGTCCTTCGAGCCGCTGGAAACCGACCAGCTGCAGGTGGTGCTCCCGGGCGACGACGACGATCCGGCGGCACGCGCGGCGGTCGGCATCGGCAGCCTTTCGCTGTCCGGCAGCGACGACCTGCTCCCGGGACCGGACCCGGCGTTCTCGGTGCCGTGCGGCTCGGGCCCGAACGTGCACCTGGACGGGCTCGACTACCGGACGTCGGTGCAGGGCAAGCTGTCCGACATCATCGCGCACCGGCCACTGGCGCTGGGGATGTGCCGCGACTCCGAGGGCGGCATCGTGTTGCCGGCCGGCGGGCACGAGCTGCGGACGGACCGGTCGGAGTCGTTCGTGGTCCAGGACCTGTGGCTGCGCCCGGCGGGGGAGACGACGCCAGCGGTGCACCGCACGGTGCAGGTGGGCGACTGGGACGCGGCGTCGCGGTCGGTGACGGTGGGACCGGGCGCGGAGGCGGTGCTGGCGGTCCCGGAGAACGCGAACGCGGGCTGGACGGCCACTTTGGACGGACAGCAGCTGACGCGCACCCGCGTGGACGGCTGGCAGCAGGCCTGGATCGTCCCGGCGGGCGCGGGCGGCGTGGTGTCGCTGTCGTTCACCCCGGACGCGCACTACCGCCTGAGCCTCCTGATCGGCGCGGCGGCGGTGCTGGTGTTGCTGCTGGGCGTGGCGTGGCCGGCGCACCGGCGTCGCTTCACGATCGCCCCGGGCGGCGGCGCGGTGGTGCCGGTGGTGCTGATCGGGCTGCTGGTGGCGCTGGGCGGGATGCTGCCGGTGGTGCTGCTGATCGCGTGCCTGCTGGCCCGCCAGTTCTCCGAGCGCGCACCCAGGTTCCTGGCGTTCGGCGGCATGGCCGTGGCGGCGCTGGTCTCGGTGACGGGCCGCATCCTGGGCCACGGCCAGGAGTGGGCGTACGGCCCGGTCACCCAGGCGGCCCTGCTGCTGGCCGCGGCCGCGATGGTGGCGACGTGCGTGGACTGGTTCGTCCGGAAGGAAAACCCCACCGAGCCGACCTGACCCGGGCCCCACGCTCCCGACGATGCGCCCCAATGTGGCGTTCGGTGCGTCCAGCGCACCCAATGTGGCGTTCGGTGCGTCCAGCGCACCCAATGTGGCGTTCGGTGCGTTGGACGCAACCAACGCCACATTGGGGCGCTTGGGGCCGAAAAGTGTCGGTGCCTGCCGGTAGCGTGGAAAACGGGGGCTGCTCAGGCCGGTTTGCGCGACCGGACCTCGAGAACCGCCCCGGCCGCGGCCAGGGCTCCGGCCGTGCAGGCCGCCGCTGTCACCACCTGGGTGGGTGACCCGTGCAGCCACGTCGTGATCAGCAGTGCCTCCACGCCGACCGCCGACCACATCAGGGCCGTCACGCGCCGGTCGCCGTCCGCGAGGCGGGCGTACAGCAGGATCTGGACCAGGGCCAGCAGCGATCCCGCCAGCGCGAACGGCCACACCGGCATCGTGCTGCCCGCGTACCGCGCGCCCCCGATCACCGCCAGCAGCGAAGGTCCCAGCACCAGCGACACCAGCAGCACCAGCGCGTCCAGGCAGGCACAGACCGCGAGCGCCACCGGCAGGACCCGGCGACGGCGGTCGGACACCGCGAACCGCGGCAGCACCAGCACGCCCACCGCCTGCGGCAGCCAGTACGCGATCTTCGTGACGATCGCCCCCAGCGCGTACTGGCCCGCTTCGCCCGCCAAAAGCGTGTGCCGGGCCAGGACCAGGTCCAGGTTCACCAGCAGCACCAGCGCCAGCATCGCCTGCGCCGTGTGGAACACCTCGCCGCCGTGGCGGTCGGCCCAGCGGGGACGCGGGCGGCCGCACAGCTGCCAGCCCGCCACGACCACCGCCAGGGAACCGATCGCCGCCCCGGCCAGCGCGCCGGTCGGGGTGCCCGAAACCAGCAGCCCCGCCAGCGAACCGCCGACCTTGCCCACGCCCTCCAGCGCGATCAGCCCCGACAGCACCGCGAACCGGTGGCTGCCCTGCAGGAGACCGTGGAACACGCCCAGCAGCGTCAGCGGCCCGAGCGCCGCCGTCACCAGCAGCGCCGGCGCCAGCGAACCCAGGTGCAGCAACAGCACCAGCAACGGGCTCAGCATCAACGCCGTCGTCGCGACGATCGCGCTCGTCACCAGGCCGAGCGCGAACAGCGACCCCTCGGCCAGCCCGGGCGAGCGCGCCACCCGCAGCGCCACCACCGTCTGCAGGCCCATCGCCGGGACGACGCCGACGACCAGCACCGCCAGCAGCGAGCTCAGCTCCCCGAACGCGCCGGGCGCGAGGAGGCGCGCGGCGGCCAGGCTCAGCACGTAGCTCGCCGCGTTGTTGCCCGCGAGCGCGAGTGAGACGAGGATCGCCGCGACCCGGTTGCCGGTCCGCGCCGGGACTTCGGTGTCTACGCTCAACGGGGTGCTCCCATTACCGGCGGGTAATGACCAGGGACCATAACCGCGCACGCACCGGAAAGGAAGGGCCGTGGACGCACCGAGCAGGCGGCTCGCCCTCCCCGTGCTGTCCGCCGCGCTGGCGTTCGCCGTCTGCGGGCCGCTGCTGGGCCGCGGGTTCGTCCTGAGCTACGACATGGTGTTCGCGCCCCGGCAGTACTTCGTGCCGGACGCCTTCGGGATCGGCGGCACGCTGCCGCGGTCCGTCCCCGCCGACGCCGCCGTCGCGCTCGCCACCACCGTGCTGCCGGGCGACCTCGTCCAGAAGCTCGTCCTGCTCCTGGCCGTCTTCTTCGCCGCGCTCGGCGCGGGACGGCTCGTCCCCACCGAGCACCTCGGCACCCGGCTCGTCGCCGCGACCGCGTACGCGTGGACGCCGTACTTCGCGGAACGGCTGTTCATCGGGCACTGGCCGCTGCTGCTGGCGTACGCGAGCCTGCCGTGGATCGCCGCCGCCGGGCTCGCCGCGCGCAGGCACGAACCCCGTGCCCTGCCGAAGCTGGTGATCGCCTGCGCCCCGGCCGTTCTGACGCCGCCGGGTGGCGTCCTCGCGGTCGCCGTCATGGTCGTGGCCGCCGGCTCGAGGCGGCTCTGGCAGACGGTCCCGCTCGCCATTGTGCTCAACCTGCCCTGGCTCGTCCCGACGTTCCTCAACGCCGGTGGCACGTTCTCCGACCCGGCCGGCGTCACGGCGTTCAGCGCCCGCGCCGAAAGCTGGGGTCCCGCGCTGCTGAGCGTGCTGGGGCTCGGCGGCATCTGGAACGCCGAAACCGTGCCCGCCAGCCGGGCCGTACCGCTGGTTCCCGTGCTGACGCTCATCGTCGTCGCGATCGCGGTCGCCGGGCTCTGGCCGCTCGCGAACCGGTGGGGGAAGGCGCCGGTCCGCTCGTTGACCGCGCTCGGTGTCCTCGGCGTCTTCCTCGCGTCCCTGGCGACCTTGCCGGGCGGCGACGCGCTGCTGACCGCCGCGACGCGGTACGTGCCCGGTGCCGGACTGCTGCGTGACGCCCAGAAATGGGTGGCCTGGTGGGCCTTGCCGCTCGCGCTGGGCTTCGCGCTGGCCGTCGAGTTCGCCGCGGCGAAGCTGAAAAGCGGACGTGTGGCCCTGCTGACGGCGGCTGTGGTCTTCCCGCTGCTCACCATGCCGGACCTGGCGTGGGGCGGCTTCGGGCGGCTCGGCACCGCGCGGTACCCGGCCGACTGGCAGGCAGTGTCCGAAAAGCTCGGTGACCGGCCCGGCGACGTGCTGGCGTTGCCGCTCTCGGCGTTCCGCGGGTTCGCCTGGAACGACGACCGCACCCAGCTCGACCCGGCGCCGCGCGTGCTGCCGAAACCCGTGCTGATGGACGACACCCTGCAGGTCGGCAGCGAGCGCGTGGCCGGCGAGGACCCGAGGATCGGCGACGTCCGCGCCGCGACGTCCGCGCGGGAGCTGACCGACGCGGGCATCGGCTGGATCCTCGTCGAGCACGGCACACCCGGCTACGTGGACCCGCAGCTGCTCGCCGGCGCGACGCAGGTGTGGTCGGGTGACTGGCTGACGCTGTACCGGACGCCGGGTGAGCCGCCGGTGAAAGCGGTGTCGTGGACGCCCGCCTTGCTGGCGAACGGAGTAGCGCTCACGTTGCTGTGCGTCGCAGTGTTGTGTCGCATGTTACCGATGCGTACATTGGGCCGCGGCAGGATTCTCCCGCCGCGGAAGGAGTGACTCGTGGGCACGGTCATCGGCGCGATCGTCGCCGTCATCATCGGCGGCGGGGCGGCGACAGCGGGCGGTTTCGCCCTCATCACCTCGGCCGACCCGGACACCGCCGCGCCGGTGCAGGCGAAGCTCAACGCGCAGGTGAAGTACAACCCTGCCGACCACCCGCTCAAGCTCTACGGGGACCGCTGACGCGTGACCCGGCTCGCCTCCGACCACGCGCACCGCGTCGTCGGGCTCTACGGCGACCCCACCGTTTCCTGGAGCATCCTCCTCGAAGCGGAACTCGGCGCGGCCGCACCGGAACCGGAGAAGCTCCGGGCGCGGCTCGCGGACGCGGGCCGGCAGTACCCGCACCTCGGTGTGGTGCCCGACATCGAGCGGAGCACCGACCTGACGGAAGTCCGGGACCGCTTCGCCTCGGCGCCCTACGAACGGGGCGCGCCCCTGGTGCGCGTCGCCACCGGCGAAACGACGTTACTCGTCGCCGCGCACCACGGCGCCCTCGACGGCCTGGGCCTGCTGTCCCTGCTCGGCATCCTGCTCGACGTCCCGGTTTCCTCGGCGGCACGGGGGATCGGCGAACGCGCGGGTGGCAAACCCTTTGCCGTTTCGGCCCTCCAGCGGCTCGCTGAGGCGCTTTTCGCGCCACCGGGCCGGATCACCCCCGAACGTGGTCGCGAGGCCGCGGGAGACGTCTTCGTGGCCGGCCACGAGCCGGGCCTGCGGCTGGGCGCCGCGGGGTTCGTCGCGGCCGCCGCCCGCGCCACCGAACGCTGGAACCGCGCGCACGGCGCCCGTACCGCCCGCGTGGTGGCCGCGCTGGGCGCGTCGCGGAGGTCCGGCGCGGCGCCGGAACCGGTGCACGACAGCGCGTTCTTCCGGCTGCGGCTGGGCCGCGGCGCGGACGTCGCGGCGGTGCTCGCGGCCCAGCCGCCGGAGCCGGACTTCCCCGCCCGCAGCAGCCGCGTCGCCCGGCTGGGCACCCGGCTGCTGGCGAGCAGGCTCGGTTCGACGTTCCTGGTGTCGAACCTCGGCCTGGTGTCCACCGGGGACACCGTGCGGTCGCTGGCGTTCTACCCGGCCGCGAGCGGCCGGTCAGGCGTGGCGTTCGGCGTGGCGACGACCGGCGGGCAGACCACCGTCACGGTGCGGGCCCGCCGCAAGGACTTCGACGCGGCCGCGGCCGCCCGGCTCCTGGGCGAGTTCCGGGACGCAGTACGGGACCAGGCGGCGCGGCAATGACATGAACGACTCTTTCATGACGTCCGGTGCACTGAAAGAGTCTTTCATGGCATCAAGTCCGCGGGGCGAGCTCCGGGACCAGGGTGCGCGGGCGGGGCACCGGACAGCCGGCGACGTCCCGCACGAGTGACTCGAACTGCCCGGCGCTCGCGTCCCAGCTGTACTCGCCGGCCCGCTCGGCACCCGCCAGGCCCAGCGCCGCGCGGCGCGGGGCGTCGGCGAGCAGACCTTCGACCTGGGCGGTGAAATCGTCGAAGTCGTCGGCCAGCAGTCCGGTGCGCCCTTCCACAATGGACTCGCGAACGCCGCCGGCGGCGCGGTAGGCGACCGAGGGCACGCCGTGCGCCGCGGCCTCCATGATGACGATGCCCCAGCCCTCCTTGACCGACGGGCACAGGTGCAGCCACGAGCGCGCGAGGATCTCGTGCTTGGCCTGCTCGTCGACCCAGCCGTGCAGGACGACCCGGTCGGCGACCCCGCGCGCGGCCGCGTGGGCGCGCAGCACCTCGTCCCACGGCCCCTGGCCGACGACCTCCAGCCGCAGGGACGGCCAGCGCCGCGCGAGCCGCGCGACGACGTCGATGGCGTGCTCGATCCGCTTGTGCGGCACCAGCCTGCTCACCGCGACCAGGGTGGGTTCGCCGTCCCGTTCGGACGTGCAGGGCGGGGGCGCGTCGAGGCCGTTCGGGACCACCGTGACCCGCTCGCGGCCGATGCCCAGCTCCGCCAGTTCGGCCTTGGTGACCTCGGAAACGGTGATGTAGCGGCACTTGCGGAACAGCCACGGCGCCAGCCGCGACTCGATCCACCAGCCGACCCGGCCCAGCGTCTCGCCGAGCGCGCTGATCCACTGTTCCTTGTGGACGTGGTGCACGAGCACCAGCACCGGGCAGCCGGCGACCAGCCGGGCGAAGAACGGCATGCCGTTCTGCACGTCCACCACGAGATCGGCGCGGGCCCGGCGGATGGCGCGCAACGCGTGCGCGTAGACGCCGAACTTGTTGCCGCGGCGCCGGTAGCGGACGCCGTCGCGCCACTCGCCCGCGGTCGCGCCCGGGTAGGCGGCGCACTGGATCTCGACCCGGTACCCCGCTCTGGCCAGGCCTTCGGCCATGCGCTCGACGTAGCGTTCCGAACCGCCGCCTTCGGGGTGGCCGGTGTCGCGCCAGTTGAGGAGGAGCACACGAGGACGTTCCATCGGGTTTTTCCAAACTGTAGCGACGGTGCTAGGTTACTGGTGCGTACACCCTAGATGAACGTATTCGGGAAAGCGACGGTTCAATGGTAGGTAATCCGGTTCTCGTCGCGACGGCCCGGCCGCATCGCGCCACGCTCCGTCGTTCCGTGACTCTGTTCCGCACTTTTCTCACCGAGCAGACGGACCCGGACGGCTTCTATTCCGCGCTCGCCGCCGACTCCGTCCGGCAGTTGGCGGCGCACACTCCGCTGTCCGGGCGCACGATCCTCGACGTCGGCGGCGGCCCCGGCTATTTTTCGGACGCCTTCCGCGCGGCCGGCGCGGTCTACCTCGGCTTGGACCCGGACGTCGGCGAGCTGTCCGCCCGCGGCGAGCCGGGGGAGAACATGATCCGCGCGAGCGGCACGGAACTGCCCGTGCGCAGCGGTTCCGTGGACATCTGCTACTCGTCGAACGTACTGGAGCACGTCTCCGAGCCGTGGGTCATGCTCGCCGAGATGTGCCGGGTGACCAAGCCCGGCGGCACGGTGTTCGCGTCGTTCACGCCGTGGTATTCGCCGTGGGGTGGCCACGAGACCGCGCCGTGGCATTTCCTCGGTGGCTACTACGCTCGGAGCCGTTATCTGCGCAAATTCGGGAAGCAGCCGAAGAACAAATTCGGGGAAAGCCTGTTCCCGGTTTCGGTCGGCGCCGCGCTCCGCTGGGCGAAGACGACGCCGCTCGCCGACCTGGTGGCCGGGTATCCGCGGTACCACCCGAGCTGGGCGATGTGGATCGTGCGGATTCCCGGCCTCCGTGAAATTGCTTCCTGGAATCTCGTGCTCGTGCTGAAGAAACGCTAACGTCCCGCGCCGACCGGAACCCGTCGCCGCGCCGGCGGGGCCGGCGGGGCGGCCGGGCGACGGCGGGCCAGCAGGTAGACGGCGCCGACGATCAGCACCCCGCCGCCGATGCCGAGCCACAGCGGGCCGGTGCTCGACAGGAACTCCAGCTTGCCCTTGTTCTCGTTGATCTGGTCGACCATCTTCGCGATCGTCTCGCCGTTGTAGGCCAGCGTCCCGTCGAACACGACGGTCGGCGCGCCGGTGGCCGGTCGCAGTTCCTGGTGCTGCTGTTGCTGCTGCTTCACCTGGACCCCGGTGACCGGCTCCACCCACATCGTGTTGATGCCGCGGTAGTAGAGGTCGGCGTCGACGGTCGGGTCGGTGAGGCCGACGAGCGAGCCCGGCACCGACTTCGTCTCGAGCTTGGTGTCGCCGATGGTCTGGACGAACTTGTACGTCTCGATCCCGTTCACCTCTTCGGTGCCGGTGAACCGGGCCGTGACGGCCTTGCCGGTGTTGTCGTCGTAGACCTGGTAGTCCTTCTGCTCGGTGCCGAAGGGGAACTTGAAGTTCAGGCCGGGCTGGGACTGGTAGATGTTCTGCTCCGGCGGCTTCTCGCCGTCCTTGTCGGCCTTGTCCTTCAGTTCGGTGACGTAGCTGCTTTCCTTGGTGCACTTCGGGTCGGCGTCGCCACGCGGGTCGTAGCCCTCGGCGGTGCGCCGGTCGAAGCAGACCTGCCGCTTGCTCGCGCTGACCACGGTGCCGTCGTCGTCGTCCTTGACCTGCACGGCGAGCAGCCAGACCGCGTAGTCGGTGTCCGCGCGCATCTCCGGCCGGGCGAAGTTCGCCTGGACGCGGGCGGTGGCGGTCAGCTTGGCGTCCTTGCGGATCTCGGTGACCGGGCCGGCGCCCTTGTCGGTCACGGCGAGGACCTTGCTCGCGGTGCCTTCCAGCACCGACGTCGAATCCTGGTCGAGCGGCACCTTGGCGAGCCTCGGGTAGACGTAGGTCGGCAGCAGCACCGCCCCGGCGACCGCGAAGACCCCCAGCGCCAGCAAGATCAGGCCCAAAGCTCGTCGCAACGGTCCTCCTGGGTCGTACTCCGGACACGCAAATTACCCGGCGGTAATCAGGTGCACGGATAGTGGCCCGCGCCACGTCGCGCGTCAAAGTGTGACTCGCGGTCACAGACGTCCGGTGCGACCGGAAGGTCGCATGCGCACGGCCGTTCGGACCAAGCGACCAAACATGTTTGTTCCCGGGCACAACGGGCACGGGCCCACCATCGGACGATCCTCACGCCGCCGCGCCCGGACCACGAAGGAGAAACCCCCTTTTGTCGCAGGACCCAACAAAAGTCGCCATCGCGGCGACGGCGCGCTGGCGGGCCCGGATCGTGGCGGCCGCCGCGAGCGCGGGGATCAGCATCAGCGACCCGCTGGCGGGCGTGCCGGGCATCCGGGTGGTGACGTGCGCGTCGGGTGACTTGGGGGCGATAGTGCCCCGCCTGACCCACGACGGGTCGCCGGCCCGCCCGGCGATCGGCGCGCATTCGGACTCGATAGCGAACCGCGAGCTGCGGGACGCGGTGGCGGACGTGGCAGCGCTGCTTTCGTTGCACGGGAACGTGGTGCTCGACCTCGACGCGGGCGGCCGGCGACACCGCCCGGCCCGCCCGGACGTGGTGGTATCGGCCGGTGTGGACCGTCCCCAGTGGACGGAGCCGGCGGTGACGCTGCCGGTGGGCCGCGATCGCCGCGGCGGGCCGCTGACGGTGGCGTTGACGGCGGGCCCGGGCTTCGAGGGGACACTGCTGGAGCTGGCCCGCTTGGTGGACGCCGACGCGGCTTGACCTTCGCCCGCTGCTCGCCCGGCCTGGTCCCGAGCGCCCCAATGTGGCGTTGGGTGCGTTGGACGCACCGAACGCCACATTGGGTGCGTTGGATGCACCGAACGCCACATTGGGTGCGTTGGATGCACCGAACGCCACATTGGGTGCGTTGGACGCACCGAACGCCACATTGGGGCGCTTGAGCTGGGCTGTGGCCGCCCTACGCGAGCGGGTGGCCGGGGCTCTGCGCGGCCGGCGGGCGAGGCGGGCGGCGAGGGCGGGCGAGGGCTGGCCGGCGGCCTGCCGCGCGGCTCAGTCCTCGGCGACCACGGCCGTGGCTCGGATCTCCACCCGCATCCCCGGTGCCCCCAGCGCCGCGACGCCGATCTGCGTCCAGATCGGTGCCCGGTCACCCATCCGCTTGCGGAACTGCTCCACCATCACCCGCGTGTGCTCGTCCCCGATCGTGTCCGGCGCGGTCGGGATGTGGAACGAATCCACCGACACCACGTCCGCCCAGCTCGCGCTCGCCGTGGCCAGTGTCCGCTCCACGTTGTCGAACGCCCGGATGATCTCCTCCTCCAGGTCCGCCGGGAACACCGTGTTGTCGTCCCAGCCGCCCTGGCCCGATATCTCCACCCGGTTGCCGATGCGGACCGCCTGGCTGTAGTGCAGTGCCTCGAGGTGGCGGGGGCTGTAGCCGGGAGTTACGTAGAACATGCGCTTCCCTTCGAATGACTTCACGCTTGAAGTCAACATAGCACGACTTCAAGCGTGAAGTCATTCGCGGATGGTTAGGCTCCCGGCATGGACCAAGAAGGCCCGCGCTGGCTCAGCCCGGCCGAAAAAGAAGCCTGGACCGGGCTGGTCTCGCTCATCCTGCTGCTCCCGGGCCGCCTCGAGGCGCCGCTGCAGCACGAAGCCGGCCTGACGCTCTTCGAGTACCTCACCCTCAGCCACATCTCGGAGGCGCCCGAGCGCCGGCTGCGGATGAGCGAACTCGCCTACCTGGCCAACGGTTCGCTCTCCCGGCTGTCCAATGTGGTCAAGCGGTTCGAGCAGCGCGGCTGGGTCCGGCGTTCGCCGGACCCGGATGACGGCCGGTACACCCTCGTCGCCCTCTCCGATGCCGGGTTCGGCGTCGTGAAAGGGGCCGCGCCGACGCACGTGCGGAGCGTGCTGGACGTCCTCGACCCGCTCACCGCGGCCGAGCAGGAGACGCTCGCCCGGATCGCCGCCAAGCTGCGCGTGCGGCCCGCCGACCTGGGCTAGACCTCGTCCTCGACCCACTCCAGCAGGTCGCCGGGCTGGCAGCCGAGCACCCGGCACATCGCCTCCAAGGTGCTGAAGCGGACCGCCTTGGCGCGGCCGTTCTTCAGCACCGCCACGTTGGCCGGGGTCAGCCCGACCTTCTCCGCGAACTCCCCGACGCTCATCTTGCGCTTGGCCAGTTCGACGTCGATGCGCACGACGATCGGCATCAGATGACCGTTTCCATGTCGGAGCGCAGCGCCGTCGCCTGCCGCAGCAGGGCGCGCATGACCACCATCAGCAGGCCGACCACCGTGATCGCCACCGTCACCAGGAACAGCAGCATCGGCATCCCCGGGTCGTCCGCGTTGAAGCCGACGAACAGCAGCATGCCGGCGACCACCAGCCACGCGGCCGCGACCGCCCAGACGATCGCGTCGACCCACTTCAGGGACGCCGGGGTGAAGATCCGGTCCTTCTTGACCAGGGTCAGCAGCTTCCACGTCGCAACGACCACCACCTGCACGCACAGCACGAGGAACACGGCGATGGCGGTCAGCGGCCAGCGCAGCGGAGCGTCGTGCGGGTTCTGCTGCGCGTGGTAGGCGATGCCGCCCGGCAGGGACATCGTCTGGAATACGACGAGGACGCCGAACAGCACCACGAGGAAGAATCTGAGCGCGGCAACGGCCCATCTCTCGGTAACCATGCGCCGACTATCGCGCGCTTCCTATCGAAAGTCAATCGGTAGTGATCGGGAAACGATCACTCCGGCTCCGGATCCAGGCGGACCGACTCGAGTGCGACGTACAGCTCGCCGATGTCCACCGGGTCGGTGAGGTCGCGCTTGGTCAGCTCCTGCACGCGGCGCAGCCGGTAGCGGACCGTGTTGGGGTGCACGAACAGGCGGTCGGCCGCCTCCTTCGCCGAACCGTGGCCGGCGAACCACGCCAGCAGCGTGTCGAGCAGGACCTTGCGCTCCGCCGCCGGCAGGGCGAGCACGCCGGCCAGCGCCGACCGGACGACGTCGCGGGCCATCCCCGGCGCCGCCGCGACCAGCGTCGTCACCGGCGAGTCGCCGAACACCACCACGCCGGCCGTCGCCGACGGCAGCGAGCGGCGGGCGATCCGGGCCCGGTGCAGGGCGTCCGGGACGTCGGGGAAGCCGGTGAACGGCTTGCTCATCCCGGCCGCCACCGGCAGCGAACCCAGCACCTCGCGCAGCCGCCGGACGTCCTCGATCCGGTCGACCGCGACCAGGCCCGCCTCGCCGCCGGGCCGCCACGCCGACCGCCAGCGCCGCGCCCGCAGCAGCGCCTCGACGGAGTCGTGGTCGTCCGGCTCGACGCGTTCGGTGACCACCGCGACGAACATGCCCGCGGTCGGCAGGCCCAGCTCGCGGGCCGCGGCCTCCATCTCCGCCTGGCCGGCGAGCCGGCCGCGCAGCAGGTCGTCCAGCAGCCGCGCGTTCGCGTGCGACGGCTCGGCCGCGACCTCCTCGTACGCCGTGGTCAGCGCGTCGGAGTAGAGGTCGATCGCCTTCCAGACGTAGGAGTTGATCTCGATCGTCCGGGTCGGGTTGAGGAACTCCGGGCCGGCCAGCTCGAGGAGTCCTTCGTAGACGAAGGTGCCGCCGATCCGGAACGCGCGCAGCACCGCGGGCAGGGGGATGCCCTGGCGCGCCTGGGTGAGCCCGGTCTTGCGGGCGGCGTCGAGGGCGAGGCCGTGGCCCTCGGCCAGTGCCGTCAGCGCGCGTTCGAGGTTGGCCCGGCAGACCTGCCGCAGCTCGCCGGGGGCGACGTCCTCGACCTGCCGGTAGAACTCGTCCTGCTCACTGAGCAGCCGGGCCAGGCGGTCGGCGAACTCGGGGAGCCTGGCCAGCATCTCGCGCAGCAGCTCGCGGTGCTCGCGAGGTACCGGCCTGGCCAGAGCTTCGATGCCCATTCCTCACTTTAGCTCGGGTGAGCCGCCCGGGACATGCACGAAGTTGAGCAAAATTCATGTCCGTCGGGTGATCGACGTCGTGGGGTCTTGACGGCTCAGCCGGGCCTGCGCGCGGTCAGGTAGAGCTGTTCCTCCGGCCGGACGCCGGGATGGCTCGACTCGTACCGGACCAGTTCGCGGTAGACGATCTCCAGGCCGGCGCCCTCCAGCCGCGCGACGAACTTCCCGGGCAAGTAGCTGCTCGCGCGGATCGGGTGCCCGAGGAAGCTGGACTCGACCTCGTCGGCGTCCGCGGCCACCGTGCCGAGCACGAAGTGGCCGCCGGGCACGAGCCACGTCGCCACCTTGGCCAGCACCGCGTCGAGTTCGCCGCGGGTCATCTGGAGGAGGGAAAAGAATGCCGTGACGGCGTCCAGGCTCCCAGCAGGCCGGGTCAGCGCACGGAGGTCGGCCTGTTCGAACCGCGCGGCCGGGACCCGGGCTCGCGCGATTTCGATCATCTTCGCCGAGATGTCATACCCGGTGATGTCGTGCCCGGCGGCGGCGAGGGTCTCGGCGACTGGACGGCCGGTGCCCGAGCCGAGGTCGACGACCGTGGCGCCGGGCGAGAGGCGGCCGAGCAGCCATTCGAGCACGGCCTTCTGCCCGGTCTGATCGGGAAAGGCGGTCTCGTAGTCCGTGCCGAGCGCGTCGAAGACCTCGGCGGCGGTTTCGGGGCTGGTCATGACCGTCCACCCTGCCAGACCTAGGATCCCGGCGTGGCTGGTTTGCGGGGTGTCTTCGCCGGGTTCGGCAAGAGCAGGGCGTTCGCGGTGCTCGGGCGGGCGCTGGTGCCCGCCGACCGGGTGCTGCTGCGGATCAGCGGCGGCCGGGTCGGCGTCGGCGCGGCGGTGGGGCTGCGGACGCTGCTGCTCACGACGATCGGGCGGCGCAGCGGCGAGCCCCGCCAGGTGCCGCTGCTGTACGTCGAGCGGGCCGGCGGGTACGTCGTGATCGGCTCGAACTGGGGCGGCGAGGAGCACCCGGCGTGGTCGGCGAACCTGCTGGCGAACCCGGCGGCGACGGTCGCGCTGCACGGGCGCGCGATCGACGTCGCCGGGCGGCTCCTGACCGGGGACGAGCGCCGGGAGATGTGGGACGCGGTCGCGGCCTACTGGCCCGCGTACGACCGGTACGCCGTGCGGGCCGAGCACCGCGAAATCCGCGTCTTCCTGCTGGAGCCGGTCAGCCGATGATGTCGGTGTGCCGGATCCGGTACACCTGCAGCCGCAGGTTGTAGTACTTGTCGGTCTCGCCGACCCAGTTCATGCCGAGCCGCTTGGCGACCGCGATCGCCCGCGTGTTGTTCGGCCGCGCGACGGCGAACAGCTCCTCGGTGTCCTGGGTGAACGCCCACTCGATGAGCGCGGTCGCCGCCTCGGACGCGTAGCCCTTGCCCCAGACGCCGGGGGCGAGCTGCCAGCTCAGTTCGAGGTCCTCTTCGAACGGTGGCAGCAGCCGGATGCCGAGGCCGCCGATCACCGCACCGTCCTCTTTGCGCTCGATCGCCCACCGGCCGCGCGGCGGCGGCAGGTTCGGCTGCGCCTCCTGCCAGGCGTGCAGCACCGCGCGCATCGCGCCGATGTCGCCGACGCGGTCCATGGCCGGGGTCAGCCAGTGCGTGACGTCCTCCGCGCCGTAGACGGCGAACGCGGCTTCGGCGTCGGCAGGCGTCCAGTCCCGGATCACGAGCCGGTCGGTGCTCAACGGGGTCTCCATACCAGGACGCTACGCCGGGAGGGCGCCGATTGTTCCCGAGCAAAAGTGCTCAGAAGATGAACACTTAGGTGACGACGATGGAGGCATGGACAAGGTGTTGGAGGTCTCCTCGGCCGAGGAGTGGCGTGCGTGGCTCGCGGCGGCTCGCGAGACATCGGTGTGGCTGGTGATCCGGCGCAAGGGGAGCGCGGTGCCGGGGGTGCGGATCCACGAGGCGATGGAGCAGGCGCTGTGCTTCGGGTGGATCGACAGCAAGGCGCTGCGACGGGACGCCGACAGCACGTACCTGTGCTTCACGCCGCGGAAGCCGGGAAGCACCTGGAGCCGGGTGAACCGGGAGCGGGTGGCGCGGCTGACGGCGGCCGGGCTGATGACGCCGGCCGGTCAGGCGGTGGTCGACCTGGCCCGGCGGACCGGGACGTGGGACGTGCTGGCCGAGGCGCAGGACGGCGTGGTGCCGCCGGATCTGCGGACCGCGCTCGACGCGGATGCCGTGTCAGCGCGGTACTTCGCGGAGTTCCCACCCTCGTCGCGGCGGCTGATCCTGGAGTGGATCGCTCGCGCGAAACGGCCGGAGACCCGGCAGCGGCGGATCGCGACGACGGTGGCGCTGGCCCGGGAGAACCGCCGGGCCGCCCACCCACCCGTCGTGAGTGGTAAGGCGGGTTAGAACACGCCGTACCACTCACGACCCGCGGCGGCGCGAATTCGGCCTACAGTCGGTGCGTGGACGAGATGCCTGCCCTGCTGGCCCGCGCCGCCGAACTGGGCGCCCGCTACCGCGCGTCCCTTGCGGACCGGCCCGTCGCCCGGCCCGTCGACCCCGCCGCTCTCCGGGCCGGCTTCGGCGGGCCGCTGCCGAAGGAGCCGAGCCCACCGTCCGAAGTGCTCGAACAGCTCGCCCGCGCCGCCGAACCCGGGCTCGTCGCCACCGCCGGGCCGCGCTTCTTCGGCTTCGTCATCGGCGGTGCCCTCCCCGCCGCCACCGCGGCGGACGTCCTGGCCGCCGGGTGGGACCAGAACGGCTTCAACGCCGTCCTCTCGCCCGCCGCGGCCGCCGCCGAGGACGTGGCCGGTGGCTGGCTCAAGGAGCTGCTCGGCATCCCGGCGGGCGCCTCCGCCGGGTTCGTCACCGGCGGACAGGCCGCGAACACCGCCGGCCTCGCCGCCGCGCGGCACCACGTGCTCGCCGAAGCCGGCTGGGACGTCGAGCGCGACGGGCTCGCCGGGGCCCCGCGCGTCCGGGTCGTCGCGAGCGAAGAACGGCACGCCACCGTCGACCGCGCCCTGCGGCTGCTCGGCTTCGGCACCCGGGTCGTCGAGCCGGTCAAGGCCGGTCCGCAGGGCGCGATCGACGTCGGCGACCTCCGCCGGGTGTGCGAAGCCGGCCGCGGGCCGCTGATCGTCTGCCTGCAGGCGGGGAACGTCAACACCGGCGCGTGCGACGACCTCCGGGCCGCCCGTGCGGCCGCGGGCGACGCCTGGATCCACGTCGACGGCGCCTTCGGCCTCTGGGCCGCGGCGAATCCGAAAACCCGCGCCCTGCTCGACGGCGTCGAACTCGCCGACTCCTGGGCCTGCGACGGCCACAAGTGGCTCAACGTCCCGTACGACTCCGGCTTCGTCTTCTGCGCCCGCCCGGACGTCCACGCCGCCGCGATCGCCTACCGGGCCGCCTATCTCACCGGCGCCGGCGAGGTGTCCGGCATGGGCGACCTGACGCTGGAGTCGTCGCGCCGCGCCCGCGGGTTCGCCGTCTGGGCGGCGCTGCGCGAGCTGGGCCGCGACGGCGTCGCCGAGCTCGTCGACCGCTGCTGCCGGCTCGCGCGCCGCTTCGCCGGGAGGCTCGCCGACGGCGGTGCCGAGATCGCCAACGACGTCGTCCTCAACCAGGTCCTGGTGTCCTTCGGCGACGACACCGACGCGCTCATCCGGAAGGTCCAGGACGACGGCACGTGCTGGCTCGGCGGCACCACCTGGCGCGGCCGCCGGTACCTGCGGATCTCGGTGTCCGGCTGGGCGACGACGGAGGCCGACGTCGACCGCAGCGCCGCGGCCGTCCTGCGCCTGGCTCAGTGACCTTCGCGCACCGAAAGGGGATCCGTCCGCCAGGCGATCTCCTTCTCGCCGCCCGTCGGCCAGCTCGACGACAGCCGGCGGCGGACGCTGCCCAGCGCGCCCAGCTCGGCGAGGTCGACGCGGGCGCCCTGCGCGGCCAGCGCCGACACCTCGGCGGTGGTGAGCGGGACGAAGTCGAAGTACTGCGCGTCTTCGCCGCCCACCCAGTCGACGAACTCGGTGAAGATCGCGGCGAACGACTGCCCGCATTCCGGGCACCGGCGCAGGGAAACGCTGAAGTGCGACTGCTCGACCAGGCGATGGGTCTTGGTGAGCCGGGTCGTGCAGAACGCCAGCGCGGTCAGGGCGTCTTCGCCGGAGCAGCGCGCGCAGCCGAACTCGGTCATCGGCCGATCATTCCACGCCGGTGAATCCGCGCCCGGCTGGGGGAGCATCGGGAAATCCGTTGACCGTACTGATTTGGCCCTGGCCGGAAATGGTCTGGACCTGTTAACCTCGGCGCGGCCACCCCGTCCGGATGGGAGAATGCCGTGCTCCGCATGAGAAAACGCATCGCCGTGGTCGCGCTCGCGCTGGCCGGCGCCTCCGTCGTCGCACCACCCGCGGACGCCGGCCAGAGCCGGGGCAAGGTGATGGCCTACTTTGCCGACTGGGACGTCTACGCCCGCGGCTACCACGTCAAGGACATCGAGACGTCGGGTTCGGCCGCGAAGCTGACCCACATCAACTACGCGTTCGGCAACGTCACGGGCGGCGGCTGCGCGGTCGGCGACCCGTGGGCCGACCACGACATGCCCTACGACGCCGCCACGAGCGTCAGCGGCCAGGCCGACAGCACCGAACCCGGGGCGCTGCACGGCAGCTTCAACCAGATCCGCGAGCTCAAGAAGCTGCACCCGAAGCTGAAGGTGCTGTGGTCCTTCGGCGGCTGGACGTGGTCGGCGGGCTTCACCGAGGCGGCGAAGAACCCGGCCGCGTTCGCGGAGTCCTGCTACAACCTGGTCAACGACCCGCGCTGGGCCGGCGTCTTCGACGGGATCGACGTCGACTGGGAGTACCCCAACGCCTGCGGCAACACCTGCGACGCCAGCGGGCCGAAGGCGTTCACCGGGCTGGTCAAGGCGCTGCGCGCGAAGTTCGGGCGCCAGCTGGTGACCGCCGCGATCACCGCGGACGGCTCGGCGGGCGGCAAGATCGACGCCACCGAGTACGGCGCCGCGAGCCGCTACCTCGACTGGTACAACGTGATGACCTACGACTACTTCGTCGCCGGTGCCAGCCCGACCGGGCCCACCGCGCCGCACTCGCCGCTGCGCGCCTACCCGGGCATCCCGAGCGCCGGCTACTACGCCGACGCGGCGATCCAGAAGCTGCGCCGCCAGGGCGTGCCGTCGTCGAAGATGTTGCTGGGCCTCGGCTTCTACGGCCGCGGCTGGGACGGCGTGACGCAGCAGCAGCCGGGCGGCACGGCCACCGGCCCCGCGCCCGGCACCTACGAAGCCGGCGTCGAGGACTACAAGGTGCTCAAGACCCGGTGCCCCGCCAACGGCCGGGTCGCGGGCACCGCGTACGCGAAGTGCGGCTCGCAGTGGTGGAGCTACGACACGCCGGAGACGGCGTCGGCGAAGGCCGGTTACGCCAGGTCGCAGGGGCTCGGCGGGGTGTTCGCCTGGGAGCTGTCCGGCGACACGGCGGACGCCGAACTGCTGCGGGCCATCGCCGGCCGCTGCTGAACCAGAGCTGGAGGGCCCGGGCGCGAGCGCGTCCGGGCCCTTCGTCCACTTAGGATTGCGCCGGGAACCCGTGCCGCCGCGCGCCGAGCACCACCGCGAGCACCGGCAGCAGGAGCACGAGCAGCGTCCACGGGAAGGACGCGGGCCCGGCGGCGTCGAGCAGGACCCCGCCGGCCACCCCGCCCGCGGCCATCGCCGCGTTCCACAGCGTGACCAGCATGGCCTGCGCGTTGTCCGCCGCCTCGCCGCCGGCGTTCCCGGCCGCCGTCTGCAGCAGCGTCGGGACGCCGCCCCAGCCGAGTCCCCACAGCGCCACGGCGACGTAGACCAGCACCGGACTGCCCGCGAACCCGGCCAGCAGCGTGGCGGCGAGTGCGACGCCGAGGGTGCTGAGCACCGTCAGCGTCCGCAGCGCCCGGTCGATCCGGGCGCCGACGATGCCGATGCCCGCCATCGACGCGACGCCGAACACCAGCAGGACGACGTCGACCGCGTCGCCCAGCCCGGCGTGCGCGAGGAAGGTGGCGACGTAGGTGTAGAGCACGGTGTGGGCCAGCACGAACACGAGCGTCACGGCGAGCACGGGCACGACACCGGGGACGGCGAGCGTGCGCAGGACCGGCGTCCGGCCGGTCGCCTGCCCGGGCTCGTCGGGCACCGCCGCGGCGATCCAGGCGAGCAGCACCACCGCGATCACCGACATGACGCCGAACGCCGAGCGCCAGCCGAGCAGGCCGCCGAGGAACGTCCCGGCCGGGATGCCGAGCGACAGGGCCAGCGGGATGCCGGCCATCACGACGGCGATGGCCTTGCCCTGGTTGTCCGGGACGAGCCGGCGCGCGTAGCCGGCGAGCAGTGCCCAGACGACGCCCGCGGCCACGCCGGCGACGAAGCGCGCCACCATCGTCAGTGCGTAGTCCGCGGACAGTGTCGTGACGGTGTTGGCCACCGCGAACCCGGCGACCCCGGTGAGCAGCAAGCGTTTGCGCGACCAGGCCGCGGTGGCGGCGGACAGCGGGATCGCGGTGAGCGCGGTGCCCAGCGCGTAGATCGTCACGGCCTGGCCGGCCGCGGCCTCGCCGACGCCGAGGCCGGCGCTCATGCCGGGCAGCACGCCGGCGGGCAGCGCCTCGGTGAGCACGGTGACGAACGCGGCGGTGGTCAGGGCGAGGAGGGCGGCCAGTGGAAGCGTCCGGGGGCGGAGGTTCGTCATGCCGCTATGCTCGAACCCTCACATCGATGTGAAGGTCTACCGCGGCGACTGTGAGGTGGCACACATGCGGATCGGCGAGCTCGCGGAGCGCACGGGCACGTCCCGCCGGCTCCTCCGCTACTACGAGGAGCAGGGCCTGATCATCGCGAGCCGCGGCCCGAACGGCTACCGCGACTACGACGAGCCGACGGTCGACCGGGTGATCCAGGTCCGCGGCCTGCTCGACGCCGGGCTGCCGACCCGCATCATCAAGCAGATCCTGCCCTGCCTCGACAAGCCGCGCACGATCTACTTCCCGGACGCGACCCCGGAGATGATCGCGACCCTGGAAGCGGAGCGCGACCGCATGACCCGCCGCGCGGAATGCCTGCTGCGCAACCGCGACGCGATCGCCGAGTACCTGACGGCCGTCCGCGAGTACGGCGCCGCACGGACCGCAACTCCCCAGACGTCATGAAAGAGTCGTTCATGACGTCCGGCGAAGTGAACGACTCTTTCATGACGTCGGTCGGCCCGGCACCTCACCAGCGGCGGGACGGGTCGATCACGTGGACGGCCGCTTCCTCCGCCGAGGCCGCGCCGCCGTCGATGCCGGCGTCCGAGGCGTACAGCTCTTCGTCGGTGTCTTCGCCGAAGCCTTCGTCCGTGGCGACCAGCCGGCCCGCGCGGACGTCGCCGACCTCTTCGTCGATCAGCTCGCCGTCGGTGTCCTCGGTGTCGCCGAGCCCGTCGTCGTCGAGGTCGTCGGTCAGGTCGGGAACCTCGCGGGCGAGCCGGCCCGCCCAGCTCTCGCCCTCGGCGGTTTCGCGCGCCGTGGTGCCCCAGCCTTCGGTCGCCTGGGCGCGCTCCGGCGGTGAATAACCTTCCGCCAGCTCGTCGCGGTCGTCCAAAGTGTCCTCGGGATCGAGGATGCCGTTGTCGGCGTTGTCTTCGATGTCGTCGTCCACGACCACCATCTTCGCGCAACTCATTGGCCACGCCCAGCCAGGGTGATATGACCGTGCAAACAAGGCTGAAAGGTGATCCCTCATGCCGATGAGACGCAGGGTGCTGGCCGCGGGGCTGGCCGGGGTGTTCGGCGCCGCGCTGTCCGGGCGGACGGCGCAGGCCGCGGAGACTGCCGAAGCCGCTCCGCCGGTGCGGCTCGACCAGCTGAACCTGGTCAACCTGTCGCACGTCAACGACCCCGCCACGACCAACGTCTTCCCCGGGGACCCGGCCTTCGAGCTGGAGACCATCGCGACCATCCCGGAAGACGGCTACTACCTGCAGTTCGTCCGCGAGGGCGAGCACACGGGGACGCACTGGGGCGCGCCCGGGCACTTCAACACCGGCGAGCCGCTCGCCGACGACATGGACCCGGCCGACCTGTTCCGGCCGGCGGTGAAGATCGACGTCCGGGCGAAGGCCGCGGCGAACCCGGACTACGCCGTGACGATCGACGACCTCAAGGCGTGGGAGAAGCGCCACGGCCGGATCCCGAACGAGTCGGTCGTGGTGCTGTGGACGGGCTGGGACGCCAAGTGGGGTACGCCGGCCTTCCCGAACACCGACTCCAGCGGGGTGCTGCACCAGCCGGGCTTCTCGATCCCGGCGGTGCAGTGGCTGATCGACACCGGGCGCCTGGGCCGCCGCGGCGGGACGGGCACCGACACGTTCAGCCCGGACGTGGGCACGGACGAGACGTACACGGTGTCGAAGCTGGTCTACCGGCGCCACCGGATCAGCCTGGAGATCCTGGCGAACCTGAAGGCGCTGCCGACCACGGGCGCCTGGGTCCTGGCGGGCGGCCCGATCAACCGCAGGGGGGCCGGTTCGACGGCGACGATCTTCGGCGTGCTGCCGCCGGGGGTGAAAGCGGGCTAACCGGCCGACAGCGTCGACAGCCGCAGCGACGAGAGCGGGGCCGGGTGGCCGAAGCGGTAGCCCTGGGCGGTGGTGCAGCCCGCGCGGGTGACCAGCTCGGCCTGCTCGGCCGTCTCGATGCCCTCGGCGACCACCGCCACCTCGAGGTCGGCGCACAGCCCGACCAGCGACCGGCACAGCGCCGCGTCGCGGTCGGGGCGGACTCCCGTGGTCAGCGCCCGATCCAGCTTGATCAGGTCCACCGGCAGCGCGTGCAGCACGGTCAGCGAGCTGTACCCCGCGCCGAAGTCGTCGAGGGCCACCCGGACGCCCAGGTCCTGCAGCCGCCGGATCGCCGCCGCGCCCGCCTCGAGGTCCGGGACCGGGACCGTCTCGGTGATCTCGACGATCAGGCGCTCCGCCGGCAGGCCGTACCGGTCCAGCGCCGAGCCCACGCTCTGCTCCAGCGTCGCGGCACCCAGCCGGCTCGCGCAGACGTTGACGTGCACCGTCAGGTCCAGCCCGGCCGCGGTGATCTCGCGGCAGGCCAGGTCCAGCACCAGCGCGTCCAGTTCCGCGCCGAGGCCCGCACCCTCCGCCGCCCGCACGAACGTCTCGGGCGACACCGCCGTGCCGTCCCGCGTCGTCCAGCGGGCCAGCGCCTCCACCGCCACCGGCTGCTCGTCGGCCAGCCGGACGATCGGCTGGAACACCAGCGCGAACCCCTCCGGGAGGCCGCCGTCGGCGCGGCGCAGCGCCGACGGGAAGTCGGGTGGCCCGTCCGGCGACGGGTGGTAGACGACCGCCGTGTCCTTGCCGAGCCGCTTGCCCGCGTACATCGACGTGTCCGCGCGGCCCAGGAGCACGTCCGACGTCACCGCAGGCTCGGCCGGGTCCGGCACGACCAGGCCCATGCTCGCGCGGACTCCGACCAGGGTGCCGTGCACCGCGAACGGCCGCCGCAGCGCGCTCTGGATCCGGTCGGCCACGGCCTGCGGGGCGTCGACCTCGCCCTCCAGCAGGATCGCGAACTCGTCGCCGCCCAGGCGTGCCACCGTGTCGCCCGCGCGGACGCAGCTCAGCAGCCGCTGGGCGACCGCGTGCAGCAGGACGTCGCCGCCCGCGTGCCCGAACCGGTCGTTGACCTCCTTGAAGTCGTCCAGGTCGACGAAGATGAGCACGAGCGGCCCGTGCCCGCCGTCGGCGCCCTGCTCGACGGCCCGGTCCAGCCGGTCGGCGAACAGCGCCCGGTTGGCCAGCCCGGTCAGCGGGTCGTGGTAGGCCTGGTGGGTCAGCTGCTGCTGGCCCTCGTACACCCGGCGCAGCAGCAACCGGTTGTCCAGCAGGGAAAGCAGCTGCCGGGCCAGCACCAGGAACACCACGAGCACGCCGACGTACACCTCGACGGCGTCCGGGCCGGCCCCGGCCACGACCTGCACGGTGATCAGCAACGCGACCGCCGTGACCGGCAGGTACGGCAGCGCCACCTGCCACCAGTCGACGCCGACCGGCTGGCCGGCGTCCCCGCGCCGCCGCTTGTCGGGCGTGACCAGCAGGGCGAAGGCGATGAACAGCGGGCCGAGCACGAACCCCGCGTCCGACCACGGCTTCATGCTCTCCGCGCCGATGCTGACCAGGTAGGCGAACACGCTGTCCGAGCAGGCCAGCGCGACGATCCCGACGGCGGCCAGCAGCAGGTTCGCGCGGTAGGGGCGGTCCACCCGGTCGAACACGACCAGCAGCACCGCGACGACCACGACCACCAGGTCCGACAGCGGGTAGGCCATGGCGACGGCCCAGGTCAGCGCGTCCGGCCCGGTGGCCCGGACCACCTGCCCGAGCGCCGCGGTCCAGGTGAGGATGAACAGCGAGCCGGTGACGACGAGCCCGTCGAGCACCACCGCGACGCCGAAGTGCGCCGTCCACTGGGCGGGCTGCCAGCGCTCGCGGTCCGGCCGCGCCCGCGCCCTGGCGAGCACGAACAGGGCGGCGAGCCCGAACACCGGGAAGCTGAGGTACCCGACATCGGCCAGCGACGGCGACGGCAGCCCGCGCCCGTCGACCAGCTGGTACCAGGACCAGACGCACTGGCCGAGCGACCAGCCGGTCATGCCGGCCGCGACCAGCACCCGCCACCAGCGCTGGTGCCCGCGGACCCGCCGCGCGACGACGAACCCGCACACGACCGCGGTGACCCCGGCGCTCAGCTGCATGGCGTCGTCGACCCAGAGGGCGAAGGTGTCGCCCCAGAAGGCGAAGCCGTTGACCACGATGAGGGCCGCCGTGCCGAGGACGAGCAGGATGGCCACTGGGTACCGCCGCACAGTCATGGCACCTCACGCGGTCACGCACGCCGGTAGGACCGGCAAACACTACACCGGGCGTGATCAAGCACAAGCGCACCGGCGTCGGTCGAAGTCCCGGCGGTGTGGCAGGCCGGCGGCGCGTGTGGCGCTCTCCACCGTGAGCTGACGCCACGCGACCGGGGCAGCCGATGGACGCCGGGCCCTGGTTCGGCGAGGACCCCGACTGCTGCGGGCGCGGCACGCGGGACCGTGGCCGGCGCAGCACGGGCAGTGCTTCGAGAACTGGGGGCCGCGGCGCAGGCCGCCCGAACGGGGTGGGCGAAGGTCCTCGCGGACTGGCGCGTCGGCGGTGCCGGTCGACGTGCTGCGGGGCCGTCGTGCACCCGGGCGCTGGTGGCCGCGGGGGTGACGCCGCACGACGCGCTGGCGGCGGCGTCGTGGAGTGCGCGGGAGTACCTGGGGCTGGGCGGCCTGGAACCGGGTGCCCCGGCGGACGCGGTGGTCTACGACCGGGATCCGCGGGGCGACCCGGACCAGCTCGCCGACCCGGCCGCCGTGGTGCTGCGCGGCCGGTGCGTGCGGCGCCGCTAGTGGGTGTAGTTCTTCCCCAGCGGCATCCCCGGGATCGGCTTCGCGACGAGCGCCACCGGCACGAAGTAGCACATCTGGCCGAGCACGAGGGTGAGCGTCCACAGCGCCTTGTCGTCGTAGCACGCGGACGCCCTGGCGAACAGCTCGTCGGGCACGCGCTCCCGGCCCGGGCTCGTGGTGAAGACCGCCTCGGCGAGCTCCAGCGCGACGCGTTCGGCTTCGTCGAAGTACGGCGAGGTCGGCCAGGACGCCACCGTGGCGACCTGCTCCTCGGTCGCGCCGGACCTGCGGAGCAGCTCGGCCTGCCGGACGGTGTGGTAAGTGCTGCCGACCAGCTGCCCGATGCGCAGCTGGACCAGGTGGATGGTGCGCCGCGGGATCGAGCCGTTCATCGTGATCCTGGTCAGCGCGCCGGCGATCTCCCCCATCTCGGGGAAGTACTGCGCGGGGTCGGGCAGGCGGGACTTGTCGGACACGGGTTCCTCCTTCGTTTCGTGTCTCGACGAAACGGCCCGCCGGAGTGTGAGGTGACGTCACAAACCGCCGCCCCGAACCGTCGGAAGGGTGTGACCGATGTTCTGCACGAGCGGCGGCAGCTGACCGGCCTCGCCTACCGGCTCCTGGGCTCGCTGAGCGACGCCGAGGACGTCGTCCAGGAGGCGTACGGCCGGTGGTACGCCCTGACCGGACCGCAGCGGGACGCGATCGAGTCGCCCGCCGCGTGGCTGACGACCGTGGCGAGCCGCATCTGCCTCGACCAGCTCGGCTCGGCCAGGGTCCGGCGGGAGCGCTACGTCGGCGAGTGGCTCCCGGAGCCGCTGCCCGGGGAGGTGGGGGCGCTCGCCGACCCGGCCGACCGCGTCACCCTGGACGAGTCGATCACGATGGCGTTCCTCGTGGTGCTCGACGCGATGACGCCGGCCGAGCGGGTGGCGTTCGTCCTGCACGACGTGTTCGGCTACCCGTTCGCGGAGGTGGCGGCCGTCCTCGGGCGGTCGGCGGCGGCTTCGCGCCAGCTGGCGTCCTCGGCGCGCCGCCGGGTCCGGGCCGGCATCGCGGCGCCGGCCCAGGGGAGCGCCGAGGTGGTCCGCGCCTTCAAGGCGGCCTGGGAGGCGGGGGACATCGAAGGGCTGGTCGGGCTGCTCGACCCGGAGGCCACGGTCGTCGCCGACGGCGGCGGGCTGGTCAGCGCGGTGCGCCGCCCGATCGTGGGCGGCGAGCGGGTCGCGCGCTACGCCGTGGACCTCACGGGCCGGATGGCGGCGCTGACGCTCGTCGAAACCACGGTCAACGGGCGGCCGGGCCTGGTCGCCGAGCGGGACGGCGCGATCGTCGCGGTGATGGCCTTCGAGGTGACCGGCGCCGTGGTCCGGCGGATCTGGGCGGTGCGGAACCCCGAGAAGCTCGGCCGCTGGCGGGGCGCGCCGGCCTAGCCGGCCCCGCCGTGGTCGTCGTGCCGGCTCCGCGGGGCCGGCACGACGAACGCGATCACCGCCGCCGCCAGGCCGGCGAGCACGGACAGGTGCGCGGCGGCCGGTACGGCACTGAGCAGGAAAAGCCGTAACGACCCCGAGATCAGCAGGCGCCACATCCTCGGGCTCATGATCAACAAGTACCCGCGGCGGGCCGCGGTCAACCGGTGCCGAGGCAACGGACCGGTCACGTTCACCCGCCGGGGTGGCGCCGTCATTTCGACACCTTCACCAACGGCGGTCGTGTGGGTTTCCCCTGGGAATCGTTGTGGCGCAATGTGTTTCGTTGTCAACACAACGCCAACAAGTTTCGGCGATTACCCGGATGGCGGAAAAGGAAACCGCGGGATAACGATCCGTTTGCCGGAGCGTGATCGACTGGACATCGGCGGTGGCGCTGGCGAACATTGACCTTCGTGCGTGGGAAGGGGAGGACGGTGAGCCTCAGTGCGGCGGACGTGGTCGGCGAACTCAAGGCCCTTCGCAAAGGGAGGGCAATTTTCACGACACCGCTCGCGGACCGGATCGGCCCCGCATTGCGCTCAACTTGCGGCATTCTCGAAGATGACGGAACCGTGGAGATGCGGCGTAAGCTGTCCGACCGATTGCGCCCGCTCGTCGAGTCGTTGCCCGACGATCTGAAGATCGCTTTGCTCGCCGCGTTCGCCCTCGACGAGCGGGCGCGGAAACCGTTCTACCAGGAACGGGTGCACTGGGCGGCGATCACGCTCGACCGCGACGACCGGACGGTCCGGCGGCGCATCGACGAGGGAATCGAGCAGATCGCCGCGCTGGCCGTCGCGGCGGCCGTGCCGGCGCCCCGGCACTATCCTGGCCGCCGCTGGCACACCGAAGAACTGCGCGTCACCCTGGCCCTCGACCAGCCGGTGCCGGAGGCGTTCGAATTCCGGCGGGTGGTCGCCGACGCCGACGAAATCGCCGTCCTCGACCTGGCGCTCACGTTGCCGGTCGCCGGCGAATCCGGCGATTCGGTCACGGCGTCCGAGCTCGGTGTCGACGTGTTCTTCGGCGGGGTGCTCGACGATCCGGTGATGGAATCGAGTGACCGGATCGGGCTGGCGTTGCGCCCGCCGGAGCCGTTGCGCCGCGGGGTGCGACACGAGGTCGGTCTGCGATTCCGGGCGAACCTGCGAGAACCGCGTTACGTCTGCGTTCCGCGGCATCCGTGCGATCTTTTCGATCTGCACGTCCGGTTCGGTGAACACGTGCCGGAACGGATCGTGCGGTTGGAAGAGCTTTCCCCCGGCGGTGCGGGTGACTGGTCGCGAACCGGTGCCGCACTGGCCGCCGACGACGCCGGCGAAGTGCACGTCCGGTTCCGGAACCTCGCCCCGGGTTACGCGTACGGAATCCGCTGGACCGATTAACGGACAATATCTGGACAACCAACGGCACACTGCAACGTTGCTGGTCAGCGGCTCGATAGTCCGGATGTCGGACCGGGAACCGCCAGACGGCACAGCGTCCGTTGTGGACGGACGACCTCCCGGTGGCGGACGCGAGGAGGGCGGCGTGGAGACCATGATCGCGGAGACGGCGGCAGCCGTCGACGGCTACACCGTGCTGGAGGATTCGCCGCGGCCGGAGGGCGGCCTGGCGAAGGAGCGGCTCGACCCGGTGGTGGCCGCGGCGCGCGACGGCGACCCGGACGCCGTCCAGGCGCTGCTGCGGCTCATCAAGCCGACGGTGGTGCGCTACTGCCGGGCGCGGATCGGCGGGCGGGACCTTTCGTACCTCTCGGCCGACGACGTCGCCCAGGAAGTGTGCCTGGCGGTGCTGAAGGTGCTGCCGAACTACCAGGACCGCGGGGGCTCGTTCCTGTACCTGGTGCGCGCGATCGCGGCGAACAAGGTCGCCGACGCCTTCCGTTCGGTGGCCAGGGACCGGTCGAAGCCGGTGCCGGAGCTGCCGGACCGGCCACTGGGCGGCAACGAGCCCGAGAACCACGTCCTCGAGCTGGACCTCGGCGCCCGGCTGGGCCGCCTGCTCGCGGCGCTGCCGCCGCTGCACCAGGACATCCTGTCGCTGCGGATCGTCGCCGGCCTGACGGCGAACGAGACGGCGGAGGCACTGGGCATCTCCGCCGGCAACGTCCGCATCACCCAGTTCCGCGCCCTGACGAAGCTGCGCGGCATGATCGGCGAGCTGTAGGCGTCACTCGAGCCATTCGGTGACGAAGTGGTCGCTTTCGTGGATGTGCACGGCCTCGTCGGGGACGGGCACGGCGAACTTCGCTGTCGCTCACCCGGCCAGGGCAGCCGTGGTGACGACCTGGCGGAGCCGGCCGAGCGCCCGGTGCTGGGCGACGCGGACCGCGCCCGGCGTCGAACCCACCGCCGCCGCGGTTTCCTCCGCCGACAGGCCGACGACCACCCGCAGGACGACGATTTCCCGTTGTTTCCGGGGGAGCACGCCCAGGAGCTTCGCCATCCGTTCCCGGAGTTCGCGCCGGAGCGCGTGGTCGGCGGGGCCCAGCGACGAGTCGGCCTCGTCGGGCAGTTCGGCCACCGGCTCGTCCTGCCGGGCGGCCGCCTTGCGCGCGGCGGCGACCTTGGTCCGGGCGACGCCGCAGACGAAGTCCGGGAAGGGCCGTTCCGGTGGTCGCCGCGGCAGGGCTTTGAGCAGCGCCACGCAGACGTCCTGGGCGACGTCGTCGGCCGAGTCGGGGTCCAGCCGCGCGCGGCAGTAGCGCTCCACGAGCGGCCGCGCGGTGGCCAGCGGGTGGTCCGGGGTGGTGGTCATGGCGTCCCTCCGTCGGGGGGAACTACCCGCATTCGACGCGGATCGACCCGGCCGGCGGCGATTCCCGGCTATTTCCGGTGCTCCCGCGCAAGGGGCGACGATCCCTTGGTCGACAAGGGAAATGACCTAGTCCTGCGCGGTCGGCCGCACCACGATCTCGTTGACGTCCACCTCCGCCGGCTGGTCGATGGCGAACGCGATCGCCCGCGCGATCGCCGCCGGCGGGATCGCCACCGCGTCGCGGGTCTCGCCGAGCCGTTCGCGGACCGCGGCCTCCGGGATGCCGTCGATGAAGCCGGTGGCGATCATGCCCGGCGACACCAGCGTGACGCGCAGATCCGGGCCCGCTTCCTGGCGCAGGCCTTCGGAGATCGTGCGGACGGCCGTCTTCGTCGCCGCGTACACCGCCATCGCCGGCACCGTGCGGTACGCCGCCGTCGAGGCCGTGTGGACGAACTGGCCGTGGCCCTGCTCGCGGAACACCGGCAGGGCCGCCGCGATGCCGTGCAGCACGCCCTTGACGTTGACGTCGATCATCGCGTCCCAGTCGTCGACGCGCAGGGAGTCCAGCGGGGAGATCGGGCCGATGCCGGCGTTGCCGACCAGGACGTCGAGCCTGCCGTGCGTTTCCCGGGCCAGCCGGACCAGCGCGGCCACGTCCGCCGGGCGCCGGACGTCCGTCGGCAGGGCGACCGCGCCCAGCCGCTCGGCCAGCGCGTCCAGCCTGTCCTTGCGGCGCGCGCCCAGCACGACCTTCGCGCCGCGCTCGGCGAGCAGGGTGGCCGTGGCCGCGCCGATGCCGCTGCTCGCCCCGGTGATCACGACGACCTTGTTCTCGATCATGCCGCTCCTTCGGAAGAACCTAACCGGACACATGTCCGTTTACACGGTAGTGGACAGGTGTCCGGTTGGCTAGGGTGGCCGGGTGACGCCGATGCGAGCCGACGCCGAGCAGAACCGCGAGCGCATCCTGGAGGTCGCGCGGACGGCGCTCAAAGCCTCCAGCGCCGCCTCACTGCAGTCGATCGCGAAGGCGGCCGGGGTCGGCCAGGGCACGCTCTACCGGCACTTCCCCAGCCGGGAGGCGCTGCTGATCGCGGTCTACCGGCACGACCTCGACGAGCTCATCGCCGCGGCGCCCGCGCTGCTGCGCGAACAGCCGCCCCGGGAAGCGCTCCGCAGCTGGTTCGAGCGCCTGGCGGCGTACGGCCGCATCAAGCACGGCGTCGCCGAGGCGGTCGAAGCCGCCACGCGCGCCGACCTGTCCGGCGAGTACTACGCGCCGGTGGTCCAGGCCATCACGCTGCTGCTCGACGCGGGCAAAGCCGCGGGCACGCTCCGCACGGACGTCGACGCCGAAGACGTCCTGCTGCTGGTGGGTTTCCTGTGGCGCAACGACTTCGGTGCCGAGCGCGAAGCCCGCACGCGGCACCTGCTGTCGGTGGTCATGGACGGTTTGCGTCCCTAGATGTACTGACCGGTGAGGTCGGGGACACGGCTGACCGGGGGCGTGCGAGTGAGATGTCCGCGGTAAAGCCGGGCCATGCCGCTTCGCCGAGGTCGCGGCAGCGGCCGGGCGATGCGCCCCAATGTGGCGTTCGGTGCGTTGGACGCACCGAACGCCACATTGGGTGCGTTGGACGCAAACAACGCCACATTGAGGTTTTCTCAGTAGCGTCCGTGGTGTTCGTGGTGGGTGAGGACGAGGGCTGCTTGGACGATGTGGCCGATGCGGTGGGGGCAGAGGCTGATGTGGGTCAACGCTCGCCAGCGGGTTTTGAGGATGGCCATGGCGCGTTCACCCAGGGCGCGGGCCCGGGCGTGCAGCAGGTTGTGGACCCGTTGCCGGGCGTTGAGGGGTGGTTGACCTGCGGTTTTCTTGAACGGGGCAAGGATCCCGATCCCGGCTGCGTGGTAGGCCTTGTCGGCCAGAGTTCTCAGGCCCTGACCTGCAGCGGCGGTCAGTGCACCGACGATCCCGTGGTCGCGGGCGGCGGAGAGGTCGTTGCGGGAGCCGGGCAGCACCGCCGAGACCCACAGCGGGAACCCGTCCGGGCTGGCCAGGAACTGGATGTTCCCGCCGAAGGCGCGGTGCTTGCCCGAGTACCACAGGTGCACGATCCGGCCACGGTTCTTACCTTTGGTTTTGATCGTGGTGGCCGCGACCCGGTCACACGGGATCAGCGAACCGTCCAGGATCACATGCGTGTCACCTCGGGCGTGCCGCTCGCGCAGGACCTGATGCAGGTCCGGGGCCTGGGCGGCAAGGGCGGTGATCGCTTCGTGCAGGTAGCGGTAGGCGGTGGCGACGCTGATGCGGTGATCGGCCGCCAGCCGGTGCAGGGGGGTGGCGTCGCGGAACCAGCGCAGCACCAGCACCGCCTGCCAGTACGGGGTCAACGCGCGCCGGCCCCGGCGGGTGCCACGCCGCCGGCGCTCGGTGTGCAGGACACGGGCAACGAACCAGACCAGTTCACGCGCCACATCGAGGGTGGCACCATAATGGATCACGTGGGGCCTCTGGAACTCTAGGATTCGATCTTCGCAAATCCAGTCCTACCAGGGGCCCCACGCCTCATCCACACACCACACCGCTACTGAGAAAACCTCATTGGGGCGCTCGGGACACGGCTTCGGCCACGTCGGACGGCCTGCGCCCCTAGGGCTCCTGCTGGGACCGGAACGCGTCCAGCACCCGACGCTCCCTTTTGGTCGGCCGGCCCGCGCCGCGGTCGCGGCGGGCGACGGGGATCATCGCCTCCGGTGGCGGCTTCGGCGTCCGGTCCACGTAGCACGTCACCGCGTCCGGGGCGCCCACGCGCTTCTGGATCACCCGCACCACGTCGAACACCTTCGTCACTCCGCCGACGCGCAGGCGGACCTCGTCGCCCGGGACGACCGTGGTTGCCGGTTTGGCCGGTTTGTCGTTGACGCGCACGTGGCCGCCGCGGCAGGCCGCCGCGGCGTCCGAGCGGGTCTTCGTCAGCCGGACCGCCCAGAGCCAGCGGTCCACTCGGGTGGACTCCACAGTCGTCCATCATGGCCCATTCAGCGGCACGGTCCCGCCACCCCGTCAGGTTACTCGTGGGTACATGTCGACTTGTCTGCACCCCCGAGTTATAACTTGTTCTAAATACCTCAACGGTGAGGAACAACACATGAGTGGCGAACCCGTGTGGAGAACAACTTCTGGCTCCGTTTCCCGTCGTCTCTTCATCGCTGGAACCGGTTCTATCTTGGCGAGTGCCGCGCTGGCGGGCAGAGCCTCCGCCGCACCGGCGCGGCAGACCGCGATCACCGACGGCGCCCGCGTGTCCGCGCTGGTGATCGGGTCGGGCTACGGCGGTTCGGTCGCCGCGCTCCGGCTCGCCCAGGCCGGTGTCGACGTGCAGCTGGTCGAAATGGGCATGGCCTGGGACACCCCCGGTCCGGACGGCAAGATCTTCTGCACCACCCCCAACCCCGACCAGCGGTCGTTCTGGTTGCGCACCAGGACGAAACAGCCGTTCTCCCAGTTCCTCGGGTTCCCGATCGACAAGGACATCCCGCGCTACACGGGCATCCTCGACGCCGAGGAGTTCAGCGGGATCACCGTGTACCAGGGCCGCGGCGTCGGCGGCGGCTCGCTCGTCAACGGCGGCATGGCCGTCACGCCGAAGCGGGAGAACTTCGGCGCCGTCCTGCCCACGGTCGACGCGAACGAGATGTACGACGTCTACTACCCGCGCGCCAACGCCGGCCTCGGGGTCGCCACCATCCGCCCGGCCTGGTTCGACACCACCGACTGGTACCAGTTCGCCCGCGTCGGCCGGAAACAGGCCCAGCGGTCCGGGTTCCCGTTCGTGTTCGTCCCGGACGTGTACGACTGGGACTACATGGAGCAGGAGGCGGCGGGCACGGTCACGAAGTCGGCGCTGGCCGGGGAAATCCTGTTCGGCAACAACTACGGCAAGAAGTCGCTGCAGAAGACCTACCTGCCGAAGGCCGCCGCGACCGGCCGCGTCACCATCTCGCCGCTGCACCGCGTGACACAGGTGATCCCCGCGTCCGGCGGCGGTTACACCGTGACGATCGAACAGCTCACCACCGCGGGCGCGGTGTCCACCATCAAGACCGTCACGGCGGACACCGTGTTCTTCGCCGCAGGCAGCGTCGGCACGAGCAAGCTGCTGGTGAAGCTGAAGGCGACCGGCGCGCTGCCGAACCTCAACGCCGAGATCGGCAAGGGCTGGGGGGACAACGGGAACGTGATGTGCGGGCGCGCCAACCACATCTGGGACCCGACCGGGGCCTCGCAGTCGACCATCCCGTGCGCCGGCATCGACAACTGGGCGGCGGGCGGCGCCTTCGCCGAAGTCGCGCCGCTGCCGACCGGGATCGAGACGTGGGCGTCGTTCTACCTGTCGATCACGAAGAACCCGAACCGGGCGCAGTTCACCTGGAACCCGACGACGCGCGCGGTGGAGCTGAACTGGCAGACGGCGTGGAAGCAGCCGTCGATCGACATGGCGAAGACCATCTTCGAGAAGATCAACTCGACCGAGGGCACGATCTACCGGACCGACCTGTTCGGCACGTACAAGATCTGGGGCGACCATCTCACCTACCACCCGCTCGGCGGCGCGGTGCTCGGCAAGGCGACCGACAACTACGGCAGGCTCGCCGGGTACCAGGGCCTGTACGCGATCGACGGCTCGCTGATCCCGGGCAACACCAGCGTCAACCCGTTCGTCACCATCACCGCGCTGGCGGAACGCAACATCGAGAAGATCATCGCGCAGGACTTCTGACCCGCTGTCTCGTGAGGGGCGCCGCCCCCGCCCCTCACGACCTGTGGGACGGCAGGACGCAGACCGTGTCGAGGCCGAGGACGTGGTTCAGCCGTCCGAACGAGAGCCAGGCGCCGAGGCTCATGCTGAGCTCGACGATCTCCTGCTGCGTGTAGGACGCGGACATCCGCTTCCAGAACTCGTCGTCCAGGTTGTGGTGGTCCAGGGTGTACCGCTCGGCGTACTCCGCCGCCAGCCGCGTCCGCTCGTCGAAGCGGTCGGTGGTGCGCCATTCCGTCACCGCGTCCGCGAACTCCGGCTCGACCTTGACGCCGTCGCGCTCGGTCCGCCAGTCCAGGCAGAAGACGCAGCCGTTGATCTGCGCGATCCGCAGCCGCGCGGCCTCGAACTCCCGCAACCCCAGTGTCGTGTGCTCGTACACCGCCAGGGAGAACTTGGACGCGGCGATCCCGATGCCGGGCACCATTTCGCCCCAGACGTACCCGATCGGGTCCTTGCCCGCGGGGATGTCGATGTTCACGGACGGCTCCTTCCGAGCTTGCCTGCTGCCGGGCGCAGCGGGACGTCGAGTGCGTCGTAGAGGCCGGGTTCCACCGCGGCCAGCCAGTCGATCGCGCCGACCAGGCGGCCGACGGCGGTGGCGTTGCCGCCCGCCGAGCGGTTCTCGCCTTCGTCGGTCGCCTCGACGGTGACCTCGATGCGCGGGCGGCCTTCGATGATCACGCGGTGCGCGCCGTCGCCGCTGGGCGGCGTCGGCCAGTCGGGCGCGCACGACGGGTGGATGCGCGTGACGTGCTCGATGACGATCCGCGGTTCGCCGTCGACGATGCCCTGCACCTCGAACCGCACCGCGCCCTGCGTGCCCTGCTCGAACTCGCCCATGGTCCGCGTGGTCACGGTCTCCTCGAGCGGCCGCCGGTCGAGCGTCTCGCGCAGCTCGGTCACCTCGACGCCGAGGCCGCGCGCGATCAGCCGGACCTGCCCGCCCCACACCATCGACGGCACGCCGGTCATCAGCATCGGCGGGGCGTAGTCCATCGGCTGGCCCATCCCGACCAGGTACCGGACGGAGTCGGGCTGCTCGTAGGTCGAGTAGTCGAAGATCTCCTGGCAGCGGACGACGTCGACGTCGGTGCCGAGCCCGCTGATCAGCAGCGGCAGGACGTCGTTGCCCCAGCCGGGGTCGACGCCGGAGACGAACAGCGACCCGCCGCCGTCCTCTATGGCGGCCAGCACCGGGTTGCGCAGCTCCGGGGGCGCGTTCCGCTGGTCGTAGAGGGGGTACAGGGCCGGCGTGACGACGATCGCGCCCGCCCGGACCGCGCGCACGATGTCGGCGTGCGCGTCGTCGAACCGGACGTCACCCGAAGCGGCGTACACGATCGCGCGCGGGCTCGCGGCCAGGACGGCGTCGATGTCGTCCGTCGCGGCGACGCCCAGCGGGCCGGTGCCGGCCAGCTCGCCGGCGTCCTTGCCGACCTTCGCCGGGTCGTGGACGAGCACCGCGGTCAGCTTCAGCGCCGGGTGGGCGTCGACGGCCCGGATTGCCGCACGGCCGACGTTGCCCGTGCCCCACACCACTGTGGCGATCATGCGCTGAAGTTTTCGCCGCCGCCCGCGCGCGCGGATAGGAAATCGTTCCGGCCAGCGGACCGCGCGGGCGTTGGTAACATGACCAGCGCCCGAACGTCGTATCGGAGGCCTGCGATGACGATCGACCCCAAGCCCCGCAGCCGCACGGTGACCGACGGGATCGAGGCCGCGCCCGCCAGAGGCATGCTGCGCGCGGTCGGGATGGGCGACGGCGACTGGACGAAACCGATCATCGGCGTCGCCAGCTCGTGGAACGAGATCACGCCGTGCAACCTGTCGCTGGACAGGCTGGCGCAGGCGTCGAAGGAAGGCGTGCACGCGGCCGGCGGCTACCCGCTGCAGTTCGGCACGATCTCGGTGTCCGACGGCATCTCGATGGGCCACGACGGCATGCACTTCTCGCTGGTGTCCCGCGAGGTCATCGCCGACTCGGTCGAGACGGTCATGCAGGCCGAGCGGCTCGACGGCTCGATACTCCTCGCCGGCTGCGACAAGTCCCTGCCCGGCATGCTGATGGCCGCCGCGCGACTCGACCTCGCCTCGGTGTTCCTCTACGCGGGCACGATCGCCCCCGGCTGGGTGAAGCTCACCGACGGCACCGAGAAGGACGTCACGCTCATCGACGCCTTCGAGGCGGTCGGCGCGTGCCGGGCCGGCCGTCTCGGCACCGCCGACCTCGACCGGATCGAACGCGCCATCTGCCCCGGTGAAGGCGCCTGCGGCGGCATGTACACCGCGAACACGATGGCGTCGGCCGCCGAGGCGATGGGGATGAGCATGCCGGGGTCGGCCGCGCCGCCGTCCGCGGACCGCCGCCGCGACCACTACGCCCACCTGTCCGGGGAGGCCGTGGTCGGGCTGCTCGAAAAGGGCATCACCGCGCGGGACATCCTCACGCGCGAGGCGTTCGAGAACGCCATCACCGTCGTGATGGCCCTCGGTGGTTCGACCAATGCGGTGCTGCACCTGCTGGCCATCGCGCACGAAGCCAAGGTTTCGCTCACCCTCGACGACTTCAACAGGGTGGGCGACCGCGTCCCGCACCTGGGCGACCTGAAGCCGTTCGGCAAGTACGTCATGAACGACATCGACCGCCACGGCGGCATCCCGGTGCTGATGAAGGCCCTGCTCGACGAGGGCCTGATCCACGGCGACGCGCTCACCGTCACCGGCCGCACGGTCGCCGAGAACCTCGCCGAGCTCGACCCCGACCCGATCGACGGCGAAGTCCTGCGCGGCCTGGACAACCCGCTGCACCCAACCGGCGGCATCACCATCCTGCGCGGCTCGCTCGCGCCCGAGGGCGCGGTCGTGAAGTCCGCGGGCTTCGACACGGCCAACTTCGAGGGCCCGGCGCGCGTGTTCGAGCGTGAGCAGGAGGCGATGGCGGCGCTGAACGAGGGCCGGATCGAGGCCGGTGACGTCGTGGTCATCCGCTACGAAGGCCCCAAGGGCGGCCCGGGCATGCGGGAGATGCTGGCGATCACCGCGGCGATCAAGGGCGCCGGGCTCGGCAAGGACGTCCTGCTGCTGACCGACGGGCGGTTCTCCGGCGGCACCACCGGGCTCTGCATCGGCCACGTCGCGCCCGAGGCGGTCGACGGCGGGCCGATCGCGTTCGTCCGCACCGGCGACCGGATCGCCGTCGACATCAAGGCCCGCAGCATCGACCTGCTGGTCGACGCCGCCGAGCTGGCCCGGCGCCGCGAGGGCTGGGAGCCGTTGCCGAACAAGTTCGGAGAGGGCGTCCTCGGCAAGTACGTGAAGCTGGTGCGGTCGTCGTCCTACGGGGCCGTCACGAGCTGAGCGAGGGCGCGCTTGTCGACCTTGCCGACGTCGGTGAGCGGCAGCGCGGCGACGAAGTCCACGGCCGCCGGGACGTAGTGCTCCTGGCCGAAGATCTCCCGGGCGTGCGCCCGCAGGTCGTCCGCTGTCACCGCGCTCGTCGCGACGACGACGGCGTGCAGGCGATCGCCGTGGCCGAAGACGGCCGCGCTCCGCACCGCCGGGTGCGTCGCCAGCGCGTTCTCGACGACGGTGGTGGCGACCTTCGTGCCGTGCTCACCGACCACGACGACGTCGTCGGCGCGGTCGAGCAGGTAGAGGTAACCCTCGTCGTCGAAGCGGCCGAGGTCGCCGGTGCGCAGCCAGCCCGCGCCGATGCCGGGGCCGCCGAGGTAACCGTCCATCATGGACAGTCCGCGCACCTCGACCTCGCCGTCATCGGTGATGCGGGCTTCCATGCCCGGCACGATCCGGCCGACCGAGCCCAGCCGTTGGGGGCGGTCGAGCAGTTCGGCGGCGGAGATGCTCGCGATCATCGGCGCCTCGGTGAGGCCGTAGCCCTGGCCGACGACCGGGCCGAAGACCTCGAGCGCCTGGGCGAGCCGGTGCGGCGGCAGCGGCGCGGCGCCGAGGGAGAGCGAGCGGACGCTGGTCAGGTCGGTCTCCGGGCGCTTCGGGTGGTCCAGGACGGCGGCCAGCCGCGGCGGCGTGAGCGAGAGCGTGTCGATCCGGTGCGTTTCGATCGCGTCAAGCACGGCTCCCGCGTCGAAACCGTCGTGGACGACCACGGTGTCCTGCCGCAGCAGCGCGCCGAGCACGGTGGCGTTGCCGGTCATGTGCGTCATCGGGGCGACCAGCAGCGTGCGGCCCGGGCCGTCCGGCGACGGCGTGAAGATGTGCGCCATGCCGTCGTAGATGCCGCTGTGGCGGATGAGCTTGGGGGTGCCGGTGGTGCCGCCGGTGGGGAAGAGGAGGTGGACGGTCTCCGGCGGGTGCAGCGGCGCGGGTTCGGCGTCGAGTTCGTCGAGGGTGCGGACGTCGCCCGCGGGCCAGTCGTGCGGGCGGTCGGTGACGACGGTGGCGCCACGGGCCGCGGCGAGCCGCTGCTGCGTCGGCGCCGAGGCCGGGACCAGGAGCACGGTCGCGCCGCGCAGGAGGGCGGCCAGCTGGACGAGGACCGTCTCGGGCCGGTTGCGCAGGTCGATCGCGACGGTTTCGGCGTCGCCCAAGCCGCCGTGCAGGCGGCGCAGCCGGTCGCGGGCCTGGTGGTAGGTGGTGACGCCGTCTTGGACGAAGAGCGGGCGGTCACCGCCGTCGTCGAGGGCGGCGAGGACCTTCGTCAGGAAGAAGCTCACCCGGGGACGGTATCTAGTCCTGGTAGGACAACTTCGCCAGTTCCTCGTCGAAGTCGAACCAGTCGCTCTCGCTGCCGGCCGGGATGACGTCGTAGGTGCGGTCGAGGAAGGCCGCGATCTCCTTCGCGGGCGCTTCGAGCACCGCGGCGCCGTCCGGGGAGCTCAGCTCCACGACGACCAGCGCGGGGTCGCCGGCCGGGCCGATGCGCACGTCGCCGTCGCCGCAGCGGGCGAGCAGGCCGTCGGCCAGGAGGTCGCGGCCGAAGAGCCACCGGACCGCGCTCGGGCCGGCGTGCAGCACCACGGCGACCGCGTACGGGTCGCGGGTGTCGTACTCCAGCTCGGCCGGCACCGGTCGCGGCCCGGCCCCGAAGGTGCGCAGGGCGAAGTCGATGCTGGCGCTGGTCACGGTGTGCGGGTCGGCCATGGTGGCCCCTTTGCTACTCGTCGGTTAACTTCCGCTGCTTCCAGGGATAACCCATAGTCAGTTCAACGCCCAGCGTTCCGAAAAACTTTCACACGCGAGGGTGATCAAGAAGTGTCCGAGGTCACCGGCAGCGTGGCCGAACGGGCAACTCCCTCACGGACCGTGACCGATGGTGACAGGCATTCGGAGCCGCGCCGCCGCCGGATGGGTCCCGGCGCCGGATTTGGGCCGTCCGGGTGGGAAGCGCCACCGCACACCAGTCCGGGCCGCCGTCCGGCCGCGAACCCCACCACGAGTCAGGGGTGACTGGAGGGTCGGGCATGGGTGAGCGTGGGCGGCTGCGGCTGCCACCGGACGAGGCACCGGCGACGGCGCCGAGCGCCGAAGAGCTGCTCCGGCGGGTGGCGGCGGGCGACGAGACGGCGTTCGCGTCGCTCTACGACCTCGTCGCCGGTCCGGTGCTCGGCCTGGCGACGCGCGTGCTGCGCAGTCACGCGCAGGCCGAGGAAGTGGCGCAGGAGGTGCTGGTGGAGGTGTGGCGCAAGGCCGCGCGGTACGAGCCGGAGCGCGGCAGCGCGCTGTCGTGGGTGCTGACCATCGCCCACCGCCGGGCCGTCGACCGCGTGCGGGCGCACCAGGCCGGCGTCGACCGCGAGGAGCGGGCCGGCCTGATGGACGTGCGGCGGCCGTTCGACGAGGTCACCGAGTCCGCGCTGGCCGGCCTGGAGCAGCAGCGGGTGCGGCAGTGCCTGGCCGCGCTCACCGACCTGCAGCGCGAGTCGATCGTGCTGGCCTACTACAACGGCTACACCTACCCCGAGGTCGCCGAGGTGCTGCAGGTCGCGCCGGGCACGGTCAAGACCCGCATCCGGGACGGCCTGATCCGGCTGCGCGACTGCCTGGGGGTGGACCGATGACCGCCGAGCTGCACACGCTGACCGGGGCCTACGCACTGGACGCGGTGTCCGATGTGGACCGCGCCGAGTTCGAACGGCACCTCGGCCGCTGCGCGGCCTGCCGCCAGGAGGTCGCGGAGCTGCGGGCGACCGGCGCGCGGCTGGCCGTGGCCGCCGCGGTGGACCCGCCGCCGTCGCTGAAGCCGCTGGTGCTCGCCGACGTCGCCCGCACCCGCCAGCTGCCGCCGAAGGTGCCGGTGACCCGCCGGCTGAGCCGCGCCAAGACGTGGCAGCTGCGCGTGTCGCTGTTCGGGGCGGCCGCCGCGGCCGTGGTGGCGGTCGTCCTCGGCGTCGCCAGGACGCCGGCGCCCGTCGACCCGGTGCTGGGCGCGCCGGACGCGGCCGCGATCGAGGGGACCGGCCAGGGCCACGCCACGCTCGTCGTCTCGCGCAGCCGGCACCAGGCCGTGCTGCTCGCGTCGGACCTGCCCGCGCTCGACGCCGGCCACGTCTACCAGGTGTGGCTGATCGGCCCCGGTGGCGCGCGGTCGGCCGGGCTGATGACGGCCGAGCCGTCGCAGCGGATGCTGGTGGCCGACCTCCCGCCGGACGTCGACCGGATCGGGATCACCGTCGAGCCGGCCGGTGGTTCGCCCGGCCCGACGACCCCCGCCGTCACCAGGATCTCCCTTGCTTAGCCGGTGGCGGGCGGCCCTGATCGGCGTCCTGGCGCTCGCCGCGGCCCTGGCGGCGGGGCACCTGGTCGCCGGGTTCGTCGGCGTCAACGCGTCGCCGTACCTGGCGGTCGGCAACGGTGCCATCGACCTGACTCCGGTGTGGCTCAAGGACTTCGCGGTCCGCACGTTCGGCACGTACGACAAGCTCGTGCTGCTGTCCGGGATGGCCGTGGTCATGGTGGTCGTGGCGGCGGTGGCGGGCCTGCTGTCCCGGCGCACGCCGGTGCCGGGGCTGGTGGTGATCACCGGCTTCGGGCTCGTCGGCCTCGCCGCGGTGTATGCGCGGCCGGACCTCGACGCGGTCGCGCTGCTCGCCCCGCTGGCGAGCCTGGTCACCGGGGCCGGGACGTTCGCCTTCCTGCACCGGCTCGACGTCGCCCCGGACACCTCGCGCCGGACGGTGCTGCTGGCCGGGGTCGCCGCGGGAGCCGGGCTCGCCGGGCTCGGCGGGCAGCTGCTCGCCGGCCGCCGGGACGCGGCGTCGTCGCGCGAGGCGGTCGGGCGGCTCGTGCCGGCGCGGACCGCGCCGATGATCCCGGCCGACGCCGACTTCGCGAAGCTGGGCACGCCGCCGTTCCTGACCCGCAACGACCGCTTCTACCGCGTGGACACCGCCTTGACCGTGCCGCAGGTGCGGGCCGAGGACTGGAGCCTGCGGCTGCACGGGCTGGTCGACCGCGAGATCCGGTACCGCTACGCCGACATCCGGAACCGGCCGCTGGTGGAACGCACGATCACGATGACCTGCGTGTCCAACGAAGTCGGCGGCACCTACGTCTCCACCGCGAACTTCGTCGGCGTCGACCTGGCCGACCTGCTCGACGAGGCCGGGGTGCGGCCCGGCGCGGAACAGCTCTTCTCGTCCAGTGTGGACGGTTGGACGTCGGGCAGCCCGATCGCGGCGGTAATGGACTCTTCGCGCGGGGCCATGCTCGCCATCGGCATGAACGGCGAGCCGCTGCCGATCGAGCACGGTTTTCCGGCCCGGCTGGTCATTCCCGGCCTGTACGGGTACGTGTCCGCCACGAAATGGGTGACCGACCTCGAAGTCACGACCTGGGCCGCGCGGCAGGCGTATTGGCTGAAACGCGGGTGGGGTCGGGAAGCGCCGATCAAGACACAATCGCGCATCGATACGCCGAAGGGGTTTGAAACCGTTTCTTCGGGGAAGGTGCGGGTCACCGGGATCGCCTGGGCGCAGCACACCGGGATCGCCAAGGTCGAGCTGCGCATGGACAACGGACCGTGGCGGGAAGCCATGCTGTCGGCGGAAGTCAACGTCGAAACCTGGCGCATGTGGTGGCTCGAGTTCGACGTCGCCCCCGGTGGTCACCAGGTCGTCTGCCGGGCGACCGACAAAAGAGGGTACACGCAGACGGAAACGCGCGCCGGAACCGTTCCGGACGGCGCGACCGGGTGGCACAGCATCGCCTTCACGGCTCGGTGACCCGGATCACCCGAATGGGGGCAATCCGGTTTCCCTGCAGTTCCGAATCCAGGGCAAGAAGCAGTTCTCAGCCGTTTATGGGAGTGATTTTCGTGACCAAGCTCCGTGTCGCCGGAATCGGCGTCGCCGCCGTCGCCGCCCTTTCGCTGACCGCGTGCAGCGGGAGCGACACCGCTTCGTCGGGTGGCTCCAGCAGCAGCTCGATGACCCCGCCGGCGCCCGCGACGTCGTCCACCATGGCGGCCGGTGCCGGCAACGGCGTGACCACCAACGCCGACGTCTTCGGCCCGGCCTGTTCGCAGCTGCCGCAGGGCTCCGCGCCCGGTTCGCTGGACTCGATGGGCCCGCAGCCGGTCGCCTCGGCGGCGTCGACCAACCCGCTGCTGACCAAGCTGGTGGCCGCGGTCAAGGCCACCAACCTGGTCGACACGCTGAACAGCCAGGAGGCCATCACGGTCTTCGCGCCGGCCGACCCGGCGTTCGCCGCACTGGGCGACGCCAAGTTCAACGAGCTCGCCGGCAAGCCCGCCGAGCTGGCGCCGATCCTGCAGTACCACGTCGTCGGCAAGCGCTACGACGCCACGGGTCTCACCGCCGCGGGCTCGGTCGACACGCTGAACACCGCCGGTGGCCCGGTGAAGATCGAGGGCTCCGGCGAGAACATGACGATCAACGGCGCGAAGGTCCTGTGCGGCAACATCCCCACCAAGAACGCCACGGTCTTCGTGATCGACAAGGTGCTGACGCCGGGCACGAACAAGTGATCTAGCGTCCCAGCAGGGGGCCCAGGCGTTCCGCGATGTCGGTGAGGATCTGCACGTAGTCTTCGTGCTCGAAGGTGAACGGCAGGGCGAAAGCCACCTCGTCGATCTCGCGGAACGCCTGGTGTTCGTGCAACCGCTCGGCGATCTCCGCGGACGTGCCGACGAAGTCGGGGGAGAACAGCATCCGCGCGGGACCCTGCGGTTCCGCGGTGCGGGGCAGCCGTTTTTCGGCGTACGCCTCGTACTTGGCGCGCTGTTCCGGCGTGGCGCTGTCGGTGGGGATCACGACCAGGCCCTGGGAGATGCGGCCGGCGGGGTGGTGCTCGCGGAAGGTCCGGATGTGCGAGAGCTGGATTTCGGCGAAGTCCGTGCTCTCGCCTTCGGCTTTGACCACGCTGCTGGTCAGGAAGTTCATCCGGTGCTTGCCCGCCCACTCCGCCGAGCGCAGACTCGCGCCGCCGTACCAGAGGCGGTCGCCGAGCCCCGGCGCCTGCGGCTGGACGCGGTCGGAGAACACCTCGAACCCCTGCGTCCCGCTGAAGCCGGTGGCCGGTTCGCCGCGCACGAAGTCCAGCAGCCGCTGCACGCGGTCGTAGGAGAAGTTCTCGGCCTCGGCGGTGTCCGGGTAGAGGGCGTGCTTGACGTCGTCCCAGCGCATCGGCGGGCCGACGCTGAGGCCGGGGTTGAGCCGCCCGCCGGAGAGCAGGTCGACGGTGGCGAGGTCCTCGGCCAGCCGCAGCGGGTTCTCCCAGCCGAGCGGGATCACGGCGGTGCCGAGGTCGATCCGGCTCGTCCGCTGCGACGCGGCGGCCAGCACCGCGACCGGCGAGGAGATGCCGTACTGGAGGTGCCGGTGGCGCACCCAGGCGCTGTCGAACCCGAGCCGTTCACCCAGCTCGATGATCTCCAGCGTCGATTCGTGGCCCCGGCGCGGGTCGGCCGCGTCGAACAGGCCGATGGTGAGGAAGCCGAGCTTCCGCAGTGGTCGTGACACGGTTCCGATTTTGCCCCCGTGCCCGGGGGAGTCCCACCTGGTGGACTACCGCAGCCGGTCGAGGCCGTCGAGGATGAGGTCGAGGCCGAACTCGAACTCGGCCTGGTCGTCGCACCAGCCCAGGGTCGAATCCGGGTCGTCGTGGGCGATCTCGCTCAGCATCCCGGCCAGGTTCGGCAGCTGCCAGGACAGGTCCACCGGCCCCACGGCAGGCTCGCCGGCGCTCGGGTCGAACGGCTCCTGGCTGAACCCGAGCGCGCGGCTGCCGAGCGCGTGCAGCGCGTGGTGCACCAGGTCGTAGGAGAACCCGCCGTCGCGCAGCAGGCCGACCAGGGTGTCGTAGTAGCGCAGGACCTCGGCGCTCGTCGACGACCGCGTCTCGAACAGGGCCGGCGCCCAGCGGTGCCGGAGGAACACCTGCCGCGCCGCCAGGATCCGCAGCCGCACCGACGCCTTCCAGTCCGGCAACGGCTCGACGCGGGCGACGGCCTCGTTGATCTCGCCGGCCACGACGTCGACGATGCCGTCGAGCACGTCCTCTTTCTTGGCGACGTGGTAGTAGAGCGACATCGCCTCGGCGCCGAGCTCTTCGGCGAGCCGGCGCATGGTCAGCGCTCGTAACCCGTGTTCGTCCGCGAGGTCGACGGCCGCGCGCAGGACGCGCTCGCGGCTCAGGGGCATCCGCGCGTCGGTTGTCACCCACAAGATCGTACAAGGTAAGGCGGCGTTGACGTTCTTACGGTGTACGGCGTACCTTACGACGTACGACTTACAACGTAAGGGAGTGGTGATGAAGGCTCTGGTTCAGCGTGCGTATGGGTCGGCGGAGGGCTTGACCTGGGAAGATGTCCCGGATCCCGTGCCGGCGGCGGGTGAGGTGCTGGTGCGGGTGCACGCCACATCGGTCAACCCGTACGACTGGCACTTCCTGAGAGGCGAGCCCTACGTGGCCCGCCTGATGCCCGGCGGCTTCGGCCGCCGTCCACCGGTGGGCGTCCTCGGGTGCGACCTGGCGGGCCGCGTCGTGACGGCCGGCGCCCGGTTCTCGCCCGGCGAAGACGTCTACGCGCTGCTGCCGCGGGGCGCGCACGCCGAGTACGTCCGCGTGCGCGAGGAGCTGCTCGCGCCGATGCCGTCGAACCTCACCCACGAGCAGGCGGCGGCGATGCCGATGGCGGCCGTCACGGCGCTGCTGGCCCTGCGGGGTGTCGAAGCCGGGCAGCGGGTGCTGGTCAACGGCGCTTCCGGCGGAGTCGGCACGTTCGCCGTCCAGCTGGCTCGGGCGCTCGGCGCCGAGGTCGACGCGGTGAGCACCAACACCTCCTTGGTGCGCTCGCTCGGCGCGGAGCGGGTTTTCGACTACCGCACGGAGGACTTCACCCGCAGCGGCCACCGCTACGACGTCGTGCTGGACGTCGCCGGCAGCAGGTCGGTGTTCGCCTGCCGTCGGGTGCTCGCACGGGACGGGACTTTCGTCGCCGTCGGCGGCCCGGCAGGGCGGTGGATCCAGCCCGCGGGCCACGTCTTCGCGGCCCTGGTGTCCGGGTGGATAGCACGCCGGCGGGTCGTGCTCGCGGACGCCGTGGCCTGCCCGGACAAGGCAGCGGTCCTCCGCGAGCTGGCGGCTTTCGTGGAGCGCGGCGCGGTCACGCCGATCGTCGACCGGAGCTACCCGTTCGACGACCTGCGTGCCGCGTTCGCGTACTCGGAAACCGGGCACGCCAAGGGCAAGATCGTCGTGACCCTCGGCGTGCCCGGTGCCTAGCCGTTGTGCGGGCAGTTGCCGCGGTAGTCCGAAATGGACAGGCTGCTGCTCGGGATGGGGCAGAGGAACTGCTCGTACCGCGTGTCGTTGTCGATGAAGCGCTTGAGCCAGGACAGCGTGTACTTCGCGATCGTCGTGTTGGAGGTGTTCGGCGCGAAGTGGCTGGCGCCGCGCAGTTCGAGGTACGCACGGTCCAGTGTGGACGGGAGGCTCGTATAGAACGGGATCGAGTGCGAAGCCACCGGCGCGATGGTGTCCGACTGCGCCCCGACAACCAGCGTCGGCACCCGCAGCGTCGACCAGTTCTTCGTCAGGTTCCAGCCGGTCAGGGGCACCGCGGCCTGCAGCGACGGCCGGGAGCGGGCCGCTTCGAGCGTGCCGCCACCACCCATGGAGTGCCCGACGACGCCGAGCCTGCTGCTGTCGATGCGCGAGCGGACACTGCTTTGCTGCGTCAGGTAGTCCAGCGAAGCCAGCAGTTGCCGGCCGCGGCTGTCGGGCTGGTCGGAGGTGGTGATCGTGTCGATGGTGAACACCACGAAGCCCTGCGAGGCCAGGCGCGGGCCCAGCCAGGCCATGCTCGACTGGGTGGCGGTGAAGCCGGGCGCGATCGAGATCGCGCCGAACGTGCCGGCGGTCGTGGTCGTCGGGTAGTAGATCGTGCCGCCGCCGAAGCCGGAGACGGCCAGCCGCGACACGGTCACGGTGCTCGTCGCGAACGAGCCGCGCGAGGCTTCGATGCTGGCCGTGGTCGGGTCGGGCCCCCGCTCGTAGGGGTTCGCGGCGGCGGGCGCCGGTGCGGCGACCGCGGTGGTCAGCGCCAGAGCGGCCAGCACGACGCCGGCGGTCTTGGCGCGCCACCCACGGCGGCGGGAAATTTTCTCACGCGAGCCGGACGTCGTCGGCGGGCTCGTGAGTGCGGACATGGATCGCTCTCTTTCCCCGGGCAGGCGAAAGCGCGCCCGGACACAGACGGGCGGATCGGCAGAACTGGTGCACGGCAACAGGAACACGTGCCGCGGGTGGGGTACGGGGTAACCGCTGTCCCGACGCCTATGAAACACCTTGGCGAAATGTTCCACATCCTCCGAATGGGGGAGTGGTCTGACGAACTGTGCGGTCGCTCAGTGCACGCGCACCGGTTCCAGGGCGCCGCGCACGAGGGTGTCGACCAGCGTCGTCGCAACGGTGAGGTCCACCGAGCGGGCGGCGAGGACGTCGGAGTAGAGGAACGACTCGCCGAGCCGCACCACCGCGAAGGCCAGGTCCGGCAGTCCCACGAGCGGGGCCAGTCCGGCCGCGCCGACGTCGGCCCGGAAGAGTTCGACGTGCGCGTCGACCAGTCCGGGCTGGACGGCGCCGCGCGGGTCGGTCAGCACGCGGAGGGCGATCGCCGACTCCGCCTCGATCAGCTTGCGCATCCCTTCGCTGGCGGCGACTTCGCGGCGGTAGGCCTCCATGACCCACAGGCAGCGCAGGCGGCCGTCCGGCGACCGGACGGCGTCGCCGTGCTGGGCGCGCCAGCCGTCGAGCGCCCGCTGCCAGGTCCGTTCGGACAGCAGCCGCAGCGCGGCGCCCATGAGGTCGTCGCGGTTGCCGACGCGGCGGAAGAAGGTGGTGCGCGAGATCCCGAGCTCGGCCGCCATCCGCCCGAGGTCGAGGCGCGTCCCGGCCATCAGCAGCCGGGCCGCGTGCCGGACGATGTCGTCGGTCGAGACGGTCACCGGTTCACCCTAGCTTCGGGGGTCCGGGTGGCGGAGTCCCCGGCTCGGGGCGAAGCCCCGGATGTCACAGTCCGCAGGTGGGGTCCGGTTACCTTGAAGTGCGCGGCGCCCCTTCGGTTAGCGTGGGTTCGTGCGCGTAGACATCTGGTCCGATCTGGTCTGTCCCTGGTGCTATCTCGGCAAACGCCGCTTCGAGCGGGCGGTCGCCGAGGTGGGTGTCGACGTCGAGGTGGTGCACCACTCGTTCCAGCTGGACCCGTCGTTCCCGCGCGGCACGTCCCGGCCGACGCGCGAGGTGCTCGCCGAGAAGTACGGCCGCACACTGGAAGAAGCGGACGCGATGGAAGCCGACATGGAGCACCGCGCGGCCGCCGACGGCCTCGAGTACCACCTCGACGGCGTCCACATGGGCAACACGGTCGACGGCCACCGCCTGGTCCACCTCGCGGCCGAGCACGGCATGGCCGACGCGGTCGTCGACCGGTTCTACGCGGCCCACTTCACCGAGCGGCGGTCCCTGTTCGACCACGATTCCCTGGTCACACTGGCCACGGAAGCGGGACTGGATGCAGCCGAGGCACGAGCGGTCCTCGAGTCCGACGCATACGAAGCAGAGGTGGCGGCGGACGGCGAGCAGGCCCGCGCCCTCGGCGCGTCCGGTGTCCCGTTCTTCGTGATCGACCAGCGGTTCGGCGTGGCGGGAGCCCAGTCGCCGGAGGTGTTCGCCCAGGTGCTGAGGCGCGTCAGCGACGCCGCCGCCGGCTGAACCGCGACCGATCGGTGGCCACCCCGGCCAGGTGCAGAGCAACACAAAGCAACCCGGCGGTGGTGAGCGTCCCGGTGGTGATCACGGGCCCCAGCCCGAACCCGGCCAGCTCCATGAGCAGGGCAAGCCCGAAGAGAACGGCGGCGAGAATGGCAAGCATGACGGCCTCGTTTCCGTGGGTGGGGCCGAACGGTCCACACCACTGGGACGTTGGGGGTACCGGGGTTTCCGGCTTGGTGGCCGGTAATGCCCCCGCCCCGCCCGCCTGAAACGGCTCGTTCGCGCCCACGCCCACCCGCCCGCGCGCTCGGCCCCACCCGCCCAGCTGCCCGCCGCGCGTTTGGAACCCACCCGCCCAGCTGCCCGCCGCGCGTTTGGAACCCACCCGCCTGGCTGCCCGCCGTCGCCTTTCGCGGACCTCGCCCCGCCTCAGGGGCAGCTCGCCCTGCCTTCTTACCGTCGCCGGTCGCGAACCCGGTCACCTCACCCGCGGCTTGGTCGCCTCGCTGCTTCCCGCCGGCATCGCGGATCCCGGCCGTTCGCCCGCTTTGCGCACCGACCCGGCTAGTTGCTCGCGCGCCCCTCGCGCACCGACCCGGTCGTCTCGCATACCCGAAGGGTCGGTTCCCGTGATCGGAGAGGCATCTCGCGTGATTGAAGGGGCATCACTCGTGATTGGCGGGGCGACACGCGTGATCGCCGGGGCATCGCGCCGATGCCCGCTCAATCACGAGTGATGCCGTTCTGATCACACGTGATGCCCGCCCAATCACGTGACATGCCCGGCCGGACACCGGTGCTGCCCACCCGATCACGACGTGCGAGGCCCGGCCCGCGGGGGCGCCCCCCGTTTTCCACACTACCGAAAGGCACCGACAGTTTCGGGTCAGGCGGGTGGCGGTGCCGTGCTCGACCGGACCACCAGTTCCGTCGGCAGCAACACCGGTTCGCCGGCCTCGGTGCCGGTCTCGATCTCCGCCAGCAGGGCCTTCACCGCGTGCCGGCCCACCGCCTCGAACGACTGGCGGATCGTCGTCAACGGCGGCCAGAAGTGGGCCGACTCCTCCATGTCGTCGAAGCCCACCACGCTCACCGAAGCCGGCACCGCGCGGCCGGACTCGTGCAACGCCCGCAACAAGCCCAGTGCCATCTGGTCGTTCGCCGCGAACACCGCCGTCACCGAGGGGTCCGCCGCCAGGCGGAGGCCCGCCTGGTAGCCCGATTCCGGCGACCAGTCGCCGACCAGGACCGGTGGGACCGCACAACCTGCCCGCTCCAAAGTGGCCTGCCACGACTTCCGGCGTCGCTCGGCCGAATACGACTGGGGCGGTCCCGCGATGTGCCAGACCGTCGAGTGCCCCAGCGACAGCAGGTGGCTCGTCGCCCGGGCGGCGCCGTCCGCCTGGTCGTTGTCCACCACCGGGTAGTCGTAGCGGGCGCTCGAGTCGATCACCACCACCGGGAGCCCGTGTGGCAGTTCGATCTCGCTTTGGTCGAGCTGGTGTTGCTCGATGAGGATGATGACGCCGTCGACGGCCTGCTCGTTCAACGTGCTGAACGCGCCCGTCACCTCGCCCTGCGTCGGGCGCGTCACCGGCATCAGGATGATCGAAAAGCCCTCCGGGACGACCGCCGCCGCGATGGCGTCGAGGGTTCTGCTGTTGCCGAACGTCGGGAGGGCCGAAATGATCACGCCGATGCTGCGGAACTGGCCGTTGCGCAGGGCGCGGGCCGCGCTGTTGGGCCGGTAGCCGATCCGCCGCATCGCGTCCAGGACGCGCTCGCGGGTGGCGTCGTCGACGTTCGTCTTCCCGTTCGCCACCCGGGAAACCGTCTGGCCCGACACCCCCGCCTCGCGGGCGACGTCCGCCATCGACGGGCCCCGGCGCCGCGCGGGGCCGGGTGCGGATGACGTCGCTGTCTGGCGCGGCACGGTCACTCCTTGGTGTCCTGGACATGTTTACGTCAACACGTTACTCTGCGGCCGTCCATGTTGACGTAAACATCGCGCCGGGTCCAGACCCGGCGCACGCGATCACTCGGAGAGACGATGACGTCCACAGCGGCTCCGCCCGCCCCGGTGCCTTCGCGCCGGGCGCCCGCGGCCCGCCGGCCGCGGCGGAAATGGCGGGGCTGGCTCTTCGTCGCCCCCTTCATGGTCGTGTTCGCGCTGGCCTTCATCGCGCCGGTTGTGTACGCGTTCGTGCTCAGCCTCTACCGGGACCAGGCCTTCTTCGGCGGCACGGTGTTCGTCGGCGCCGACAACTACCTCCAGGTGTTCGGCGACCCGAAGTTCTGGGACGCCTTCCAGCGGGTGCTGGTGTTCCTCGTCGTGCAGGTGCCGATCATGCTGGTGCTCGCGCTGATCGCCGCGCTGGCGATCGACAGCGCGCGGCTGCACGCCGCCGGGTTCTTCCGGATCGTGATCTTCCTGCCGTACGCGGTCCCCGCCGTCGTCGCCGCGCTGATGTGGGGCTTCATCTACGGTGACCACTTCGGACTCGCGGCCGACCTCAACCACCTGTTCGGCACCGACGCGATCAAGCCGCTGTCGCAGAACTGGCTGCTCACGTCGATCGGCAACGTCGTCACGTGGGAGTTCGTCGGCTACAACATGCTCATCTTCTACTCCGCGCTGAAGGTGATCCCCAAGGAGCTGTTCGAGGCGGCCGCGATCGACGGCGCCGGCACGTTCCGCACGATCCTGTCCGTCAAGCTCCCCGCGATCCGGGGCGCCATCGTGGTCGCCACGATCTTCTCGATCATCGGCAGCTTCCAGCTGTTCAACGAGCCGAACATCATGCGCAACCTCGTGCCGAACATGATCGTCACGAACTACACGCCGAACATGTACGCCTACAACCTTTCCTTCAACGGGCAGCAATACAACTACTCCGCCGCCGTCGCGATCGTGATGGGCGTGATCACCGCGGTCATCGCCTACGTCGTGCAGCTGCGCGGCTCCCGGAAGGAGATGTGACGTGGCTGTACTTTCAAAGACACAGTTCTCCGTGACCAAGCCCCGCAAGTCGCGTGTCCTCACCGGCTTCATGGCGCTCTACCTGATCTACACCCTGGTTCCCCTGGCGTGGCTGGTGATCAACGCGTCCAAGACCCAGCCGGACCTGTTCTCGACGTCGGGGCTGTCCCTCGGCGGCACGTTCGCGCTGTTCGACAACATCGGCCAGACGTTCACCTACAACGACGGCATCTTCTTCCGCTGGCTCGGGAACACCCTGCTCTACGTCGTGGTCGGCGCCGGTGGCGCGACGATCCTCGCCACGGCCGCGGGCTACGGGCTGGCCAAGTACCGCTTCCCCGGCCGCCGCGGCGTGTTCGCCGTCGTCCTCGGGGCCGTGGCCGTGCCGCCGACCGCGCTGGCCGTGCCGACGTTCCTGATGTTCAGCAAGATGGGGCTGACCAACACGCCGTGGGCGGTCCTCATCCCGTCGCTGATCAGCCCGTTCGGCCTGTACCTGATCTGGGTCTACGCCGCCGACGCCATCCCCGACGAGCTCCTGGAAGCCGCGCGGATCGACGGCGCGGGCGAGATCCGGATCTTCCTCACCGTGACGCTGCGCCAGCTGGTCCCCGGGATCATCACGGTCTCGCTGTTCACGATGGTGCAGACGTGGAACAACTACTTCCTGCCGCTGATCATGCTCAGCGAACCGAAGTGGTACCCGCTGACCGTCGGGCTCAACCAGTGGAGCGCCCAGGCCAACGGCGCCGGCGCCCAGCCGATCTTCAACCTGGTCCTCACCGGGTCGCTGATCACGATCATCCCCCTAGTCGTCGCTTTCCTGCTCATGCAACGGTTCTGGCAGTCCGGGCTGAGCGCCGGAAGCGTGAAGCAGTAACCCGCCGTCACACCGCCGTGAAGGGACACCCGATGTCAAGAATCCGCACCCGCGCCAAGGCGTTCGCCGCCGTCGCGCTGGCCGCCGCGCTCGCGGTCGGCTGCTCTTCCGGGGGCACGTCCTCCGCGCCCGCCGCCGCCACCGGCACCCAGGACTCCGTCGACGCCGCGCTGAAGGCCGGCGGCGAGATCACGTACTGGAGCTGGACCCCGTCGGCCAAGGACCAGGTGGCCGCGTTCCAGAAGGAATACCCGAACGTCAAGGTCAACTACGTCAACGCGGGCACCAACAAGGACGAGTACACCAAGCTCCAGAACGCGATCAAGGCCGGCTCGGGTGCCCCCGACGTCGCCCAGATCGAGTACTACGCCCTCCCGCAGTTCGCGCTGACCGACTCGCTGGTCGACCTCAACTCCTACGGCTTCGGCTCGTTCGAGAAGGACTACAGCGCCTCGACGTGGACGCAGGTCAAGAACGGCAACGGGCTCTACGGTCTCCCGCAGGACTCCGGCCCGATGGCCCTGTTCTACAACAAGGAGGTCTTCGAGAAGTACGGCATCGCCGTGCCGAAGACCTGGGCCGAGTACGTCGACGCGGCGAAGAAGCTGCACACCGCCGACCCGACCAAGTACATCACCGCCGACACCGGTGACGCCGGGTTCACGCTGAGCATGATCTGGCAGGCGGGCGGCCACCCGTTCTCCGTCGACGGCCGGAACGTGAAGATCAACCTGGGCGACGCCGGCACCAAGAAGTGGACGTCGGTCTGGAACCAGCTGGTCGAGGGCAAGCTGCTCTCGCCGATCGCCGGCTGGTCCGACGACTGGTTCCGCGCCCTCGGCGACGGCACCATCGCGACCCTGCCCACCGGCGCCTGGATGCCCGGCAACTTCATCTCCTCGGTGACCGCGGGCAGCGGCAAGTGGGCCGTGGCGCCGATGCCGACCTACGACGGCCAGAAGGCGGTCACCGCGGAGAACGGCGGCAGCACCCAGTCCGTGGTCAAGCAGAGCAAGAACCCGGCGCTGGCCGCGGCGTTCGTGCGCTGGCTCAACCACGGCGGCGGCGTCCAGCCGTTCATCAAGAGCGGCGGCTTCCCGTCCACCACCGCCGACCTGACCTCGCCCGCGTTCGTCGACCAGGCCATGCCGTACTTCGGCGGACAGAAGGTCAACGAGGTGCTGACCCAGGCGTCGAAGGACGTCGCCCCGGGCTGGACCTACCTGCCGTTCCAGACCTACGCCAACAGCATCTACAGCGACACCGTCGGCAAGGCCTACCTCGCCAACACCGGCCTCGACGCGGGGCTGGCGGCCTGGCAGCAGGCGCTCGTCGACTACGGCAACCAGCAGGGCTTCACGGTCAGCGCCGGATGACCGTCCACATCGAAGGCGACGCGGGTCAGGTCATCGGCCCGGTCCCGCGTCGCCTCTTCGGCTCGTTCGTGGAGCACATGGGCCGGTCGGTCTACACCGGGCTGTACGAACCAGGACACTCCACATCGGACGGTCGCGGCTTCCGCGGCGACGTCCTGGAGCTGGTCCGGGAACTCGGGCCGACCGTGCTCCGCTACCCCGGCGGCAACTTCGTTTCCAGCTACCGCTGGGAAGACGGCGTCGGGCCGGTCGAATCGCGCCCGGCCCGGCTGGACCCGGCGTGGCACAGCGTCGAGTCCAACCGCTTCGGCCTGCACGAATTCGTCGCGTGGGCCGAAGCCGCGGGTGCCGAGGTGATGTACGCCGTCAACCTCGGCACCCGCGGCATCCAGGAAGCAGCCGACGTCCTGGAGTACTGCAACCACGCCGGCGGCACGGAACTGAGCGAGCGGCGGCGCGCCAACGGCGCCGACCGCCCGTTCGGCTTCAAGCTGTGGTGCCTGGGCAACGAGATGGACGGCCCGTGGCAGATCGGCCACAAGACGGCCGAGGAGTACGGCCGCCTGGCCGCGGAGACCGCGCGGCTCATGCGGATGATCGACCCCGACCTCGAGCTGGTCGTGGCCGGCAGTTCGCACGCCGACATGCCGACGTTCGGCTCGTGGGAGCGCACGGTGCTGCGCCACACCGCGGAGCTGGTCGACCACATCTCGCTGCACGCCTACTACCAGGAGCTGCACGGCGACACCGACAGCTACCTGGCCAGCGGCGCCGCGCTCGACCGCTACATCCGCACGACGGCCGGGGTCATCGACGAAACCCTCGCCGAGCTGGGGCTCGACAAGAAGATCGGGATCAGCGTCGACGAGTGGAACGTCTGGGACCTGCGCCGCTGGAACGAGGTCGACCAGGCCGAGCTGGCCGCGGGCGGCTGGCGGCACCACCCGCGGATCATCGAGGACACCTACACCGTCACCGACGCGGTCGTCGTCGGATCGCTGCTCAGTTCCCTGCTGCGCAACGTCGACCGCGTGACCATGGCGAACCAGGCCCAGCTGGTGAACGTCATCGCGCCGATCCGCAGCGAACCCGGCGGGCCGGCGTGGCGGCAGACGACGTTCCACCCGTTCCAGCGGGTGGCCGCGCTGGCCGGCGGCGCGAGCCTGCGCCTGTCGGTCGACGGCGACCGGCTCCGCACCGCGCAGCACGGCGAAGTCGACCTCGTCGACGTTGCCGCGACGGTCGAGGAATCCGGGCGCGGGGCGGTGTTCCTGACCAACCGCGCGACGGCGTCGCCGACCGAGGTCCGGATCCGCCTGCGTGGCGCCCGCTTCGGCGTGTACGCCGCCGAAACCCTGACCACACCGGACGGCGAGACCCGCCACACGGTGAACACCGCAGACTCACAACCGGTCCGGCCGGTGCCGCTACCCGGCGCCGCCGCGACGTCCGATCCCGGGGGGACGACGATCACCGTGACACTGCCACCCTTGTCCTGGAGCGTGCTCCAGCTGACCCCGCAGGCGGGCCCGCATGCCTGAGTTCGCCATCGGGGAGCACGACTTCCTGCTCGACGGCCGCCCGTTCCGCATCCTGTCCGGCGCCCTGCACTACTTCCGGGTGCACCCGGACCTGTGGGCCGACCGGATCGACAAGGCCCGGCGGATGGGGCTCAACACCATCGAGACGTACGTGGCGTGGAACGCCCACGCCCCCGAGCCCGGCACGTTCGACCTGACCGGCGGGCTCGACCTGGACCGGTTCCTGCGGATGGTCGCCGACGCCGGGATGTACGCGATCGTGCGGCCCGGCCCGTACATCTGCGCCGAGTGGGACAACGGCGGGCTGCCGGCCTGGCTGTTCCGCGACCCGTCGGTCGGGGTGCGCCGGTACGAGCCGAAGTACCTGGACGCCGTCCGCGAGTACCTCACGAAGGTGTACGAGGTCGTCGTCCCGCACCAGATCGACCGCGGCGGGCCGGTGCTGCTGGTCCAGGTCGAAAACGAGTACGGCGCGTTCGGCGACGACAAGCGCTACCTGAAAGCGCTTGCCGACCACACGCGCGAGTCCGGCATCACCGTGCCACTGACCACAGTGGACCAGCCGACGCCGGAGATGCTGGAGGCGGGCAGCCTCGAGGGGCTGCACCGCACCGCGTCGTTCGGGTCGGCCGCCGAGGCGCGGCTGGCGATCCTGCGCGCGCACCAGCCGACCGGGCCGCTGATGTGCAGCGAATTCTGGAACGGCTGGTTCGACCACTGGGGCGCGCACCACCACACGACGTCGGCCGCGGACTCGGCGGCGGAGCTCGACGCGCTGCTCGCCGCGGGCGCGTCGGTCAACCTGTACATGTTCCACGGCGGCACCAACTTCGGCCTCACCAACGGCGCCAACGACAAGGGCGTCTACCAGCCGCTGATCACGTCCTACGACTACGACGCGCCGCTGGACGAGGCCGGTGACCCGACGCCGAAGTACCACGCCTTCCGTGACGTGATCGCCCGCTACCACAAGGTGCCGGACACGGTCCCGCCGCCGGCCCGGCCCGCGCCGACGCCGTCCGGCGTGCTGCGTGACCCGGTCCGGCTGCTCGACGCCCCGGAGCGATGGGGCACCTGGGAGTTCCACGAGGACCTGCCCGCGTTCGACGAGCTCACGCCGATGCCGCAGCTCGCGCTGCTGCGGTGTGCCGTCGAGGGCGACCGGCCCGGCGTGCTGACCTTCGGCGAGGTCCGCGACCGCGCCACCGTGTTCTTCGACGGCGACCTCGTCGGCACCCTCAGCCGCGACCACCACGAGCGCGCGATCCCGCTGCCGCGCGCGGCCGGCGAGCTGCTGGTGCTGGTCGAGGACCAGGGCCGTGTCGACTACGGCCCGCGCATCGGCGAGGCGAAGGGCATCATCGGCGGGGCGGCGCTGCACGGCGAGCCGCTGACCGGCTGGGACGTGCTGCCGTTCGACCTGGCCGCGCTGCCCGCGCTGCGGCCTTCGTCGCCTTCGCCGGTGGCGGGTGCGGTGGCCGGTCCGGTGGTGCTGCGCGCCGAGATCGACGTCGACGAGCCCGCCGACCTGTTCCTCGACACCGGGGAGTGGGGCAAGGGCGTCGCGTGGCTCAACGGGTTCGCGCTCGGCCGCTACTGGCGGCGCGGCCCGCAACGCACGTTGTACGTGCCGCGCCCGGTGGTCCGGGCCGGCGCCAACGAACTGGTCGTGCTCGAACTCGGCACGATGCTCGACCCCGCGGCCCGGTTCGTGCCGCGGCCGCTGCTGGGCCACACCGAGGCCTGAGAAAGTCCCCACCGCACCGAAGGGCAGTTCGACGATGAACTTGCGGCGTTTGCTCACCGTCCTTTGTGTACCGTTGATAGGCGGCGCGGTCGTTGCCGCACCGGCGGAAGCGGCCACCACGGTGACCGTGAAGCCGGACCCGACCTACCGGCAGCAGCCGTTCGACGGCTGGGGCGCCAGCCTGGCCTGGATGGCCGAGGCGACCGGCGGCTACCCCGACGCCATCCGGAACAAGCTGGCGGACCTGGTCTTCGGCCCGGACGGGCTGAACCTGAACATCGCCCGGTTCAACGTCGGCGGCGGCAACGCCCCCGACGTCCCGTCGTACCTGCGTGCGGGCGCCGCGGTGCCGGGCTGGTGGAAGGCGCCGGCCGGCACCACCCGCACCGACAAGGACTGGTGGACCCCCGGCGACCCGGCCGAGTTCGACCCCAAGGCCGACCCGAACCAGCGCTGGTGGATCGACAAGATCAAGAAGCAGGTCACGAAGTGGGAGGCGTTCAGCAACTCGCCGCCGTACTTCCAGACCGTCTCCGGCTACGTCTCGGGCGGCTTCAACGCCACCGACGAGCAGCTGCGCACCGACAAGATCGGCGACTTCACCGCGTACATGACGCAGGCCGTGCGCGCCCTCGAAAAGGCGCACGGCATCAAGTTCGCCTCGGTGAACCCGCTGAACGAGCCGAACACCAACTACTGGAAGACCACCCTCGGCGCCGACGGCAACCCGACCGGCGGGCGGCAGGAAGGCGCGCACATCGGCCCGGCGGTCCAGTCGCAGCTGATCCCGGCGATGGCCGCGGCCCTGAAGTCGGCCGGCTCGCGGGCGATCGTCTCCGCGCCCGACGAGACCAACCCGGACATCTTCGCCGCGGACTGGAACGGCTGGTCGGCCGACGCCCGCGCGGCGGCGGGCCGGCTCAACGTGCACACCTACGGCACCGGCAACCGGCCGGTCCCGCGCGACCTGGCCAAGGGCGCGGACAAGCCGCTGTGGATGAGCGAGGTCGGCGGCAGCTGGCTGGACCGCCAGGACTTCACGAACATGGACCCCGGCCTCGGCATGGCCAAGCAGATCACCGACGACCTGCGGCTGCTCGAGCCGAGCGCGTGGGTCAGCTGGCAGCCGATCGAGGACTACAACAACATGAAGCCGGGCGGCGAGTCCGCGGCCGGGATGAACTGGGGCGAGATCCAGGTCCCGTTCGACTGCCCGAAGAACGCCACCCTGCAGACGTGCCAGATCAAGACGAACACCAAGTTCAACACGATGCGCAACTTCACCCACTACATCAAGCCGGGTGACCGGCTGATCGGCGTGAACGACACCGCGTCGACGGTCGCGATGCGGGGCGAGGACCTGTCCGCGGTCGTGCACACCAACGCGGGCACCGACGACCAGGACGTCACGCTGGACCTGTCGGGCTTCCGGACCGTGCGCCCGGGCGCCTCGGTGACGCCGGTCGTCACCGACGTCAACGGGGCCCTGCAGCGCGGCAAGCCGGTGCGGGTGTCGGCGGGCAAGGCGACGCTGCGGGTGCCGGCGCGTTCGGTGACGACGTTCCTCGTGAACGGCGTCTCGTCGACGGCGGCCGGCACGGGCATCGGCTCGGGCAAGCCGTTCACCTTCACCGGGGTGCAGAGTGGCAAGTCGCTGTCGGCGGAGAACGGCACGCTGGTCCAGCGGACGACGGACGCTTCGGCGGCGTCGCAGCGCTGGACGCTCACCGACCGCACGGGCCGCTACGGCAACCGCGACCGGTTCACCATCACCAACGCGGGCACCGGCCAGGTGCTCAGCACGTCGGGTGGCGCGGTGACGCTGGCCGCGCCGGGCGCGTGCGACCCGGCGGCGCAGTGGACGCTGTCCACGACCGGTGACGGCACCTGGACGTTCGTCAACGCGGCGAGCGGGCAGCTGCTCGACGTCACGAGCGAGTCCCGTGAGGACGGCGCCCGGATCGGCCTGTACAAGCCGACCAACGGGCCCAACCAGCGCTGGCAGGCCATCGCCGGCTGAGTCTCAAGCGCCCCAATGTGGCGTTCGGTGCGTTGGACGCACCGAACGCCACATTGGGTGCGTTGGACGCAACGAACGCCACATTGGGGCGCTTTGGTCAGGCGGGTTTGAGCGGGTCGTGGCCGATCGACATCAGGCGGTGGCGCCAGTGGGCCTCGCCCGCCGTCGGCTCGAGGTCGTCGCGGCGCTCCGAGAGCACCCGGTCGACCACCTTCCGCATCACGTCGGCGTCGCGGTCGTCCACGTCGGACCGCCGTTTGCGCAGGACGCCCAGGACCTGGTGCCCCGTCGGCGGCCCCGCTTCGTCGGGGAGCGGCTCCGTCTCCGGGCCCGCGTCGCGGGTGCGCAGCCAGTCCTCCAGCTCGCGCGAGGTCATGTTCACCACCCGGTGGAACTCCGCCCACAGCTCGTCGTCAACAGCCGGATTGTCCATCTTCGTCGGCTACCCGGCGCGGCCTCCGCCAAACCGGCGGTCCGTGGCCGGTAGAATTCGTTCGGACCCGTTGAAACGCCAGCGGTGGTCTCTGTTGACGCTGCTGGCGAGCTCGATCCCGTGCTCGCCGCTTGACGCATGGGAGGGGTGGGCCTTGCCGACCACTGGCGACGGCATGGCGGAGCGGGTCGACGAGCTGAACGCCGTCCTGGCGGACCTCGTCGGGGTCCTCGAATCGATGTCCGACACGCCCGGCCTGCTCGACGCGGTCTGCGGCGAGGCGGTCCGGGTGGTCCCGGACGCGGACCTGGCCAGCATCATGGTCGTCCGCGACGGCGTGACGCAGACCGCGGCCTTCACCGACGAGCGAGCCCGGCGCATCGACGACGTCCAGTACGCGGCGGGCGACGGCCCCGGCCTGCTCGCGGCACTGACGGGCGAGGTGGTCCGGGTGGCGGTCGCCGAGACGGGCGACCAGTGGCCCGAATTCGTGGCGGCGGCCAAGGAACTCGGCGTGGGCAGCTACCTGGCGGTCCCCCTGCGGGTGGACGACACCCTGGTGGGCGCGATCACGCTGTTCGGCTTCGAGACCCACGGCTACCACGAGTTCGACACGAAGGTGCTACGCCTGTTCACGTTGTGCGTGGAGACGGTGCTGCGGCTGACGCGCAGGTACCGCGAAGCGCGCCGGCTGGCGGACGAGCTGCGCAACGCGATGGAGACCCGGGCGGTGATCGAGCAGGCCAAGGGCATGCTGATGCTGATCCACCGCGTCACCGAGGACGCGGCGATGCACCGTCTGATCGTGGAGTCCCAGCACACGAACATCAAGCTGCGCGACGTGGCGGCGCGGTTCACGAAGCGGATGAGCTCGGCGGACGGAGGGCCGGCCCGGCACTGAACAAACGCGTTCGACGTCCAGCCGCTCGAGGACGGCGAGGTGGGCCGGCGACGAGCTGCTCGCCGACGTCGGCCGCGGCCGACGGGCCGGCCCGCCGTCCGCCTGGTCTACGGAACCGACCCCCTCGGCGGCGTGCACCGCCACCAGAACCACGAGTTCCGCCCGCGCGCCGAGGTCCGGTCACCCGCGGAGGTCCTCCGTTCGGCCACCTCGACGGTGGAGCACTCCCACCAGATCATCCAGGGTGGCGAAGTGGTCTCCGGCCGCCACCTGGCGGACCCGGGACGGCATGCCCAGCCGGTGATCGCCGCCAGGGTGGTCAAGGGCCGTCCGGTGGTCAACCACGCGCAGGCGACGACCGCGGCCGGTTCGGCGGGCCCGTGGCCGGTCAGGGTGAGGTGACCGAGGCGGTCGCCGAGCAGCAGACCGGTCGAGCGGATCGGGACGGCGGCCAGGGTGAGCCCCGGGAGCCGGTCGAAGAGCCCGGCCAGCGCGGCGCGGCCGTCGGCTTCGCGGGACCGGGCCGGGGTGATCACCGCGTCGGCGAGCGAAGCCCGGTCGTCCGGAGCGCCGGTGACCACCGTGCCTTCGTGGTGGCCGCAGGTGTAGTGCCACGTCGTGAGGTCCGCGGGGCGGGCAGTCATGCCGTCACCGGTTTCGGCAGCGGGACAGGGGCAACCGGGACGGCGTGCGCCGGTTCGGGAATGCCCAGCAGCCGGTACAGGGTGCGGCGCAGGATCGTGCCGGCCTCGTCCGGGCGGGAGGTCAGGAGGCCGCGGACGACGTCCGGCAGCCCGGCGGCGTCGCGGGCCTCCCTGGCGGCGCGCAGCTGGGGCCGCAGCGGCCGGCCGGGCTGCCAGCGGGGTGCGTGCCGGGCGAGGACCTCGGCCGGGGTGCCGCACAGGAGTGGCTGGCCGGGGTCGCCGGCCAGCAGGATCGACGCGCCTGCCGCGGCGCCGTACCCGGTGACGGATCCGTAGTCCCCGAGCACGTGGTCGGCGGCGACCAGTGCCGCGCGCCACCCTTCTTCCGGTGGCAGCAGGACGAGCCCGGAACGGAGGGCGGCGGCCAGCCAGGAGCGGATCTGCCAGGTCCCGTGGTGCGCCCAGATCGCGGGGTGCAGTACCCCGACGACCCGGTAGCCGTCCCGCGGGAGCGCCGCCAGGACACGGTCGAACAGATCAGGGTGACGGCCGAACGCCGACCGGGGGGACCAGGTCGAGGTGACCACGACGACCTGATCGTCTTCGGTGGCGCCGAGGGCGTGCCGGTACCGGTCGCGGTGAGGCAGGCTGGCGGTGATGCGGTCGAGGGCGACGTCGCCCGCGACGACCGCGGTGGGCAGGGCGCGCGGGCAAGCCTCGGCGAGGAGTTCGCGCTCGCGGTCGTGGACCAGGACGAGCGCGTCCGCGCGGACCCGGCCTTCGCGCACCAGCTGGTCGGGCCCGAGACCGAGCTGCGGGTCGTGGCGCCGCGCCACGGCGAAGGGCGGGCGCCAGGGCCGGTACTGCCCGAGCCCGCCGCCGTGCGGGACCAGCACCACGGGGGCGGTGAAGTCGTCGATGCCGCGGGTGCTGCCGGCGAGGACGAGGTCGACGTCGCTGCGGCGGGCCTGCGCCCACGGCAGCACCGGGCCGCCCTGTGCGCGCAGGAATTCGTGGGTGGCCTGCCAGTTGTCGCCGCCTTCGGGATCGGTGAACGCGACTTGGACACGGTGGTCGGCTTCGAGCAGGGGCAGCAGATCCAGCAGCCGTGCACCGGCGACGACGTGCGGGACGAGCACCAGGACGGACTTCGTCCCGCAGCGGGTCGCCCAGTGCGCGTCGGTGCGTCCGATGGGGCTGCGCAACCACGTACCGGCGGTCATCGCGATCCTCCTCGTGTTTTGTCCAGTTGTTGTCACGAAGGTGGAGGGCGCGGTTCACAAAAGCCTTTCGGCCTGCGGTTTTGTCGGTTGACAATCGATCAAAAATGACGGTCATCCAGGTCGTCGCAAGGGTTCTGACGTGGTTATTCGCGGATGACAATGGAAAAATGCCCGGGGGGTGGAGCGGTTGGCGGGTGACCGATCCAGGGCGAAGGGGGACCGCGTGGAAATCGCGTTCGGAATTCTCGGGCAAACGGCCATGCTGCTGCACGGGAAAGTGGATGTGAAGTGGGCTCACCCGCGATCGAGGCAGGTGCTCGCCGCCTTGCTGACGTCCCCCAACCAGCGGTTCCCGGTCGACGCGGTCGTGGACTGGGTGTGGGCCGAGCACGAGAACGCGCCGCGAGGAGCGCTGGCCACCCTGCACCAGAACGCCGTCCACCTCCGGCAAGCCCTGCAGAAGAGCGGAATCCCGGCGCGCGTCGGGGTCGGGAAGAACGGGTGCGTGGTGGAGATCGACGAGGCGCTGGTCGATCACCGCGCGTTCGCCCGCGGGATGGCGCGGGCGCGCGAGCTGCGTGATCGCGGCGACCACCGGCGGGCCCAGATCGAGGCACAGGCGGCGGTGCGGCTGTGGCGGGACGATCCGCTGGCCGACCTGCGGACGCAGCGGGCCGACGACTGGCGTGCGCAGTGGACGCGCGGCCATTGGCTGCCTGCCAACGCTTTCCTCGTCGCCGAGCTGCTCGCCGTCGGGCATGCGGACGTGGCGCTCGGCAGGCTGCTGGAGCTGGAGCACGCGCATCCGCTGGAGCTCAGCCTGGCGAAGCTGCGGTTGCGGGCCCTGGCCGCAACGGATCGCCCGGACGAGGTGACCGAGTTCTACTTCGCCAAGCGCCGCGAGTACCGGGACATCGGCGAGCTGCGTGCCGCGGACGAGCTGCGGGCCGTGCACGACGAGGTCATCTCGGGTGACGGTGACTTCCCGCGCCCGGCCGTGCAGGTGCGCGCCGTGGCTGCTGCCGAGGAGCCGGCCGGGCAAGCCGTGTGGCACGTGCCCCCCGACTGCGACGGGGTCGAGGGGCGAGCCGAACTGCTCGCCGAACTCGACGCCTTCACCTCCGATTCGAGCGGTGCGTCGCGCCGGGGCGTGGTCGTGGTGACCGGGGGACCGGGCGTGGGCAAGTCCACGGCGGTCGTGCGCTGGGCGCACCGGGCCCGGCGCCGGTTCCGGCACGGCGTCGTCCTGCTCGACCTGCGGGGCGACGGTCAGGCGACGTCCGCGAACAGCGGCGAGGTCGTGGACACGCTGTTGTCGCTGCTGGATTTCCCGGTCGACCAGGTGGTGAACCCCGTGGCGAGAGCGGCGAAGCTCTCGGCGCTGCTGCACCAGCGGTCGATGCTGGTGATCCTCGACAACGTGCGTGGCCGCGAGCAGGTCGCCCCGCTGCTGGGCGTGCTCGACGCCTGCACGGTGCTGGTGGTCTCGCGGTGGCGGTTGCCGTCGCTGGCCGCGACGGTGTCCCCGCCGGTGGTCACGGTGCCGCCGCTGGCCGTGCCGGACGCGACCGCGCTGCTCGACCGCAGGATCGGCCGACGGGCCAGGGACGACCGTGCCGGGGTCGCCGAACTCGTGCGGGTGTGCCAGGGGAATCCGCTGGCGCTCACGTTGGTGGCCGATCGCGCCGCGGCGCGCGCCGGCATGCTCCTGTCGACGCTGGCCGGGCAGCTGCGGGACGCGGACATGCTCTTGGACCTCGGGTACGAGGGAGACGCGCTCCAGCGGAGCCTGCGCGCGGCGTTCACGGCGTCCTACCAGGTGCTGGGACCCGGTGAGCGACGGGCGCTCGCGGTGATCGGGGCGCACCCCGGTGCGGAGGTGACGGCCGAAGCGGTGGCAGCCGGGGACGGGCGCCCCTTGCCTGCTGTTCGCCGTTCGCTCGACGTCCTGGTGGCGGCCCACCTGCTCGAGCACCCCAGCGACCTGGACCGCTACCGCGTCCACGACCTCGTGCACGCCTACGCCGCCTCGGTCGCCGAGCAGCTGGCCGACGGTTCGGCCGTGCGGCGCCGGCTGTTCGATTTCTACCTGGTGATGGCCTACGACGCGCACCGCCTGGTTTTCCCGCACAAGCCGCCGCCGCGGCTGCCGGTGAGCCGGACGCACCCGGGGGCCGGCTTCGGCAGTGCGGCGCTGGCCCGGCAGTGGGTGGTGCGGGAAAAGAACCTGCTGCTGGAAATCGCCGCGGCCGGTGGCAGTGAAAGCGCTTACCTCCCCGCGTTGTTCGCCGAGCTGATCACCGAAATGGGTTTCTACGCCGACGCGGTCAGCTGCCTCACCGGGGCGATCCGCAGCATCGACGAGGTCCTCGCCGAAGGTGGGGAGTCGGTTCCGGAGCTGCGTCAGGTGCTCGGGTCGCACCTGAACGACCTCGCGGTGGTGTTGATGCACATGGGAGAAGAGGGGCAGGCGGAACACCACCTCCGGCGTGCGCTGGCACTCGCGGAGACCGACGGTTTCCCACTGGGCCGGATCGCTTCGACGCTGAACCTCGCCCGGTGGCACCTGCGGGTCGGCCGGGCACCGGAGGCCGCTGTGCTGTGCCGGTTGGCGCTGCAGGTCGCCTACGAACTGGCCGAGCCTTCGTTGTGCGCGGCCGCGGCCCACCGGCTGGCGAACGCGCTGGTGGCGGCGGGTGGGTTCGAGCAGGAGGCGCTGGACCTCTACGCCGAGGCGCTGGAACACCTGTGGAAGTCCGAGGACGGGACGGCGCGGTTGCAGATCCACACGGCGCTGGCCGCGCTGCTCACCGATCTGGGGCGCCTGGCCGAGGCGGACGACCAGTGCCGGCGAGCTTCGGAACTGACCCCGGTGTGCCTGAACCTGCCGGCGGTGATGAAGCTGAACACCGTGCTGGCCCGGTTGCGGCACCGGCAGGGCAATGCCCGGGCTGCGTTGTGGTATGCGCACCGTGCGGTCGAGCTGGCCGACCGGACCCGCCACGCCACCGGCCAGGCCAGGGCGTTGTCGACGCTGGCGGCGATCCTGCGCGACCACGGGAACCGAGAAGACGCGAGGGCGTTGTGGGTACAGGCGGCGGAGCTCTACCGGGGGCGGGCACGAACCAGGCGTGCGGCGGAGGTCGAGGAGTTCGTCGCCGAGCTGGATGCCTCGGAGCCGGTCATCCCGGCCGCCCGCGACGGCGAGCGTGACACGGTGGCGATGCCGCCACCGCGGTTGCGGCGCAACCGCTAGGTTCCCCCGAACCGGCGTTCCGCGGACCGCCACCCGAGGAGTCCGCGACAGGCGGAGCCGGCAACAGCCTGGTGCGACGCGTGTTCCGGCGCGGTTGTGTCCACAGTGGAATATTCGGCCCGATCGTGCGCTGGTGTTCCGGACGGCGTGGCGACCATGCTGGGGGCATGCGCCCGATTTGCTCGTGCCGGCAACTCGGCTTCTCCGGCCGCTCGTGTGCGACGGCCCACATTGACGTCATGACCGTCGCTCGAGCCGGTCCTCCCTCAGGGACAGGCCAACCGCACGGGGAGCGGAACCAGCCATGAGCGTACGTGAGGAACGACCGCCACCCGGTTGGCGGTGTACCCGCCGACATCGATGTCGTTGGGTGGGATACGGACCGCGTGACACGCGAGCCAGCGACCTCGGCCGCGTTCCCACGTACACGGATCAGCTGGTCGGGGCGGCGATGATCTGGTGAGCGACGACCACAGAGACACGCGTCCTCCCGAGCCCGTTCCCACGGAGATCCCGGCCGACCTCGTTCGGTACCTCGTGGACCGGTACGCCGCCGGGGAAACGATCGAAAGCCTGGTCGCGCGGCACCCCTACAGCTATCGCAAGATCCGCGTCGCCCTGCTCGACGCGGGGGTCACCCTGCGTCCACCGCGGATCCCGCTGCCGCCCACCCCGCCCGGGCTGGTCAACGCCTACCTCGACGGGCGGTCGATCCGCCAGCTCGCAAAGACCTACGGCATGTCGTACAACCAGACACGCAACGTCCTCCTCGCGGAAGGCGTCGAACTCCGGCGGCGGGGGCAGCCGTGACTCCGGCCACGCCGGGCTTCGTCAGCACACTGTGAAGCCCGGCGCAACTCGCCCCCGGTAGGGTGGTCGCAGGCGGGTCAGCGAGCCATGATGATCCACCAGAACGGCATCAGGTGCGTCAACGGCTTCTCCTTCCATCGCTCGGGACCGGAAGCCGCTCGCTCCGCTGCCGGATGAGGTGCAATCTTTGCCCTCGTGGGTCGTGCGGTGGTCAAGGGGACCTCGTTCGGTTGTCATTCGTTGGTGTGGTCGAACCGTAGCGTGTCGGACGAGGTCCAATCAAAGCGGGGTGTCATTCGATCGTGTGCCACGTTCGAGCAAAAGCCACCCAAAGGCCTGACCAGGCAAATCCGCCTCGAATTCAACTTGCGGGTCGCCATTGGACAGTCCACAGTAGAGCTTCGATGTCCGGATGATCTCTTCTCTGGCAACGATGCGTCGTTCGCCCGGGTCGACATGGGCGCCACGAAGCTGCTCGCAGTGGATGGCTTTAGCTCGAACGAGGAATTTCTATCACCTGTTGGGGTGGCGATAGCGCCTCACTCGCCACCCCCTGAAAGAAAAGTGAATGATTTTCACCCCAATGGGTGGCGGGCTACCAGTTCCGCACGGCGGGGGCGTACCCCACCGGCTTGTCGCCGATCTTCAGCTCCGGGCTGACGATCCAGTTCTGGTAGGCCGGGGTGAACATGCGGTACACCGACTCCGGCGGGACCGCGCTCGCCTCGTCGAGCAGGGTGCGCAGCTCGGCCGGGATCTCGAAGTCCAGTGCCGCCATGCTCTTGCCGAGCTGGTCGGCGCTGCTCGCGCCGACGATCGCCGCCGCGATGCCCGGCTGGGTGGCCACCCAGTTGATCGCCACCTGGGCCATCGTCACGCCCAGCTTGCCCGCGACCTCTTCGAGGGGGCCGAGCAGCTGCGGGGTGCGCTCGGGCCCGTCGCTGAGCCGTCCCGTGCCGCCGTCGCGGTACTTGCCGGTGAGGATGCCGCCGGCCAGCGGGCTCCACGCCGTGACGCCGAGGCCGAGGCTCTGGGCCATCGGGACGTGCTCGGTTTCGATCTGCCGCTCGACCAGCGAATACGGCAGCTGCAGGTTCACCATCGGCGCCAGGGAATGCGCTTCCGTGAGGCTTTGCGCCCGCGCCGCGTACCAGCTCGGGACGTCGGACAGGCCCGGGTAGCGGATCTTGCCCGCGCGGACGAGGTCGTCGAACGTGCGCACCACCTCCTCGACCGGGGTGATCCGGTCCCAGGTGTGCAGCAGGAAGACGTCGACGTGGTCGGTGTCCAGCCGGCGCAGGGACGCCTCGAGCGCGCGGATCATGTGCTTGCGCCCGTTGCCGCCGGCGTTGGGGTCGGCCGGGTCGACGCTGTTGGTGAACTTGGTGGTGAGGACCACGCGGTCGCGGATCTTCGCCTCGGCGATCAGCTTTCCGAGTATCGTCTCGCTCTCGCCCGCCGTGTAGAAGTCCGCCGTGTCCACGAAGTTGCCGCCTTCGTCGACGTACTTCCGGAAGATCGGGCGGGTTTCGTCGAGGGTTTTGCCGTAGGCGGCGTGGAAACCGCCGGTGCCGAAGTTCATGGTGCCGAGGGCGAGCCTGCTGACGCGCAGGCCGGAGCGGCCGAGGAGGTAGTACTGGTCGAGTGCCATGACCTCAGCGTGCCGAGCCATTTTTGGACCCGCAAGTCCAGTCCGCGAGCGCCCTGGGGGTGACGCTCGCGGACCGGAGACTCAGCGGCAGCGGTAGCTCGACGCCGTGGCCGGGTCACCGCCGGTGTAGCGCGAAACCCGCGGGTACGCGCACAGGTCGCGCGTCTTGCCGTCCGCGGACGCCGCCGCCAGCGTGGCCGGCGCCTTGCCGTGCTCGACCCAGTCGACGAGCGCGCCCAGCGCGTTCGTCGGCTCCGGGCCGCCACCGCCGAAGCAGTGCTCGACACCCGGCGCGAGGAACAGCCGGTAGAAGTCGTTGACCCGGTGCGCGCCGCCCATCGTGCGTTCCACCTGCGTGCGGTAGGACAGCGTGCCGCCCGGCGGGATCAGCTGGTCGTTCGCGCCGACGAACGTGATCAGCTTGCCGCCGGCGCGGCGGAACGCCGACAGGTCGGGATCGGACGTGCCGATGACGCCGTCGTACTCCCGCACCGACTGGCGGAACAGGGCCGCGAACTGCGCGTACGTCAGCTTCGAGGTGTCGAAGTCGGCCTGCTTCTCCAGGAACGACTGCACCCACTTGACGGCCACCGGGAAGCCCGGCGCGGTCAGCGTGCCGTCGGGACCCGGCTGGGTGCCGGCCAGCCAGGTGAAGTCCGCGCCCTTCGGCAGCCCGGCCCACAGCCGGCGGCCGCGCTCGTCGGTCGGGCCGGCCCAGATCTTGCGGACGACCTCGGCGTCCGCGGCCGTGACGGTGACCTCGCGGCCGTCGCAGGCCAGCTTCGTCCCGACGAGGGTGCGCGGGTCGTAGCTGCACTCGTCGGGCCGGTCGACGATGCCGTTCGTGACGCCGTCGCGCGCGTCGCACGCCTGGACCGCGGCCGTGCGGAACGCCGAAAGCACGCAGGGGCTGGGGAAATCGTGGCTCTGGTTCATCACGACCTGCGGCCACAGGGTCGCGACCGCGAACTGCGTCCAGTCGACGGCGGGCGCGTTGGCCAGGATGCCGTCGAAGTCCTTCGGGTAGTTCTGCGCCTCGGAATAGCCCTGGCGGCCGCCGGTCGAGCAGCCCGTCCAGTAGGAGTAGGAGATCGGCCGCTGGTAGTACCGCTGCGTGACGGCCTTGCCGAGCACGGCTTCTTCGTGCACCGACCGGGTGGCGAAGTTGGTCAGCAGCGTCTGGTCGACCTGGCCGTCCTTGAGCGCCCAGGACGTGTCGAGGCCGTTCAGGGACACGCCCGCGTCGGTGGTCACGGCGGCGTAGCCGTCCTTGACCGCCTGGGGGAGCGCGTCGAAGTTGCCGGCGGCGTAGGCGCTGCCGCCGAGGGCCTGGAGCCGGCCGTTCCAGCCGGTGTCCGGCAGGGCCACGGCGACCTTGACGTGGTCCGCGCCGGTGTGGGTCAGCGTGACGGTGATCAGGCAGTACGACGGCTGGGCCCCGGCTTGGGAGTCAGCCTGCACCGATTCGATCTTGGCGCCCGGCGGGGCGGGCACCGCGACGGCGGCGCACGGGGTCGTCGAGGTCGCTGCCGAAGCGGCCGGCTGCGTGACTGTGGTCAGCAGGAGCGGCACGGCGGCGGCGAGTAGGAGGCCCTTCTTCGAATATCTCAGCATAGATCTCTCCGGTCGCTGAACGTGACGGGGGAACGCTAGGGGCGCCGGCCGCGGCCGCGCGCCCGTCGGATGACGCTGCCGCTGTACGTCACTCGGCCGTGAGCTGCGGAAACGCGGGTTGGGTAAGGTCGTTTCCATGGCGCTGATCGGACGGGACACCGAGCTGAAGGAGCTGGGCGAGCTCGTCGACGGCCCGGAGGACCGCAGCGGCGTCGTGATCCGCGGCGAGGCGGGCATCGGGAAGTCCGCGCTGGTGGCCGAGACGGCCGCGGCGGCGTCGGTCGCCGGGTTGCGGGTGCTGCGGACGACCGGTGCCGAGGCGGAGCGGAACCTCGCCTACGCCGGGCTGCACCAGTTGCTGTACCCGGTCCGGGCCGGGGTCGCGAACCTGCCCGAGCCGCAGCGGGACGCCCTGCGGACGGCGCTGGGGCTGGCGTCGGGGGCGGAGCCGAGCGCGTACCTGGTCGGGCTGGCGGCGCTGACGTTGCTGGCCGAAGAGGCCGTGGCCAAGCCGCTGCTGCTGGTGGCGGAGGACGCGCACTGGCTGGACCGCGCGAGTGCGGACGTCCTGGCGTTCGTGGCGCGGCGGATCGAGGCCGAGCCGATCGTCCTGGTGGCGACCCTGCGGGACGGGTTCGAGTCCCCGCTGCTGGAGGCCGGCCTGGCCCCGATGGTGCTGGACCGCTTGCCGGCCGACGCGGCGGCGGAGGTCCTGGACGCGGTGGCGCCCCGGCTGGCCCCACCGGTCCGGACGCGGCTGCTGGCCGAGGCGGCGGGACTGCCGCTGGCGCTGACGGAACTGCCGTCGGCGGTCGGGGAGCTGGACGGGCTGGACCCGGTGCTGCCGCTGACGGAACGCTTGGAGCGCACGTTCACGGCGAGGGTGGCGGCGCTGCCCGAGGTGACGCGCACGGCCCTGCTGGTGGCGGCGCTGAACGAGACGACATCGTTGACAGAGACCCTGACGGCGACGGGCACCCTGCTGGGGGTGGCCGCCGATCCTGCTGTCCTCGCCCCTGCCGTCGAGGCGCGGCTGATCGAACTTTCCGCCGGGGCCGTCACCTTCCGGCATCCCCTCATGCGGTCCGCGCTCCCCGCCTCCGCCACGCCCCTCGACCGCCGGAACGCTCACCTCGCCCTCGTCGACGCCCTCCGGGACCAGCCCGATCGCCGCGCCTGGCACCAGGCCGCCGCCTGTGCCGGGCCGGACGAAACCGTGGCCGCCGCGCTGGTGCGCACCGCCGAGCGGGCCCGGTTCCGGGGTGGTGCCGCCGCCGCGATCAGCGCCCTCGAACAGGCCGCGCGGCTGAGTCCCGACACCGGCGACCGGACCGACCGGCTGCTGCTGGCCGCCGAACTGGCCGTCGAGTCCGGGCGGCGGGAAACCGCCGAACGTCTCGTGCACGCCGCCAACCCCGCCGATGCCCGGCGGCGAGCCACCGCGGGCCGGCTGCTCAGCGAGTTCGAAGACGGCGTCCGCGAAGACCCCGCCCGCGTCGCCGAGCTCGCCCGGACCGCCGCCGCCGTCGCCGCCGACGGGCAGCACGACGCCGCCCTGCGGATCCTCTGGAGCGCCGCCATGCGCTGCTTCTGGACCGAACCCGGGCCCGAAGCGAGGCAACAGCTCCTCGACGTCGCCGACCGGCTGCCCGTCCCCGGCGCCGACCCGCGGATCGTCGCCGTCACCGCGTACGTGGCTCCTTTCGAACGCGGCGAGGCCGTCCTCGGGCACCTGCGGGACCTGGTCTCCCGGACCGGCGCCGACCCCGAGGTCGACCGGTACCTGGGCAGCGCCGCCCTGCAGGTCGGCGCCTTCGACCTCGCCGCCCGGTTCTCCGCCGCCGCCGCGCCCGGGCTGCGGGCCCAGGGCAGGCTCGGGCTGCTGCCGCGGGCGCTGGCCGTGCAGGCGTGGAGCCGCGTCCGCCTCGGCGACCTGGCCGGGGCCGTGCCCGCCGCGGCGGAGGCCGTGCGCTTCGCCCGGGAGACCGGCCAGCCGTTCATGGCCGGGTTCGCCACCGCGGTCCAGGCCGAGATCGCCGCCCTGCGCGGCGACCACAAGCAGGCCAAGACCCTGGCCGACGAAGCCGAACGCGCCGGGCTCGCGGCCGGCGCCCGGCCCGTGCTGGCCACCGTGCAGCTGACCCGCGGGCTGACGAACCTGAGCGAGGGCCGCTTCGAGGACGCCTTCGCCGACCTGCGGCGGCTGCTCGACCCGGCCGATCCCGCCTACCAGCCGGCGTTGCGCGCGTACTGCGTCCCGGAACTCACCGAAGCCGCCGTCCGGGCCGGGCAGACGGACGCGCTGCGGGACGTCGTGGCCGCACTCGAGGCCCTCGGCGCCCCGGCACCCGCCCTGCGGATCGGCCTCCGGTACGCCCGTGCCGTGCTCGACCCGAGCGACGAGCGGTTCGCCGAAGCCCTCGACGCCGACCTGACCGGCTGGCCCGCCGAACGCGGCCGCGTCCACCTGGCGTTCGGCGAGTGGCTGCGGCGGCAGCGGCGCGTCGTGGAATCGCGGACGCACCTGCGCACCGCCCGCAAGACGTTCGACGCGCTCGGCATGGCCGCGTGGGCCGACCGGGCCCGGCGCGAGCTGCGCAGCGCGGGTGAGTCGAGCCCGAACCGCGGCCCGGACGCTCGCGACAAGCTGACCCCGCACGAGCTGAGCATCGCGCAGCTGGCCGCGGAAGGGCTGACGAACCGGGAGATCGGGCAGCGGCTCTACCTTTCGCACCGCACCGTCGGCACCCACCTGCACCGGATCTTCCCCAAGCTGGGCGTGAGCTCCCGCGCCGACCTCGCCGGGATGCTCAAGACCCTCGAAGGGTGACGTACACCGGCTGCGTCACCTGACGGGCGCGAGGGTCACCAACCTGCTCCTAACGTCGTGAAAGTCCCACCCACGTTCGGCGCAGGAGCAGCACATGATCAGCAGGAGAAGGTTCGGGCAGACGGTCGCGGCCGGGCTCGCGGCGACGTCCTTGGCGGCCTGCTCGTCGGGCACCTCCGCCACCGCCCCCGCCGCGGCGCCCGCCCCCGACCTGCGGGCCGGGTCCGGGGAACACACCTCGCTCGGGCCGGTCAAGCACGCCGACGCCGGCGTGCTCACCATGGCCTACCACGAGTTCGGGCCGGCCGGCGGGCAGCCGGTGGTGCTCCTGCACGGCTGGCCGTACGACCCGTACAGCTACGTCGACGTCGCACCGATCCTGGCCGCCGCCGGCCACCGGGTGATCGTCCCCTACCTGCGCGGCTACGGCCCGACGGCGTTCAAGTCCGCCGAGACCGTCCGCAACGGCCAGCAGACGGCGGTCGCGCTCGACGTCGTCGCCCTGCTGGACGCGCTCAAGATCGACAAGGCCGTCTTCGGCGGCTACGACTGGGGCGGCCGGACCGTCGACATCATCGCCGCGCTGTGGCCGGAACGCTGCACGGCGATCGTCGCGGTCAGCGGGTACATCGTCACGAACCTGGCGGCGAACCAGAAGCCACTGGCCCCGCAGGCGGAACTCGGCTGGTGGTACCAGTACTACTTCGCGACCGAGCGCGGCCGCGCCGGCTACGCGGCGAACCGCCACGACTTCAACAAGCTGATCTGGAAGACCGCGTCCCCGGCCTGGAAGTTCGACGACGCGACGTACGACCGCAGCGCGGCGGCGTTCGACAACCCGGACCACGTCGCCATCGTCATCCACAACTACCGCTGGCGCCTGAGCCTCGCCCCTGGCGAGCCGCAGTACGAGGCGTACGAACAGAAACTGACCGCCGGCGCGACCATCGGCGTCCCGGCCATCACGATCGGCAGCGACTTCGACGGCGCGGCCAAGGACGGCGCGGCCTACCGCGCCAGGTTCACCGGCAAGTACGAACACCGCGTGTTCGACGGCATCGGCCACAACGTGCCGCAGGAAGCGCCGCGGCCGTTCGCCCAGGCGATCGTCGACGCCGCCCGGATGTGAAGAAAGGGCCCGGGAGACCGGGCCCCTTTTTCAGCGCGTCGCGCGGTGGATGACGTCGACCACGGCGCCGGGTGCGGCCGAGGCGATCGCGTGCGGCGAGTCGACCTCCGTGATGGACGCGTGCGCGCGCCGGGCCTCGAACCGTTCCGCCGCCGGGGGAATCGCCTGGTCGCGGGTGGCGACGAGAGCGTACTTCCGGATGCCCGCCGGCGCGGTGGCGGTGACCTTCTCGGGCCGATGAGCGACCCCGGGAACTGCGCGTTGAGCTGCCCGGCCGTCTCACCCGCCTCCGGGATGAACGCCGCCGCGTAGACCAGGGCCCGCACGTCGGCCGTGCGGCCGGCCAGCTCGCTGATCAGCAGGCCGCCGTACGAGTGCCCGACGAGGATCTTCGGTCCCTTGACCGCGTCGAGCACGCCTTGCAGCGAAGCGACGTCCGCGGCGATTCCCCGCAGCGGCACCGCGGGCGCGACGACCGACCGGGTAGTGCTCGGCCAGCAGCCGCCGGGTCACCGGCGCCCACGCGGACGCGTCCTCGAACGCGCCGTGCACCAGCACGACCGTCGGCTTCGGGGCCGAAGGCGCGGCGGCGACGCCGGGGGAGGCGGCGGTGAGCACGCCTGCCCCGGCGACCGCCACCGCCGCGAGGGCGGTGAGGGTGCGCTTCATCAGGCGACCGTCGCGTCGAGGGTGACCTCGATGTTGCCGCGGGTGGCCTTCGAGTACGGGCACACCTGGTGCGCGCCCTGGACGAGCTCGTCGGCGGTGGCCTGGTCGATGCCGGTCGCCTCCAGGTGCAGCACCGCGCTGAGCTGGAACTCGCCCGCGTCGGTGTCGTGGTGGAGGGTCACTTCGGCGACCACGGCGAGGTCGTTCAGCGGCACCTTCTTCGCGCCCGCGACGCGGCGGACGGCCCCGACGAAGCAGGACGCCCAGCCGGCGGCGAACAGCTGCTCCGGGTTGGTGCCGTCGCCCGCGCCGCCGAAGGCCTTGGGGACGGCGAGGGTGACGTCGAGCGCGCCGTCGTCGGAGGTCGCGCGGCCGCCGTTGCGACCCTCCGCGGTGGAGGTGGCGACGGCGGTGTAGGTCACTTCGGACATGGTGTTCCTTTCAGCGGGTGACTCCACCACGCTAGGAATCCCGAAGTACCCGCGGCGACCGTCGCTCGACGTCATCCGTGTACGTCACCGGGACGGGGGTAACCGGCCCGGATGCGCATCGTGGTGACCGGAGCGACCGGCAACATCGGAACCGGAGTCGTGCGTGCGTTGCGCGCCGATCCGCAGGTCGAAACCATCGTCGGGCTCGCCAGGCGGCCGGCGGAGGGGGTGGTGCCCGCCGACGTCGAACGCGACGACCTCGTACCGCTCTTCCGCGGTGCCGACGCCGTCGTGCACCTGGCGTGGCTGTTCCAGCCCACCCGGCGTCCCGAGCGGACGTGGCGCGCCAACGTCCTCGGCTCGCTGCGGGTGTTCGAGGCGGTGGCCGCGGCGGGCGTGCCCAAGCTCGTCCACACGTCGTCGATCGGGGCGTACTCGCCGCGGGAGGACGATGAGCCGGTCGGCGAGGACTGGCCGACGCACGGCTGGCCGGGAGCGGCCTACACGCGCGAAAAGTCTTATCTGGAAAGGTATCTGGACGCGTTCGAGGCGCGGCACCCGAAGCTCGACGTCGTCCGGCTGCGGCCCGGGTTCGTCTTCCAGCGCAGCGCCGCGACGGCCCAGCGCCGCCTGTTCGCCGGGCCGTTCCTCCCGGGTTCGCTGGTGCGGCCGGGGCTGATCCCGGTCGTCCCGGACGTGCGCGGGCTGCGCGTCCAGGTGGTGCACACCGACGACCTGGCCGACGCCGTCCGCCGGGTGGTGACGCGCCCGGTGCGCGGGCCGTTCAACATCGCGACCGGCCCGGTCGTGGATCCCCGGTTCGTGGCGGACCTGCTGGGCGCGCGCACGATCCCGGTCCCGGCGGGGGTCGTCCGCGCGGCGGTGGACGCGGCCTGGCGGCTGCACGCGGTGCCCGCCAGCCCGGGCCTGTTCGACGCGGTCATGCGGCTGCCGGTGCTCGACACGAGCCGTGCGGAGTCCGTATTGGACTGGCAGCCGCGGCACGACGCCGCGTTCGCGCTGAAGGAGTTCCTCGCGGGGCTGCGCGCGGGTGCCGGGGCGGACACGGCTCCGCTGGCCCCGGACCGCCACCGGCTCCACGAGATCGCGACGGGCGTGGGCCGCGAGCCCTGAGTCAGTGGCCCTGCTTCTCCGGCTCGGGGTACTGGCCGCGGGCCCGGTCGGCCGCCGCGGTGGCGACCCCCGCGGCGATCATCGCCACGCCGAGACCGAGGTGCAGCCAGTCGGCGGCGTTGTCGAGCGGGATGAAGTTGGCCGGGCTGTCGTGGTCCATCGCGAGGCCGAACACCCACAGCAGCACGTAGATCCCGCCGCCGATCATCAGGAAGGCCCGCGAACTCCCGTTGGCGCGGGAGGCGAGGACGCCGAGCACGCCGAACAGCAGGTGGACGAGGTTGTGCAGCACCGACACGGTGAACACGCCGAACAGCTGCGCGCCCGACTCGTGGCCGGCGAACTTCAGCGCGTCGTAGTCCACGGTGATGCCGGGGACGAACCCCAGCACGCCGACGAGCAGGAACGCGGCACCGAACAGCAGGGCGGCGGCCCGGGCGGTGCTCCGCCGGGGCCGGGCGTGGACGTCCGTCATGGCGCCGGGCTACCCGCCGCGGGCCCCGGCAAACGCCTCAGGCGAGCTCGGCCGAGACGACCGACGGCAGCTCACGCAGCCGGTCGAGCAGGGGACCGGTCTCGTCGGCGGCCAGCAGGACGGCGCAGACCATGCTGCTCTCGCGGACGCCGTCCTTGACGTCGACGGACAGCTCGTGGACGGGCCGGCCGCCGAGGGCACCGACGAGCGCGGGGACCTCTTCGGCCCCGCCGACGAAGTAGGTGGCGATCCGGCGGCGCAGCAGCATGGCGGAGCGGGGTGCGGGAACGGCGAAGGAAGTGGACATGGCTGATCTCCTGTGTGGAAGGAACGAGATCGGGGCCAGGTCCCGGAAAAATGCGGTCGTCGACGCAGCGCGCCGGCGACCTGGGTTCAGCCGGCGCGCCGGGTTACGAGTCGCGAGGACAACGTCGGGCGCAGCACGGCGACAGGCTAACACGACCTCGGAGCGCCGCGCACGAGCCGGGCGGTCGCCCACCGCCCCACCTCGGTCAGCTCGCCCGGATGATCCCCAGGCCGAGCGGGGTGATCTCGTGGATCTGCGACTTGCCCGACCGGTTGCTGCTGATCAGCCCGCTGGCCCGCAGCACCGACGCGTGCTGGCTCGCCGTGGCCGGGGAGATGCCCGTCAGCTCCGCCAGCTCGCTGGTGTTGCACCGGGTCGTCGCGATCGTCACCAGCACCCGGGCCCGGGTGTGGCCGAGCAGCGCCGCCAGTGACGGGCCCGGCTCCGCGTCGCTGTCGAACCGCGGGTGGCTGATCGAATAGACCAGCGCGGGCGGGCGGGCCGGGTCCTTGAACGTCGTCGGCATGCCGTGGGCGAAGAAGGCCGGGATCAGCCGCAGCCCGCGGCCCTTGAGGTGCAGCTCCTGCTCGATCGGGAAGCGCACCCGCAGCACCGGCGGGGACCACGTCACGTCCGGGTGCAACGTCGAGAGCAGCAGCTGCGGCCCGCCCCGGTCCAGGTTGGCCTGCAGCCGGTGGCGGTCGCGGGCGACCGCGCGGCGGACCGCAGGCCAGTCGGGGGCGACGCACTGGCGGTAGTAGTCGTGCAGGGCCGTGCCCAGCCGCCGCAGCTCGGCGGGCTCGCCGTCGCCGACGCGGCGCAGCCACGCCGGGACGTGGGTGCCCTGTGCCGTCAGCTCGGCGACGTCGCCGGCCAGCGAGTCGGCCGGTGTTTCGAGCACCGCCGAGACGCCCTCGCCGATGGTGCGGGCGCCGGCCGGGGTGAGGAAGTCCGGGCAGTAGCCGTAGGGCGGGACGGCGGACATCAGCAGCCGGCCGGACTGGGGGACCGCCGAACGCGACCCCCGCCGCCAGCGGCCGAAGAACGGCTCACCCTCCGGCCGCCGGATGCGGTAGCTGCTCATCAGCAGCTCCCACATCGGGTCGGCGTCCTCGGCGATGGTGATCTTCGCCAGGTCCGCTTCCGTGAAGTGAACTTTCAACATCCGCCGTGCGCACCCCCTTTCCGGCCGAGGGTAACGGGCGCCGCGGGGGCCGCCGACGGGGGTCGCGCGGCCGCCGGAAATTCACGCACCCGGGTCGCAATTCCGCACGGCCTTGCGAGAAGCCTTCACCCTCCGCAAGGGTAAAAAGCCATGCCGTGGCGCTTCACGCTGTGTCATTGGTGCGTAAGGGGGAGTCCTTGGTGCGTACGGGGGAAACGACCGGCATTCCTTGACAGCACCACGGTCGCCGGAGTTACGTCGTCGGCTGAATTCCGCGGAAAAAGAACGGAAATGGTTCTCGGGCCACCGGTACGAATCGAGCCACGCCACCGATGAAAGAAGACGAACCCCTGTCGCGCCGTTCCATCGCCTCCTGGAATCCCGGTAGCTGGCGGCTGCGCACCAAGATCTCCGTCGTGCTGTTGCTGCCCGTCCTGGTCGCCCTGCTGCTGGCGGGTGGCCGGGTGCAGGCCGAGCTCGCCCGTGCGGGCGGGCTCAGCGCGGTCCGCGACCAAATGCCGGTCGTGCAAGGGATTTCCGAACTCGCCGGACTGGCCGACGACGAGATGATCCACGGCGGCGGAGCCGCCCAGACCGAAGCGGTCGACGAGAAAGCCGCCGCCGTCCGCCACGACGCCGCATTTTCCCAGCTCAACGCGGAGCTGTCGCGGTCATTGGAAGATCAGCTGGGTAAATTGGCCGACCTGCGGCAGCAGACCGGTTCGCCACCCGTGAAAACCGCCGCGTACCACGACTTCACCGTCGGGCTGAGCGAAGTGATCGACGGGGTCGTCGAGCAGGCCGGGAATGGTGATCTCGACGCTTTGGCCGCCGCTGCCGAATCCCTGGTCCAGCTGAGGACCAGCCTCGCCGGTCAAGAAGCATTGGCCGGCCGTCCCGACGACGCTTCGGCGGGGGCCGCCGAACGGGCCGCGGCGGAGGAAACCGTGCTCACCGGACAGATCCGGCGCGCCCTGCCCGCCGGCGCCGCGGCCGCCCGGTTCGCCGCGGCCACCAGTCCCGGTGCCGGGGGCGCCGAGGCGAAGCGCGCGATGCTCGGCACCATCCTCGCCGAGCAGGTGAAAACGCTTTCGGACGCCGTGGGCGCGCAGACCAACACCGCCCGCTCCGACGCGCTGCGCGACGCCGCCCTGGTGCTCGCCGCGCTCCTCGGCGCCCTCGCCATCGCCCTCGCCGTGGCCCGGTCGGTGGTCGCCCCGATCCGGCGGCTGCACGCGGCCGCGCTCGACACCGCGCGCCGCCGGCTGCCCGACACGATCGAACGCATCCGCGAGGGCGATGACGTCGACTGGCGGACGACCGCGCCGATCCCGGTCGACTCCGAGGAGGAGATCGGGCAGCTCGCGCGCGCCTTCGACGACATGCACCGGCAGGCGGTGCGCCTGGCCGTCGGCGAGCAGGCCGAGATGCGGATCCAGGTCAGCGAGATGTTCATGACGCTGTCCCGGCGCAGCCAGTCGCTGGTGGAGCTGCAGCTGTCGGTGATCGAGGACCTCGAAGCCGACGAGCAGGACCCGCAGCGGCTGGCCGAGCTGTTCCAGATCGACCACATCGCCACCCGGCTGCGGCGCAACGGCGAGAACCTCCAGGTCCTCGCCGGTGGCCGGCCGGTTCGCCGCGACGTCGGCCCGGTCGCGACGGTCGAGCTGCTGCGGGCCGCGACGTCGGAGGTCAAGGACTACCAGCGCGTCTCGCTCGGCAACGCGCCCCGCGGGTCGGTGCAGGCCGAAGCCGCCGCGGACGTCGTGCACATCCTCGCCGAGCTGCTGGAGAACGCCATCCGGTCGTCCCCGCCGGACGAGCAGGTCGTGCTCACCGCCGACCGCGGCTTCGACGGCGGCCTGCTCATCGAGGTCGTCGACGTCGGGCTCGGCATGACCCGCGAAGACCTCGACGCGGCGAACGCCCGGCTGGCCGCGGGGGCCTCGGTCAGCCCGGAGACCACCCGCCGGATGGGCCTGTTCGTGGTGAGCAGGCTGGCGGCGTCGCACGGGATCACCGTCCGCCTGCGGCCGACGACCACGCGCACGGCGAGCGCCGGCATCACGGCCAGCGTGCACGTGCCCGGGGTGCTGATCCTGGTCGACCTGCCGCCCCGGACCGCCCCGCCCACGCCGGGCGTCAACGGCGCTGTGGTCAACGGTGCTGTGGTCAATGGCGCTGTGGTCAACGGCGCCTCGTTCACCGGCTCGGCCAACGGCGCTGTGGTCAACGGCGCTGTCAACGGCAGCTCGAACGGCACCGCCCGGCACGAGCTCGAACCGCGGTGGCCTGCCGAAGAACCGCCCCCGGTGGCGGACCCGCCGACGCCGATCTTCGACCAGATGCTGTCGCACTGGTTCGCCGAAGCCCCGGCGACCCCGGCCCGGCCCGGCGGCTGGGCGACCCCGGCCGACCAGGTCCGCCAGGCCGCGGAAGCCGCCGTCGGCACCCTCGACGACCTGGCCGACATCGAGTTCACCGATTCGGGGCTGCCGGCCCGGACACCGGGTGCGCAGCTGGCGCCCGGCTCGGTCACCCCGCGTCCGCAGCAGCCGCCGGACACGTCGTTCCGCGACCCGGCCGCGGTGCGGAACAACCTTTCCCGGCACTACAGCGGCATGCGCGCGGCCCGGCACCGGGTCGCGGGCGAGCCGGAGGCGGAGCAGCGATGATCACCCGGCAGGAAGGAACGGAAGTGGCCGAAAGGTCCCGGAACTGGCTGGTTTCGGCGTTCACCCAGGAGGTTCCCGGCGTCGCGCACGCCGCGCTCGTCTCGGCGGACGGGCTGCTCGTGGCCGCGAACGAAACCCTGCCGCGTGACCGCGCCGACCAGTTGTCGGCGATCGCCTCCGGCCTCTCCAGCCTCGCCCTCGGCACCGCCGACCTGTTCACCGCGGGGCGGGTGGTGCAGTCGGTGATCGAGATGGAGCAGGGCTTCCTGCTGCTGATGAACGTCGGCGACGGCTCGAACCTGGTGGTGCTGGCCAACCCGGGTTGCGACATCGGACTGGTGGGCTACGAGATGACGTTGCTGGTGGACCGGGTCGGGAAGGTGGTCGAGACACCGGCTCGGCCCGCGGCCGCCCCGGGGGCGGCCCGGTGACGGAAGGCCGGCGACGCGAGGGCGGGCGGCACGCGGCGTCGCTGGCCCGCCCGTACGCGTGGACCGCCGGTCGCACCCGGCCGACGGTCGACCTGGCGGTGGAAGCCCTCGTGGAGACGACGGCGGAGGGCCGCACGGCGCCGTACAGCCCGACCAACCCCCTGGCGGTGATCACGCAGCTGTGCCTGCACCAGCGATCGGTCGCCGAGGTCGGCGCCCACCTGGGCGTGCCCCTCGGTGTGGCCAGGGTGCTCATCGGCGACCTGCTCATCGCCGGCCAGGTGTCGATCCGCGACACGCTCACCGCGGACGCCTCCTGGGACGAACGGAACGACCTGCTCGAAAGGGTCCTCAGTGGACTACGTGCGCTCTGACGGTGCGGCGGAAAGCCGCGTTGTCGAAACCAGTGCTGCCAATAACAGTGCCTCCCAAACCAGTGCCTCCCAAAACGGTGCCTCCACGAACCGGATCACGTCGGCGAAGATCGTCGTGGCCGGGGGGTTCGGGGCCGGCAAGACGACGTTCGTCGGTGCCGTCTCGGAGATCGACCCGTTGCGGACCGAGGCGCTGATGACCTCGGCCGCCGTCGGCGTCGACCGGACCGAAGCGGTGCCGGGGAAGTTCGCCACCACGGTCGCGATGGACTTCGGCAGGCTCACCCTGGCCGAAGACCTGGTGCTCTACGTCTTCGGCACGCCGGGCCAGCACCGGTTCTGGTTCATGTGGGACGACCTCGTCTGCGGTGCGGTGGCGGCGATCGTCCTGGTGGACACGCGCCGGCTGGCGGACTCCTTCGCTTCGATCGACTTCTTCGAGTCGCGCGGCCTGCCTTTCCTGGTTGCCATCAACCAGTTCCAGGACACCCGTCAGCACGGGCCCGAGCAGGTGCGCGAGGCCCTCAAGATCCCGGCCGCGGTGGAGGTTGTCACGTGTGACGCGCGCTCACCGGAGTCGACGAAGCGGACCCTCATCGCCGCAGCCGAGCACGCGCTCGCGGAGCACCACGCGCCCAGATCACGGAAAGCCTGAAGGAGCCGGACAAATGCCCATGAACCACGAAGACTTCGCGATGGGCAACTGGCTCGTCGTGCTCGCCTATCTCACCTCGGTGGTGGGCTGCGCCCTCGGCCTCGCCTGCACGCTGCAGGCGCGGTCGACCGACAGCCCGCGCGCCCGGCTGACCTGGCTGGTGCTCGCGGCGGTGTCCATCGGCGGTGTCGGTATCTGGGTCATGCACTTCATCGCGATGCTCGGGTTTTCCACGCCCGGCCTGCCGGTGCGCTACGACATCCTCCGCACTGCGCTGTCGGCGATCCTTTCCGTGGTGGCGGTGTTCTGCGGGTTGCTGGTGTTCGGTGTCCGCAACCGGTTCGCATGGAAGCGGCTGCTGCTCGGCGGCCTGCTGACCGGGCTCGCGGTGGCCGTCATGCACTACACGGGCATGTGGGCGGTGCAGGTCAAGGGCACGATCGGCTACGACCCGACATTGGTGGTGCTGTCGGTGGTCATCGCTGTCGTCGCCGCGACCGCGGCCCTGTGGTTCACGGTCGGCCTGGACAAGCTCCTGCCCCGGCTGGCGGCGGGCCTGGTGATGGGCGCGGCCGTGACCGGCATGCACTACACGGGCATGGCGGCGGTCCGCGTGCACCTGGACGCGGAAGCGCCGGACCCGTCCGGCACGGAGGTGTTCTCCTTCCTGTTCCCCGTGTTCGTCCTGGCTGCGCTGGCGATGGCCGTGCCGATCTGCGCCGTCCTGATGGCGACGTCGAGTTCGGAAGCACCCCGGCACACGACGGTCGTGTCCTAGGCGCTCCCGCTCGGTGCTGGGCTGTGGTTGTCTGCTCGGTTTCGGTCATGCTGCCACGCTACCCGAACAAGCGTTCGAACATCATCACTCGATCGGTTAGTCCACAGTGGACGGCATGGCGCGGGTCGCCACGGGGAATTGGTCGGCGCTGAAGTGGACGAGGATCGCCGTCGCCGTGGCGCAGACGACGTCGCCCGCCTTGAGTTCGCCGGTGGCGTGGAGTTTCCGGCCGTCGCGGCGGACGAGCCGGCCTTCCGCGGTGAGCGGCACCGCGTACGGCGTCCCGTGGTGGTAATCGACCGTCAGGGACGCCGTCATTCCCGGGAAGCCGGCCGCCGCGGTCGCGCGGCCGAGCACGTGGTCCAGTACGGCGGCCACCCAGCCGCCGTGCACGCGGCCGGGTGGGCCTTCGTGTGCCGCGCCGAGGAGGACGTCGGCGCGCACCGACTCAGGTCCGATGTGCGCCCACGAAAGCGGTGGCGCCAGGGGGTTTCCGGGTCCTTCCAGCGGGTTGTTGATGCTCAGGTGGCCCCCGCCGTCGAGGGCGGCCAGCAGCAGCGGCGACCGGTGGCCGCCCGCCCGCAGCGCCTCGGTGACCGCTTCGACGCGGCGAGCGGCGGCGGCGAGGTCGGCTTCGTCGTCGCGGACGCAGACGGCGGCCTCGATCAGCTCGCGGATCCGGGCGCCGAGCAGCGCCCGCCCCGGCGGCACGCCGTCGACTACCGGAAACGGATTTTCGGACATCGCGCTCCCCGGGGACCGGAACTAGAACACGTTTCAGTCTAGCAGGGGATCACCAGGTCGGGTGCGCCGTGACGCCGCCGTCGACGACCAGGTCGTGGCCGGTGATCCAGGACGCCAGCGGCGAAGCCAGGAAGACGCACGCGTTGCCGACGTCGGCCGGGGTGCCCAGCCGGCCCAGCGGTGCCGCGCGCTGCCACCGCTCGACGCCTTCCGGCCAGTCCTCGGCGAGGCCCGGCCGGGAGATCAACCCGGGTGACACCGTGTTGACGCGGATCCCGCGTGGCCCGTACTCCAGCGCCGCGCCGCGGGCGTGCATCACCAGCGCCGCCTTGGCCGCGCTGTAGTGGCCGTGCCCGGGCGCCGGTTGCTGGGCTTCGATCGACGCGATGTGCGTGACGCTCCCGCCGTCGCCCATCAGCCGCGCCGCCGCCTGGGTGCAGGAAAAAGCGCTGGTCAGGGTCGCGTCCAGCATTTCCCGCCAGCTCCGCACCGGCAGCGTCTCGAGCGCTTCGACCGGCTGGACGCCGGCGTTGTTGACGAGCGCGTCGAGCCGGCCGCCCCAGTCCGCGACGGCGTCGAGCAGCGTGTGGCAGGCGTGGTCGTCGGTGAGTTCGGCGGCGAACGCGCGGGCCCGCCCGCCCAGCGCTTCGATGGCCGCGACGACGTCCTCGGCCGCGCCCGGACGGCGGTGGTGCACGGCCACCGCCGCGCCCGCTTCGGCGAACCGGAGCGCGATCCCGCGGCCCAGCCCGCCGGACGCGCCGGTGACGCAGGCGATCGAGCCGGACAGGTCGGGCAAGGCGGTCATCGCGCCGATCGTAGCTGCGCACCCCGGGTCCGTCGTAGGTTGGGACGCATGGCCAAGACCCGGAAGTTCGCCGAACTGCTGCAGACGCAGATCCGCCACGAGTTCACCGCCGCCCAGCAGTACATCGCCCTGGCCGTCTGGTTCGACGCCCGCGACCTGCCGCGGCTGGCCAAGCGCTTCTACCGGCAGGCGATCGAGGAGCGCAACCACGCGCTGGCGATGGTGCGCTACCTGCTCGACCGCGACGAGCCGGTGGCCATCCCCGGCAGCGGTGACGTGCGGAACGACTTTTCGAGTGTGCACGAAGCGATCGAGCTGGCCTTGACGCAGGAACGCGCGGTCACCGCCGACATCGAGGCGATGGCGAAGGCCGCGCGGGTGGAGGAGGACTACCTCGGCGAGCAGTTCGTGCACTGGTTCCTGAAGGAACAGGTGGAGGAGGTCGCGCAGATGTCGACGCTGCTCACCGTGGTGGAGCGGGCCGGCGGCAACCTGTTCGAGGTCGAGAACCACCTGTTCCGCGAGGCGGGCAACGAAGCCGAGGACGCCCCGGACATGCCGCCGGTCGCGGGCGGCAAGCTGTGACGGCAGGACGGTGGCCGGGCGGTGCGGCCCGGCCACCGTCCTGGCGGATCACCCCTTGCCGGCAGCGCCCAGCATGGCCGCGACCCGCTGCGTTTCACCTGTTCGCGCGGTCTTGCCGCGAGATCGGGTGGTGCACTCCGACGTCGGCCTCGATGGGGTTGCGGGCGTGCAACCATTTGCCGTCGGTCGGCCGCTTCTGAGCCGCCGGGGCTAGCGCCGTGCCGCCGTTCGGCGTAATGGTGAGGGTTCTCGCCGGCGACGGGGCCGGCGGAAGGTGGCAGCGATGGCGGAGCGGTTCGACTTCACCCTCGACCCGGTCGAAGCGGATGTCCTCGGCCAAGCCCTCGGCGTGCCCGCGCGGATCTTCCCGCTCCGGTTCGGGCCCGCGCCCGGGGACCCCGCGCGGCTGGCCGCGCTGGCCGACGACGTCGAAACGGCGCTCGCCGGGCGGCGGCTGTCCGTGCGCGGCCGCCTCAACAGCCACCTCCGCACCGCGTTTTCCCTGTTCACCGGGCACCGCGTGCTGGTCGCCATCGCCGGGATCGACGGGCTCGGCGCCACCATCGCGGTGGCCGCGCTGACCGACGGGGCGCAGGCACTGGGCATCACGCAGTTCGCCGCGGACGACCGGCTCGGGTTCTCGCTCTTCTCCGACGAGGAGTTCGTCGACGTGCTCGCCGGGGTGCTGCCGCCGGTCGCGGGCGTGGGCGGCCCGGTCGTCGCCGTCGAGCGGCGGGCGGGCCCCGAGCTGTCGGCGATGCGACGCCGGCGCCTGGCCGAGGCCGAGCACGACGACGCGGAGACGCTGGCCTTCGACACCCTCGAAATGGGCCCGGACCTCGGCCCCGGCGCGCCGCCGGAACCCGAGGCGGACGAGCTGCTTCCGGGCGTCCGGTACGGCGGCGGGCAGATCGTGGTGACCGGCCGCGGGCGCCGGGCGCCCACGCTGGGCTGGGTCGACACGGCCGCGGGCCGGTATCTGGTGCACGCGCAGGCGGGGCCCGGCGGGGCCGTGTCGGCGCACTACGAACCCGCCGGCCGCGACGTCGTGGCCGACGCGATCGGACGGGCGGTGGCGCATGTCTACTGACGGTGGTTTCGCGGTCGGCGCCCAGGTCGGCGCCCAGCTGGTGACGGCGCTCGACGCCGTCGCGGCGACGTTGGCGGCGGAAGCGGGCCGGTGGGCGGTGATCGGCGGGCAGCCGCCGCTGGGGGCGACGCCGGCGGGCCGGTTCGTCGCGGCCCGCATGGTGGCTTCCGCAACGGACGACCGCGGTCTGCTGACCGGGCTCGAGCGGGCCAGGACGACGTTCCCCCAGTACGTCGAGGCGATCGAAACGGCGGCGAAGAACTACGCCGGGCGGGAGGCCGCGACGCTCTCGGTCTTCACGGAGCCGGGGTCTTGACCGCGATGTGGCACGAAGAGTTCCGGCGCCGGCTGCTGCGGCCACCCGCCGCGGACCCGGTGCCGGCCGACGGCCTGGAGCCGCGGCCGTCCGACGGGGTGCCGATGACGGTGTGGGCGAACGTCTCCCACGAGCAGATGGCGGCCGAGGTGACGACGAACGCGAACCCGGCGGCGGTCGCGGAGTCGGCGCAGGAGTGGCTGCGCATCGCCGACGAGCTCCAGCAGCACGAGCGGGCGGTGCGCCGGGCGATCGAGGAGAGCCGAGGCGACTGGCGGGGCGCGGGCGGCGACGCGGTCCGCCGCCACCTGACGAAGGTGGCGGACTGGCTGGCCACCACGGCCCGCGGCGCGCAGCAGGCCGGACGGCAGCAGCAGGCGCACGCGCAGGCGCTGGAGGAGGCCCGCCGTCGCATGGCGGCCAACCCGCCGGTCGCGTTTTCCGTGGCCGAGGCGAACGCGCGGCTGCAGGGGATCACGGATCCGGTGGCCTACGCGCGGCAGCTGGCCGAGGACACCCGGCTGCGCGACGCCCAGGAAGCGGCCCACGCCGAGGCGGTGCGGATCATGACGGAGTTCGACCGGGCGCTGGCCCAGGCGGTGGTGACGCCGTTCTTCGCGGCGCCGCCGGAGTTGCCGGGAGTGGCGGTCCGAAGTGGACTGACGCGGGACGGCGCCGGGGTGGGCGGTGTGCCGGGGTTTGGCGGGGTGCAGCCGGCGGCGGTGGTGACGAGCGGGGCCGGTGGGGTGCCGTCGCCGGATTCGGTGGTGGCGGAGGATGCTCGGTCGCGGGCGGAGGTGCCGCAGCCGGATTCGGTGACCTCGGACGGGGTTCGGTCGCGGGTGGATGCGACAGCCGGGGTTCCGCCTTTTCCGCAGCCGGATTCGGGGGTGGTGGGCGGGTTGCCGCCGGGTTCGGTGGTGTCGGAGGGGTTGCGGTCGCGGGTGGATGCCGCCGCTGGAGTGCCGCCGGAGGTGGAGAGGGTGGGCGCCGCCGGGATTCCGCCTCTCCCGCAGCCGGATTCGGGGGTGCCGGGAGGGCTGCCGCCGGGTTCGGGGGTGCCGGGCGGATTGCCGCCGGATTCGGTGGTGTCCGAGGAGTTGCGGCCGCGGGTGGATGCCGCCGCCGGGGTGCCGCCGGGGCTGGAGGAGGTGCGCGCCGCCGGAGTTCCGCCCCTCCCGCAGCCGGATTCGAGGGTGCCGGGAGGATTGCCGCCGGGTTCGGGGGTGCCGGGCGGGCTGCCGCCGGGTCCGGGGGTGCCGGGAGGGTTGCCGCCGGGTTCGGGGGTGCCGGGAGGGTTGCCGCCGGGTTCGGTCCTGCCAGGTGGGGTTTCGCCGCACTCCGACTCGACCGGGGTGAGTGGTGCCCGGCTCGTTCCGCCGATTCCTCCGCTGCCGCCGGGTGATCCGGCTGTTGCGGCTGGGGTTCCGCCGCTGCCGCCCGATCCTCCGGTTCCCGGTGGCACCGGCGGGCCGGGGCGGGTGCCGCAGGGGGTGGGCGGTCTCGGCCGGGCACCCCGGCTCGGCTCGGGTGAGGACGCCCGCAGCCGCCGGCCGCGGCTTGGTGCCGGTGGTCCCGGTGGCTCCGGGATGCCCTCGGCCGGTTTCGGTGGTCCCGGTGGCTCCGGGATGCCCTCGGCCGGTTTCGGTGGTCCCGGTGGCTCCGGGATGCCCCCGGCCGGCTCCGGCGCTCCCGGTGGTGACCACGGGAACGCCACCGGGTCCGGCACCGCCGCCTTGCCTGAACGGTCCGGGACGGTGCGGGACACCCCGGCCGGCACCTCCGAACCCCCGCGAACCGGCCAGCCTGCTCCGCTTGCCGGGGTTCCGCGTCCTGGGGGCAAGCCTGCCGAAGACGACGAACACCGCGTTGCCGACTACCTCGAAGCCGATCCCGAACTCTTCGCCGTCGAACAGCCCGTTGTTCCGCCCACGCTCGGTGACTGGAAGAAGAACAAGATCTGGAGGAAGCAGCCGTGACCGGGTTCGGAGTGGCCGCGGACGAGCTCACCGTGCATGCCGGTCACCTCGACGGGATCGAGAGGCGGCTGGCCGCCGTCGCCGAGGCTGCCGCCTCCGCGGCGATGTCCGGGAACGCCTATGGGCTGCTCTGCTCCTTCCTGCCTCCTTGCGTCAACCCGGTCGAGGACAAGGGGAAAGCCGCCTTGGCCGCCACCGTCGAGGCCGTGCGGACCACCGCCGTCAACGTGCGGACCGCCGCCGGGAGCTACCGGCAGCGGGAAGACGCCTCCACTCAGCCCTTCCGCGACTACCTCGCCTGAGAGGACCGAAGATGACCGGACCCGGCGTCATGGCCATGAACGGCAGCCCCGACGAAGCGAAAGCGCGCCTCGACCAGTGGGCCGAAGGCTTGAGCGCCAAGGCCGCGAAGTACGAGTCGGTCGCCCGGCAGACCGGTGACCTGCGGCTGAGCGCCACCAGCGTGTCGAACTTCGTGAAGGTGACCGTCCGGGCCGACGGGAGCGTCACCGACCTCGAATTCGGGCCCCAGGCGCGGACCGTCCCGATGCCCGAGCTGGCCACGCTCATCCTCGACACCATGCGCCGGGCCCAAGCCGGGATCGCCGGGCGGGTCGGCGACGTCCTGGCCGCCGAACTCGGCGACGAAGACCCCCAGACCCGGGAACTGATGCTGGCCGACCTGCGCGGCCGGTTCCCCGAGCCCGACGAAGACGCCGTCGAAGACTCCGCCGGCGAACCGCAGGAGACCGAACGCGACGACGACGCCGCCCAGGACGAGGAGCCGTGGTGACGGACCCCGCGTTCGCCGGGGCCTCGCTGCTGGAGTCGGCCGCCGACCTCAAGTCCGCGATCGACAGCGGGGACTGGGCCGCCGGTGCCCTCGCCGCGGCCGGCGCCGGGCTCGACGCGCTGGGCGCGGTGATGGACCCCTTCGGCACGATCCTCTCCCAGGGGGTCGGCTGGCTGATGGAGCACGTGGGCCCGCTCAAGGAGGCCCTGGACGCGCTCGCCGGTGACCCGGCGGAGATCGCCGCGCACGCCGAGGCGTGGCAGTCCGTCGGCACCCAGCTGGCGGCGATCGGCACCGACCTCACCGCGCTGGCAGCCGCCGACACGCCGAGCTGGACCGGCCCGGCGGCCGACGCCTACCGCCGGCGGACCGCCGACACCGCGCAGCTCCTGCTCGCGTCGCAGAACGCCGCCGAGGGCGCCGCGGGCGGGGTGCGCACCGCCGGGGAGCTCGTGGGCGCGGTCCGCTCGCTGGTCCGCGACATCGTCGCCGAGCTGGTCGGCCGCATGATCAGCTGGGCGCTGCAGGTGCTCGGCACGTTCGGCATCGGCCTGACCTGGGTGGTGCCGCAGGTGGCCAGGGCGGTCGCCTCGACGGCCGCGAAGATCGCGAGCCTCACCGGCCGGGTGATCGACGCGCTGGGCCGGCTGATCCCGCTGCTCAAGCGGGCGGGTGACGTCTTCGGCGACGCGTCCGCGGCCCTGCGGCGCGTCGACGCCGGCTCGGTCACGCCGTCGCGCGCGGTCGGCGACCTGCCGACGCGGCCCGGCGCGGGGGAAACCCTGCCCGGCGACGGCGGCTCGGTCACGCCCGCCCACGCGGGCGGCAGCGGCGGTGCCACCCCGCCCGCCCACGCTGGCGGAAGCACGCCGACGCACGCGGACGGTGACGCACCGGCCGCCGCCCCACCTCCGAAACCGTCCACTCAGGACACTCCAGACACTCCGGACACACCCGCCGCCACGAAACCCGCGTCGGCCACGCGGCCGCTGAGCGACCGCGGCAACCCCGCCGAACACGACGTCCCGGTCAAGGACCGCACCCTCTGCGCCGACCCCGTCGACGTCGCCACCGGGTGGGTCGTCCTCGCCAAGGACGACGCCGAGTTCGCCGGTGCCCTGCCGCTCGTCGTGTCGCGCACCCACCTCTCGGCCTACCGCCACGGCCGCCTCTTCGGGCCGTCCTGGGCGTCCACGCTCGACCAGCGCCTCGAAGCCGGGCCCGGCGGGCTGGACCTCGCGCTGGCCGACGGCACCGTGCTCACCTTCCCCGTGCCCGCCGGGGCCGCCCCGGTCGTCCCGGACAGCGGCCCGCGGCTGCGGCTGTGGCGGGACGGCGACGGGTACGCCGTCGGCGACCCGGCCACCGAACGGCTGCTGTTCTTCGACTCCGGCGGCCGGCTGCACGGCGAGGGCGACGGCGACGGCAACCGCGTCACGATCGCCTACGACGCCGCCGGCCTGCCCACCGAGCTGCGGCACTCCGGCGGCTACCGGCTGCTCGTCGAGACCGGCGACGGCCTGGTGACGGCGCTGCGCCTGCCGGGCGCGGAAACGCCGCTGGCCCGCTACGCCTACGACGCGCGGCGGCGGCTCACCGAGGTGACCGACGCCCGCGGCGTCCCGACGAAGTTCACCTACGACGCCGACGGCCGGATCGTCCGGTGGGAGGACTGCGCCGGCCGCTGGTACCGCTACGGCTTCGACGCGCTCGGCCGGTGCGTCCGCACCGAAAGCGACGGCGGGCACCTGGACTGCACCCTGGCGTACGAGCCGGGCGTCACCCGGCTCACCAACTCCCTCGGCGCGACCACGACCTACCGGCTCGACGAACGCCTGCGCGTGGTCGCCGAAACCGATCCGCTCGGCCACACGTCCACAGTGGACCTCGACGCGCTCGGCCGGGTCCGCGCCCGCATCGACGCGCTCGGCCGGACCACCGCCTACGAGTTCGACGACGCGGGCAACGTCGTGCGCGTGACCCGGCCGGACGGCGGTGTCGCGGTCGCCGAGTACGACGGCAACGGCCGTCCGGTGCTGCGCGTCGGTCCCGACGGCGCGGCCTGGCAGTGGGAGTACGACCCGCGCGGCAAGCTCCTGCACACCACCGATCCGGTGGGGGCGGTCACGCGGTACGGGTACGACGAGGCGGGCAACATCGCCGCCGTCACCGACGCGCTCGGCGGGGTCACCCGGTTCGAGAACAACGCGGCGGGGCTGCCGGTCTCGGTGACCGACCCGCTCGGCGCCGTCACCCGCTACGAGTACGACGGCTTCGGCCGGGTCACGACCGTCGCCGGCCCGCTCGGCGCGGTGACCAGGATGCGCTGGTCGCCCGGCGGTGACCTGCGGGAGCAGGTCGACCCGGACGGCGCGACCTGGCGCTGGTCCGACGCCGCCGCGGGCACCGCCGAAGAAGCCGTCGACGCGCGTGGCCTGGTCAGCCGGACCGAGTTCGGCCCGTTCGACCTGCCGGTTTCCGACGAAGGGCCGGCCGGGCAGCGGCTCGAGTACACCTACGACACCGAACTGCGGCTCGTGGCGGTGACCGACGCCCAAGGGCTGGTGTGGCGCTACGAGTACGACGCCGCCGGGAACCCGGTCTCCGAAACCGACTTCAACGGCCGCACCACGCGCTACGGCTACGACGCCGCGGGACAGCTCGTCCGGGTCGACCGGGCCGACGGCGGCACCGTCCTGCTCGAACGCGACGTCCTGGGCCGGATCGTCACCCGCCGCGCGGGTTCCGACGTGGCCGTCTTCGCCTACGACGCCGCGGATCGGCTGATCTCCGCCCGCAACGACGCCGCGGAGGTGATCTTCGCCCACGACCCGCTCGGCCGGGTGGTCGCCGAGTCCGTCGACGGCCGCGTGGTGCACTCGGCGTACGACGCGCTCGGCCGCCGGACCCTCCGGCGGACGCCGTCCGGGGCGCAGTCCGCCTTCGCCTACGACGCGGCGGGCCGTCCGGTCGCGCTGCGCACCGGCACCCGGGAGCTGTCGTTCGCCCACGACCGCGGCGGTCGCGAAGTGTCCCGCCGGCTCGGGCACACCGAGCTGCGGCAGTGGTGGGACCCCCAGGACCGGCTGCTCGGCCAGGCGGTGCGCGCCGGCGACCGGATGACCCAGCGGCGCGAGTACACCTACCTGCCCGACGGCCACCTCGCCGGCGTCACCGACGCGCTGTCCGGCCCGCGCGCGCTGGAGGTCGACGCCGCCGGGCGGGTGTGTTCGGTGACCGGGCCCGCGTGGCGCGAGGACTACGCCTACCGCGCGTCCGGCGCCATCACGCACGCGGGCTGGCCGGCCCGGCCCGAGGCGGAGCCCCGGATGTCACCGGACGCCGCGGTCGGGCCGCGGCAGTACTCGGGCACCCTGCTGACCGCCGCCGGGGACACGGTCTACCGGCACGACGCCCTCGGCCGCACGGTCGAGCGGCAGCGGCACGGCCGGAGCTGGCACTACCACTGGAACTCCGACGACCGGCTCACCGCGGTCGGCACCCCGGACGGGACCGAGTGGGTGTACCGGTACGACGCGCTCGGGCGGCGGATCGCGAAACTGCGGCTCGACGGCGAAGGGCGCGTCGCCGAGGCGATCGGCTTCACCTGGGACGGCACCGAACTGGCCGAGGAGACCCACGCCGGGATGACCGTCGGGTGGGACCGCGAGCCCGGGTCCGGGCGGCCGATCGCCCAGACCGAGCGGTGGGGGACCGGCGAGCGGTTCCACACCATCGTCACCGACCTGGTCGGGGCCCCGGCCGAGCTCGTCGACGAAGCGGGCGAGGTCGCCTGGCACCCGCGCGCCACTCTCTGGGGCCAGGTCGCCGACGAGCCCGCGCGGGCCTGGACCCCGCTGCGCTTCCCCGGCCAGTACCACGACCGGGAAACCGGGCTGCACTACAACTTCCACCGCTACTACGACCCCGAAACCGGGCGCTACCTCAGCCACGACCCGCTCGGGCTGGGCCCGGCGCCGGACTCGCTGGCGTACGTGCCCAACCCGACCCGCCAGATCGACCCCCTCGGCCTCACCGGCGTGACGCCGTGCGCGGCGGCCGGCGGCGGTGGCGGCAAGCGGCCGCCGGGCAGCAACCCGGGGCTGACGCCCGGTTCGTCGTCGGGTCCGCAGCCGCCGAAGCGCGCCAAGACCAGCTACGACGACGGCACCCACGGCGCGAAGGGCCGGGAGCAGCAGCGGCTCACCAAGCTGTTCGACGCCCGGCTGAAGGCACCGGGCGGCCCGGCGAAGGGCAAGGTCAGCGGCGACACCCACCAGTCGGAGCACCCGATCGGCTACGAGGTGCTCGGCCGCGGCAGCGCCGCCAAGCGCGGGGCCGGGGACCAGCAGAAGCAGCTGGAGAACCACGCACCCGCGTACCAGGAGGAGTACGCGTCGCACCGGGCGCACATCGGGACCGGCACCAGTTCGCGGACCGCGGAGTCCGGGTTCACCGCGCAGTCCTACCGCGACGCGCAGCGCACCGCGCTGGAGGCGGGCGACCCGAACACGGCCCTGCAGCTCAACCAGCTCGACTACGCCCACCAGCAGCACTTCCACACCACGACCGGCACGCTCGGGGGCGACATCGCGGACGACTCCTACCGGCACATGGTCGAGCACGCGAAGGGCAAGGGCGTCACGTACGCGACGGGCCCGGGCGTCAACGCGACCACGCCGCCGCTCAGCACGCACGACGTCCGGGAACTCAAGGCGGCCCGGGAAGCCGCGCGCACCGGGAAGTTCCCGGACCACCAGACCTACGAGCAAGAACTCGAGGAGAGCCACCGGAAGTACCGCGACCCGACGCCGCAGGACTGGGAAGCGCTCGAACGCGGTGACCTCGGGGGGCCGTCCTACGACTCCGACGACTGAGCCGGCGGGTCACTGAGCAGTTCCCGGGCCAGTGCCCCGGCCCACCAGCGCTCGACCCGGTCGGGCGACCAGCCGCGTTCGACGGTGAACGTGGTGTAGACGTCGATGGTGCACAGGCCGGCGTAAACGTCCACGGCGGTCGGGAGGTCGTGGCGCAGCGTGCCTTCCGGCCAGGACGTGAACACCTGCACGCGGGTCCCGTCGGCCGTCTGCCGGGCCTGCCGGTACAGGTCCGCCAGTTCGGGTTCGGTGCGGCCCGCTTCGCGGACCAGCGCGATGAGGTCGCCCGCGCGCTCGAACAGCCGCCGGTCGTACCCGGCCATGGCCGCCAGCTGCCGCGCCGGGACCGCGGTGCCTTCCAGCTCGTCGAGCAGCCGCGGGAGGTCGGCGGTGAGGTCCGCGGCGTCGGCCAGCGCGCGGACCAGGCCGGTTTTGTTCCGGTAGGCCGCGTAGACGGTCGGGACCGAAACCCCGGCCTCGCGCGCCACGTCCCGCACCGTGGTCGCCGCCCAGCCCTGGGCGACGAACAGCCGGCGGGCCGCTTCGGCGATGTCCGCGCGGGTGCGCTGGGCCTGTTCCAGCCGGCGCAGTGAGTCGTAGCGGCGTTCTCCCATGAGTCCCTTCCGGTGGCTATATTCAATATAACATCCGTAAAGCCAAAGGGGGACGATCATGGGTTTCACCGCTGTGGCCGGCTGGGGCGGCCTCGGGTTCGTGCTGCTGGCCGTCGTGGTCAACGCCTGCTACCTCCGGGCCCGGCTCCCGATGCCGGGGGCGAAGCCGGACGGTGTCGCCGCGGCTTTCGCGGCGGCGGGCAACGCGCTGAAGCTGCCTTCGGTGCTGGCTCCGGCGTCGTGGCTGGGCACGACGGTGTTCGCGGCCGGGCTGCTTTCCGTCCTGCCCGGCGGATGGGCGCTGGCCGGGTTCGCCGGTGTGCTCCTGCAGAACGCCACCTTCGCGGTCGTCGAAGCGCTGCGGTTCGGCGTGGCCGCGGCGGCGCGCGACGGCGAACCGGTGGCGGGGCTGTGGGGCTTCAGTGCGGTGCTCTTCGGGTTCAACCAGGTGTTCCTGGCGATCGCGCTGCTCGGCTTCTCCGCGGCGGGGGCGCAGGCGGGGCTCTTCGCGGACTGGCACGCCTGGCTCGGGTACGCCAGTGCGGCCCTGTTGTTCGTCTCGGCGTCGGCCGCGCCGTACCACGTCGACGGCACGAACCGGCTCGCTCCGGTGGGGCTCATCGGCTGGCTGGGGTGGATCACGTGGATCGTCGCCGGCGGCGGCACTCTGCTGGCGCTCTGAGCATTTCCCGCCACCGGGGCTTTCCACGTTGCCGCGCGTGACGAGTCCGTCATCGGCCGTTGTCATTGAGCGGTGCGCGGGTTTAAGCTGGGCGAACAATCGAATGTTATCGCTAACAGCATCAGCGAAAGTTTCGAGAATTCGTCGAATTTCGGGACCGGTGGCGAAAGTTTCGGCCGCCACCGGCGCACTTGTCCCTGCCTGCAGGAGGTCATGTGAAAAGGTCCCTGTTCGCCCTCGTCGTCGTGCTGCTGACCGCCCTCCTGAACGCCCCCGCGGCGGACGCCGCCGCGCTGCCGGGCCACTTCCGGTGGAGCTCCAGCGGGGTGCTGATCAGCCCGAAGTCCGATGCGACGCACGACATCGCCGGGATCAAGGATCCCACGGTCGTCTATTCGGGCGGCAAGTACCACGTGTTCGCCAGCACCGCGAACGCCGCGGGCTACAACCTGGTGTACCTCAATTTCTCCGACTGGTCACAGGCCGCTTCGGCGCCGCACCACTACCTCGACAAAACCGCCATCGGCCCGGGTTACCGGGCGGCGCCGCAGGTCTTCTACTTCGCGCCGCAGCGAAAGTGGTACCTCGTCTACCAGAACGGCAACGCCGCCTACTCCACCAACAGTGATATCTCGAATCCGAACGGCTGGAGCGCGCCGAAGAACTTCTACGACGCGATGCCGGACATCATCGCGCAGAACATCGGCAACGGCTACTGGGTCGACATGTGGGTCATCTGCGACTCGGCCGACTGCTACCTGTTCTCCTCCGACGACAACGGGCACCTGTACCGGTCGCAGACCACACTGGCGAACTTCCCGAACGGCTTCGGCAACACGGTGATCGCGATGCAGGACCCGAACCGGTACAACCTGTTCGAGGCCAGCAACGTCTACAAGATCGCCGGCCGGAACCAGTACCTGCTGCTGGTGGAGGCGATCGGCGCCGACGGGCGCCGCTGGTTCCGCTCCTGGACGTCGTCGAGCATCGCCGGCACCTGGCGGCCGCTCGCCGACACCGAAAGCAACCCGTTCGCCCGTGCGGCCAACGTGACTTTCCCCGGCGGGCAGTGGACGAAGGACATCAGCCACGGCGAAATGCTCCGGTCGGGCAACGACCAGACCCTGCCGATCAGCCCCTGCCGGCTGCGGTACCTCTACCAGGGCATGGACCCGGCCGCGGGTGGCGACTACAACAGCCTGCCCTGGCGGCTCGGCCTGCTCACCCAGACGAACTCCCACTGCTGGTTGAAGGAGGGACGGCGATGAAGAGGTTCCTGGCCGCCGCGGCGGCACTGGCGATCGCGTTCACCGGCTTGACCGGGGTCGCGAACGCCGAATCGAACGGCGGGGTGCGGATCATGCCGCTGGGCGACTCGATCACCCACGGCACGGGCGTGCCCGGCGGGTACCGGATCGGCCTGTGGCAGCGCCTCGCCGCCGGCCGCTACACCAACGACTTCGTCGGTTCGCAGTTCAACGGGCCCGGCAGCCTCTGGGACCACGACCACGAAGGGCACCCCGGCTGGCGCATCGACCAGATCGACGCGAACGTCACCGGCTGGCTGCGCACCTACAACCCGCGTTCGGTGCTGCTGCACATCGGCACCAACGACGTGCTGCAGAACTACAACGTCGCCGGCGCGCCCGGCCGGCTGTCCACCCTGCTCGACCACATCACCGCGACCGCGCCGAACGCCGACGTGTTCGTCGCCCAGCTCATCCCGATCGGCTGGGCGAGCGGGGACGCCGCTGTGCGCACCTTCAACAACGCCCTGCCCGGGATCGTGCAGGGCAAGGTGAACGCCGGCAAGCGCGTGCACCTGGTGAACATGCACGGCGCGGTCGCCACCGCCGACCTCCCCGACGGCGTCCACCCGAACGCCGCGGGCTACGACAAGATGGCGGCGGTCTGGTACAACGCCCTGCGGTCGGTCCCGGGCAGCATCGGCAACCCCCGCGCCGCCGTGGCCACCGAAGCCGCGGCGACCCTCGGCTCGGCGGCCGGCGCGAAGGGCCGGACGTTCGGCGCCGCCGTCGCCAACAGCCACCTCGGCGAATCGGCGTACACCACGACACTGGACCGCGAGTTCACCGGCGTCACCCCGGAGAACGAGATGAAGTGGGACGCGACCGAGCCGTCCCGCGGCTCGTTCCGCTTCGGCGCCGGCGACGCGATCGTGAACCACGCCCAGGGCCACGGCCAGAAGGTCCGCGGCCACACGCTGGTGTGGCACGCCCAGGTGCCCGCCTGGGTGAGCGGCATCGTGTCCGGCTCCGACCTGCTCACCGCGATGCGCAACCACATCAACGGCGTGGCCGGGCACTACCGCGGGAAGATCGCCTACTGGGACGTCGTCAACGAGGCCTTCAACGAAGACGGCACCCGGCGGCCGTCGATCTTCCAGCAGCGCATCGGCAACAGCTACATCGAAGAGGCGTTCCGGGCGGCCCGCGCGGCCGACGGCTCGGCGAAGCTCTGCTACAACGACTACAACACCGACAACCAGAACGCCAAGAGCAACGGCGTCTACGCCATGGTGCGCGACTTCAAGGCCCGCGGCGTGCCGATCGACTGCGTCGGCTTCCAGGCCCACCTCTCGGCCGGGCAGAACCTCTCGACGCTGCAGGCCAACCTCCAGCGGTTCGCCGCGCTCGGCGTCGACGTGAACATCACCGAGCTCGACGTCGGCGGCTCCGGCAGCGCCCAGGCGAACACCTACGGCCAGGTCGTGCGGGCCTGCCTCGCGGTTTCGCGCTGCACGAGCATCACCACGTGGGGCGTCACCGACAAGTACTCCTGGCGCGCCGGCAGCACCCCGCTGCTGTTCGACGGCAACTACACCAAGAAGCAGGCCCACACCGCCGTGCTTTCGGCCTTCGGTGCGGCGTGAGGAGAGACGCGATGAAACGCATGCTCGGTGCCCTGCTGGCACTGGTGGTCATGGTCACCGGCCTGGCCGCGCCCGCCCACGCGGCCGCGCTGACCAGGGTGACGAACTTCGGCAACAACCCGACGAACCTGAACATGTACGTCTACGTCCCGGACCGGGTGGCGGCCAAGCCGGCGCTGCTGGTGCTGGTGCACTACTGCGGCGGCTCGGCGAGCTCGGTCTTCGGCTGGAACGGCAAGGACTACGTCACCGCGGCCGACCGGTACGGCTACGTCATGGTGCTGCCGGAAGCGACCCGCAGCGAGAAGTGCTTCGACGTCTCGACGCCGAACGCGCTGCGGCGCAACGGGGGCGGGGACTCGACCGGGATCATGTCGATGGTCGCCTGGGCCAAAGCGCGCTACAACGTCGATCCGGCGCGGGTGGTCGTCAGCGGGTTCTCGTCCGGGGCGATGATGACGAACGTGCTGGCCGCCCAGTACCCCGACGTGTTCGCGGCGGCCTCGGCGTTCTCCGGCGTGCCTGCCGGGTGTTTCGCGACCACGAACGGCTCGCTGTGGAACAGCACCTGCTCGGGCGGGCGGTCGATCAGGACCGCGCAGCAGTGGGGTGACCTGGCCCGGGCGATGTACCCGGGCTACACGGGCCGCTACCCGCGGATGCAGCTGTGGCACGGCACCACCGACACCACGCTGGCGTACCCGAACTTCGGGGAAGAAATCAAGCAGTGGACCAACCTGAACGGGCTGGGCCAGACCCCGGCGTTCACCGACCACCCGCAGTCGTCGTGGACGCGCACCCGGTACGGCAACACGAGTACCCAGGCGACGGTGGAGGGCGTCAGCATCGCCGGGGTCGGGCACTCCCTGCCGATGACCGGCCAGCTGGCGTACGCGATTTCGTTCCTCGGCCTCGACCGGTGACGACCGGCGGAGGCGGCACCCCCAGTGCCGCCTCCGCCGTGCTCACCGGCAGAACGAGACCTCGGGGAACCCCGGCCGGTCGAGGATCGGCCGTGCCTGCCCGCGCAGGTGCTGGTCGAAGAACGCCTGCACGTACGCCCGGGTGATCTCACTCGCCCGCGCGGCCGCGTTCGGGCCGTCGACGGGGACGCCCAGCTGCTCGCCCACCAGCCCGACGTCGGTGAAGGACGCGTGCTGCGTGCCCGCCACCTCGATCCAGCGCTTCCACCCGGTCATCTGCGCGTAGTCCCGTTCCCAGTCCGCGTTGCCCGGTGCGCACTTCGGCACCTGCTCGTGGTTGACGAACAGGAACGGCCGCGCCAGCCCCGGTGCGGTCAGCGGGACCTTGTTGGACCCGTCGATGTCGATCCCGGCCTTGATCCGGGTGTCGGCGACCATCGCGGGGATGGTGCTCCCGCCGCCCACGGAGTGCCCGGCCATGCCGATCCGGGAACTGTCGATCAGGCCCGCCCACTTCGACCGCGTCAGCGAGTCGAGGACGAACGAGACGTCGGCGGCCCGGCCGCGCTCCAGCTTCTGCCAGAACGCGTCGTTGTCGTGCGGGACTTCGCAGGACGCGCACCCGGCGAACCGCCCGCCGGGGAAGCTCTGGCCGGTGTTCTCGTAGGTGTGGCCGACCACCGCGACGACGTACCCGTGGCTGGCCAGGTCCTCGGCGAGGGCGCTCAGCGTGGCGCGGGGTTTGGTGTAGCCCGGTGAGAGCACGACCAGCGGCAGCCCGCGGCCCGCCGGCCGGGCGTCGGCGACGGAGTTCGTCACCAGCCCGGTGAGCGTGCCGGACGGCAGGCCGCTGCCCGCCAGCAATGCCGCCGACTCCTGCGGCGTCAGGTACTGCGTCTTCGGGCCCTTCGCCGACGCGGCCGGGTAGAAGAGGGTGACCATCAGCTCCCGGTAGGGGACCGACGGCACCCACGGGTCGGGACGCGAAGTGTCCTTCAGGTACACCGCCGTGCTGCCCACCGGCTTGTCGCCGGTCGGGGCGGGCAGGTACGGCGTCGACGTCCGGGCGAAGGCGATCTCCGGGTACTGCGCCGACGGCTGGTCCAGCAGCGGTTGCGGCTTGCCGCGCAGGTGCTGGTCGAAGAACGCCCGGACGTACGCCGCGGTGATCGCCTGGCCGCGCGCGGCCGGGGTGGTCGCGCCGAAATCGAGGCCCAGCTGCTCGCCGACCAGGCCGATGTCGGTGAACGACGGGTGCTGCATCCCGGCCACGAGAGGCTTTCGGGGGTTCCGGGTGGCGGAGCCCCCGGCCCGGGGCAAAGCCCCGGAGGACACGGTGAGCCAGCGCTTCCAGCCCTTGAGCTGCGCCCAGTCCCGCTCCCAGGTCGCGGCTTCGTCGCCGGTGCCCGGCGTGTACGTGTCCTGCCTGCCGAGGAACAGGAACGGCCGGTCCAGGCCCGGCGCCAGGAGCGGGTCGTCCGTGGTCCCGTCGATGTCGATCCCGGCCTTGAGCCGCGGATCGGCCACCATGGTGCCGATCGCGCTCGCGCCGCCGACGGAGTGCCCGGCCATGCCGATCCGCGCGGGATCGAGCAAACCCGGCCGGGAGCGGATCAGCGAGTCCAGGACGAACGACACGTCCTTCGCCCGGCCACGGCCCAGCTTCTGCCAGAACTCGAGGTTGTAGCTGCCGCAGGCCGCGCAGCCGGTGACCCGGCCGTCCGGGAACGTGGTGGCCACGTTCTCGTAGGTGTGGTCGACCAGGACCACCAGGTAGCCGTGGCTCGCCAGGTCTTCCGACAGCGAGGTCAGCTCGGCGCGGGGCCGCTTGAAGCCGGGCGACAGGACGACCGCGGGCAGGCCGCGCCCGGCCGGGTGGGCGTCGACGACGGCGTCCGTGCGGACCGTCGTCATGACCGACGGCGGGATGCCCTCGATGCCGGCTTCGGCGAAGACGGCCTTGGCTTCGGCTTCGGACATGAACTGCTTCTTCGGCCCGGTGGCCGAGGCCACCGGGTAGAAGAGGGAGACCATCAGCTCCCGGTAGGGCACCGACGGCACCCACGGGTCGGCCCGCGAGGTGTCCTTGAGGTACAGCGACGTCGTGCCGACGGGCCGGTCGCCGGTCGGTTTCGCCAGCGTGAGCACCGGGTCGGCCGACGCGGACGGCGACGTCAGCGCGAGGGTGAGGGCGGTGACGACCATGAGGCTCTTCAGTTTCATCCGATGAAGGTCACTTCCGGGAAAGCGGGCGAGGGCGCGGCCAGCAGCGGCTGCGGGCGGCAGCGCAGGTGCAGGTCGAAGAAAGCGCTTACGTAGGTCCGCGTGACCGCCAGCGCGCGGTACGGGTCGATCGCGTCGCCGATGTCGACGCCGAGCTGGGCGGCGAGCACGCCGAGGTCGGTGAACGACGCGTGGACCGTGCCGGACACCATCAGCCAGCGCTTCCAGCCGGTGAGGTGCGGCCAGTCCGTCTCCCAGTCGTCGTAGGGCCCCGGCGCGCCCGGCGTGTAGTTGTCCATGCTGCCCAGGAACAGGAAGGGCCGCGCAAGCCCGGACGCCGGGAGCGGGACGTGGATGCTGCCGTCGATGTCGGCGCCGGCCCGGATGCGCGGATCGGCCAGCATCGCCTGGGTGGTGATCGCGCCGCCCGCGGAGTGGCCGGTCATGCCGATCCGCTGCGGGTCGATCAGCGCACCCTGCTTCGACGACAGCAGGGAGTCGAGCACGAAGGACGTGTCCTTCGACCGGACCTGCGCGAACTTCTCCCAGAACCCGGGCTGGTCGTCGACTTCGCAGGCGGCGCAGCCGGTGACGTGCCCGTCGGGGAACGTCGTGGCGCGGTTTTCGTAGGTGTGGTCGATCGCCGCGACGGCGTACCCGCGGCTGGCCAGGTCCTCGGCCAGCGCGGTGAGCGTCGCGCGGGGCTGCGTCCAGCCCGGGGACAGCACGACCAGCGGCAGGCTGTGCCTCCGTCCGGCCGGCTTCGCGTCGACGACGGCGTTCGTGCGGACCGTGCTCAGGACGTCCAGCGGGAGGCCCGGGATGTTCTGCCGCTCGAGGTTGCGTTCGGACTCGAGCGGGGTCATGTACTGCTTCTTCGGTCCGTGCACCGAGGTCGCCGGGTAGAAGAAGGAGACCATCAGCTCCCGGTAGGGCACCGACGGCACCCACGGGTCGGCGCGCGACTTGTCCACAAAGGACAAGGTGGTGACGCCGACCGGTGCGTGCCCGGTCGGGCGGGGCAGGGACGGCGTCGTGGCCGCCGCGGCGGGTGTCGACAAAGCGACGGTCAGGGCGGTGGCTACCGCGAGAGTGCGCATGAATCCCCCAGTCGGATTCGTCAGGACAGGTGGCGGAGACGGCGGAAGCAGAACCAGGTGAGCAGGGCGGTCATGGCGAGGTAGAGCGCGAGTTCGAGCCACTGCAGCGGCCAGAAGCGAGAGCCCGGCTGGAAGGTCAGGCGCTGCTGGTAGCCGTGGGTGCCCAGCTGGGCCAGGCACGCTTCCATGCTGCCTCGCTCCGGCGGGCCCGCGCCGGGCCTCGGTGCGCAGTTCTGGATGAAGGACGGCAGCGGGTCGGCCACGTTCCCGGCCGGGTCGAGGGTTTCGTTCGCCAGCTCCCACGCGCCGGCCTGCTTGCGCACGCCGATCTCCAGGATCCCGTGGGTGTCGTCACCGCTGATGTTCGTGATGTTCTGCCCGGTGATCGCGACCACCTGGGTCTGCGGCGGCAGCAGGTACGGCCGCACGAAGGCGGGCACCAGGAGCAGCACGGCAGCGAGCGTGGCGAGCGTGACGGCCATGGCGGCGACGGTCCGCTTCAGCAGCATCCCGACCGCGACCCCGAGCGCGAGGGCGAAGGCCGCGTAGCCGATCGGGACGATGCCGCGGGCGCCGAACACCACCGGGGCGATGCGCGCCTGCATGCCGCGATCGGTCTGCAGCGCGGAAAGCGCGTCGATCGGGCTCGCCCACCAGGAGACGGCGACGCTCAGCACCGCGGCGGCGGCCATCGCGGCGAGCAGGCCGAAGCCGAGCTTGGTGGTGAGCCACCGCTTGCGCGTGACGGTCTGGTTCCAGACGAGACTGTGCGTGCCGCTCTCCAGCTCGCGCGTGATCATCGGGACGCCCCAGAACACGCCGATGACCGCGGGCAGCAGGTACAGCACCAGGATGGTCCCCTGGAAGAGGACATCCTGGTCGGAGAAGTCCGTGCGGCCCACCAGTTCGGGTCCGGTGATCGCGAGCACGACGGCGATCGCGATCAGCCCGGAGAACACGGACAGCGCGGGGAGGCGGAACTGGCGCCAGGTCAGCCAGGTCATCGGAGGACCTCCAGGGCGGGGCGGGCGGCGGTGGGGTTGCTCATGTACTCGAGGACGAGGTCCTCCAGCCCGAGCTGCCCGACCGTCCACGAAGGATCGAGGATCGGGGCCTCGGTGCGGACGAGCACGGTGGTCTGGCGGTCGGTGTGCTTCGCCGAGACGACGTGCTGGTCGGCCGGGAGCGTGTCGAGGTCGCGGCGCGGCCCGGAGAGCCGGTGGTGCGTGGCGAGCAGCGTCTCCACCTCGCCGATCACCCGGACCTGCGAAGCCACCAGCACGACGAGGTGGTCGCAGACCCGTTCGAGGTCGTTGACCAGGTGTGAGGACATCACGACGGACAGCCCGTGCTCGGCGACGGCTTCCATGAGGTCCTGCAGGAACTCCCGGCGCGCCAGTGGGTCCAGTGCCGCGACCGGCTCGTCGAGCAGCAGCAGTTCGGGACGCTTGGCGATGCCGATGGTGAGCGCCAGCTGGGCGCGCTGGCCGCCGGAGAGCTTGCCGGCGTGCTGCTTCGGGTCCAGCCCGAGCCGTTCGACGCGCTTCTCGGCGAGCGAGGCGTCCCAGCCCGGGTTGAGGTGGGCGCCGAGCCGCAGGTGCTCCTCGATGGTCAGTCCACTGTAGACCGGCGTGTTCTGGGCGACGTAGCCCACCTTGGCCAGCTGCTCCGGGCCGCTGCCCGGCACCCCGCCGCACACCTCGATCGTGCCGGTCGTCGGCTCCAGCATGCCGGCCGCGATGTTCAGCAGCGTCGACTTGCCCGCGCCGTTGGGCCCGACGAGCCCGGTGACGTGGCCGGCCTCGATCTCCAGCGTGCAGCCGGTGAGCGCTTGCTTGCGCTTGTACTTCTTGCCCAGCCCCTGGGCGCGCAGGACGGTCACGCTATTCCCTCTCTGGCGGAGTCGCGAAACGTGGACATCAGCAGGGCCTCGATGCTCTCTTCGTCGAGCCCGGCCTTGCGGGCCTTGCCCAGCCAGCGGCGCAGGTCCTGCCGCAGCGGGCCCATCGCGGCGAACGAAGCGCCGCCGTTCAGCGTCGCCGTCACGAAGGTGCCGACGCCGGGGCGGGCGGCGACGAGGCCGTCGTGCTCCAGCTCGCGGTAGGCCTTCAGCACGGTGTTCGGGTTGATCGCGAGGCTCGCGACGACGTCCTTGACCTTCGGGAGCTGGTCTCCCTCGGACAGCAGGCCGAGGCGCAGCGCGTGCCGCACCTGCTGGACCAGCTGCTGGTACGGCGACAGGCCGGACCTCGCGTCCAGGTGGAACTCGATCATCGGCAACTCCATTTATCTAGTTGCCTAGTACTATAGCTAAGTAGCGGTGGAGATGGCCAGCGATCTTTTTCGGCGACCGGAGCCAACCTCGGCACCCCCTCGTCCGTCTGTGGTGGTGATCGTTTCCCTTCTCGAGAGGACTTCTTTCGTGCGTCGAATTTCTGGGGGAGGCATCGTGCGCGGCGTGGTCGTCGCACTCGGTGTCTCGATGGCCGTCGCGGCGGGACCGGCGGTCGCGTCCGCGGCACCGGCTTCCATCGACAGCGTGCCGACGCCGCAGCTGAGCTGGACGGACTGCGCCGACGGTTTCCAGTGCAGCAAGGCTTCCGTGCCGCTGGACTACGACCGGCCGTCCGGCACGAAGATCGACCTGGCGCTGATCAAGCTGCCCGCGACCGACCAGAAGCACCGGATCGGCTCGCTGTTCGTCAACTTCGGCGGCCCCGGCGCGTCCGGCCTGCAGCGGCTGCGGGAGCGCGGCAAGTGGCCGTGGCTGTTCTCCGACGAGCTGCGCGCGCGGTTCGACCTGGTTTCCTGGGACCCGCGCGGGATCGCCAACAGCACCGCGGTCCGGTGCTTCGACACCGTGGCCGAGCAGCAGGCGTTCTTCGGCTCGTTCCCGGAGATGCCGGGCGACCCGAGCGGCAACGCGGCCTTCTACGCCAAGTCGAAGGAGCTCGCCGACCGCTGCTCGGCGAAGGCGGGCCCGATCCTCGAGCACGTCTCCACGGCCAACACCGCCCGTGACCTGGAGCTGCTGCGCCGCGCGGTCGGCGACCCGAAGCTGAACTACCACGGCATTTCCTACGGGACGCAGCTCGGCGCGACCTACGCCAACCTGTTCCCGAACCGGATCCGGGCGATGGTGTTCGACGGCACCATGGACTTCGCCGGCAACTCGACCGGCCAGAACGGCAACGGCAAGAGCGTCCCGCTGGACACCCGCCAGGACGTCGCGACCGGCATCGCGCAGACCTTCGAGCAGTTCCTGCGGCTGTGCTCGGAAGCCGGCCCGAAGTGCGCGTTCTCCTCGGGTGACCCGAAGGCGAAGTGGGCGGCGCTGACGGCGCGGGCCAAGCAGGCCCCGATCGTCAGCGACGGCGAGACGTGGACGTACTCGGGCATCATCAACGCGGCGGCGGACCTGTCCGACTCGCGGGGCTGGGCGGACATCGCCGCGCTGCTGCAACGGCTTTACGAAGCCCCGGCCACGCCGGCCCTGCGTTCCGCGGCTGTCAAGGGCGAGCAGTACGTTTCGAACCGGACCGAAGCGTTCAACGCCATCCAGTGCTCCGACAGCGACGTGCCGACCGACCCGGCGGTCTACAGCTCCTACGCCGAGTCGGAAGACCAGCGCGTGCCGTACTTCGGGCGGATCGCGGTGCTGGACATGATGAGCTGCGCGTTCTGGAAGGCTAAGGACACCGACCGCTACACGGGTCCGTGGAACCGCCCGACGTCGGCGGAGATCCTCGTGCTGAACAACCGCTACGACCCGTCCACCCCGCTGCACGGCGCCCGCGACGGCGCCGCGGAGCTGGCGCGGGCGCGCGTGTTCGTGACCGAGGGCTACGGTCACTCCTCGATGTACGTGCCGAGCACGTGCACCGAGAAGGTCAAGCGGGACTACCTGATCTCGGGGACCTTCCCGGCCGCGGGCACGACCTGCGGGATCGACGCGAGCCCCTTCGCGGGCTGATCCTGACCCCGGCGGGCCGCATCGGCGACGGTGCGGCCCGCCGCCACGAAGGCGTCCCGCGGGTGCTGGACCGACGCCAGGCTGAGGATGTCGCGGCCGAACAGCGCCTGCGTCAGCCACACCGCGAGCACCCGGATCTTGCGTTCCCAGGTGGGCACGGCGAGCACGTGGTAACCGCGGTGCATGAGCCACGCCGGGAGGCCCTTGATGACGAGCCGCTTGTACTGGAAGATCCCGCGGCCCAGGCCGAGCGTCGCGATCGCGCCGAGACTGTGGTGCACGTAAGGCTTCGGCTCCCGGCCGCGCAGCGTCGCGATGATGTTGCGGGCCAGCAGTTTTCCCTGCCGGTAGGCGTGCTGGGCGTTGGGCACGGTCCGCGTGCCCGGCACCGGCGAGGTGAGGTCGGGCACGGCGGCGTCGTCCCCGGCGGCCCACGCGTCGGCCACGCCCTCGACGCGCAGATCCGGGCGCACGACGAGGAAGCCGCGTTCGTCGACCGGGAGGTCGGTGTGCCGCCCGACGACCGGGTTGGCGCCGTTGCCCGCGGTCCAGACGATCAGCTCGGCGTCGAACTCCTCGCCGGTCGAGAGCGTTACGTGACCGTCCTTCGCCGACGTCACCAGGGTGTTCAGGTGGACGTGGGCGCCGCGGCGTTCCAGTTCGCGCACGACCCAGCGGCCCGGCCGGTCGGTGACCTCGGGCAGGATGCGGTCCGACGCCTCGACGAGGTGGAACCGCAGCTCGTCGCGGTGCAGTTCGGGGTAGCGCTTGAGCAACGCCGTCGCCAGCGACAGCAGTTCGCCGAAGCCCTCGACGCCCGAGAAGCCGCCGCCGACGAAGGTGACGGTGAGCAGCTTGCGGCGCTGCGGCCCGGCGGGCAGCGCGGCGGCGCGGTCGAAGGCGGTGAGCAGCCGGTCCCGGATCGCGACGGCCTCTTCGACGTGCTTGAGGCCGATGGCCTGCTCGGCGATGCCCGGCACGGGCAGCGTCCGGGTGACCGCGCCGGCGGTGACGACGATGGTGTCGTAGCTTCTTTCGAAGGGTTCGCCGTCGGCCGGCTGCACGGTGACGACGTGGTGGGCGTGGTCGATGGCGGTGACCTTCCCGGCGACGATCCGGGTGCGGCGCAGGTGCCGCCGCAGCGACACCCCGGCGTGCCGCGCCTCGACCGAACCGGCCACGACCTCGGGCAGGAACGGCTGGTAGGTCAGGTAGGGCCGCGGGTCGACGAGGGTGACCTCGGCCTCCCCGCGACGCAGCTTCTTCTCGAGCTTCCAGGCGGCGTAGAAACCGGCGTAACCACCACCGACGATCAGGATCCGGCGCATTTCGTCCTCTTTTCTCGGTTCACCCCCTGGACGAGGTGGCGGGGGCGGGTGTGACCGCGAGCCGCGTCACAGGGATCGGGCAGAATCCGGGGATGGCTTCCCGGCGCGAGGGCGACACCTGGGATCTGGCGTCGAGCGTCGGCGCGACCGCCACGATGGCCGCCGCGGCGCGGGCGATCGCGACCCGCTCGGATCCCGCGCGCATCGACGACCGCTTCGCCGAACCGCTCGTCCGGGCCGTCGGCGTCGACCTGCTCACCCGGCTGGCGAGCGGCGAAACCCCGCCCGGCGACCTGGTCGAGCAGGTCTGGATCGACGTGGCCAAGGTCCGGACCGGGTTCTACGACGCGTTCTTCCGCGAATCGGCGGTCCCGCAGGTCGTGATCCTGGGCGCGGGGCTGGATTCGCGCGCGTACCGGCTGCCGTGGCCGGCCGGGACCGTCGTGTACGAGGTCGACCGGCCGGAGGTGCTCGAGTTCAAGACCCGCACCCTGGCGGAGCTGGGGGCCGAGCCCGCCGCCGACCGGCGGGTGGTGCCCGCCGACCTGCGCGAGGACTGGCCCGCCGCACTGCGCGACGCCGGCTTCGACCCTTCGCGGCCGACCGCGTGGAGCGCCGAAGGCCTGCTCGGCTACCTGCCGCCCGAGGCGCAGGACCGCCTGCTGGACGTCATCACCGGGCTCAGCGCGGAGGGCAGCAGGCTGGCGACGGAAAACCGGCCCAATCCGCGGCCGGGCGACGAAGCGCGGACGAAGGCGGGCCTGGACCGGATCTCCGGGCGCTGGCGCGAACAGCGCTTCGACACGGACATGGCGAAGCTACGCTATTACGGTGAACGCCACGACGTGGAGACCTACCTGGCCGCTCGGGGCTGGGTGCTGACCGCCAGCACCGTCCGCGAGCTGCTCGCCGCGCACGGCCTCGCCCCGCTGGGCGACGACGACCTGCGCACCGGCGACGTGCGGTACGTCAGCGGCGTTCTCCCCCGGAGGTGACGCCCGGCTTGACAGCGGCCGCCGCGTCTCGCAGTATGCGAACAAGTGTTCGATGAGTCTGGGTGCGCCGGTGGGCGTCTCCGGTGCGAGTACGTGGTGCTGGAGGTGAGCGGTGGTGGCGGTGCCGGAGGCGCTCACGGCCATCCCGGGAGTCCGCACGGCCGCGCAGCTGCGTGAGCCGGCCGACGGGGACGTGCTGACGGTGCTGCCCGAGCTGGCCCGCCTGCTCCCCGGCGGCGGCCTGCGGCGCGGCAGCACGGTCGCGGTCCGCGGCGCGCGGTCCCTGGTGCTGGCCCTCCTCGCGGCGGCGACCCGCAACGGCTCGTGGGCGGCGGTCACGGGCCTGCCGGACCTGGGCTTGGCCGCGGCGGCGGAACTCGGCGTCGACCTGGCGCGGCTGGCGCTGGTGCCGGACCCGGGCGCGGAGCTGGTGGCGGTGCTGTCGGCCCTGGTCGACGGCTTCGACCTGGTGGTGCTGGGCCCGGCTTCGGTGTCGCCGCAGACGGCCCGCAAGCTGGCGGGCCGGGTCCGCAACCGGGGAACGGTCCTGCTGACGGCAGGCTCCTGGCCGGGAGCGGACGTGGAACTGACGGTCTCGGGCCGCCGCTGGCACGGCCTCACCCAGGACGGCCACGGCCACCTGAGATCCCGCGAGGTACAGGCCACAAGCCACGGCCGAGGCGCGGCAGCCCGCCCCCTGACGGCGGCGTTGCAGCTGCCAGGCCCGGGCGGAGCGGTGGCGGAAGGCAACCACCCGGAGCGGCGGCTGGTCGGGGTGGCCGGGTGACGCCGGGGTCACGCGGCCAGGCGGGTCACGGCATGACCACACGAGTTCCGCCCCGGATCACGCGAGTTCCGCCTCCGATCACGCGAGTTCGGTCCCGGATCACGCGAGTTCCGGCCCGGGTCACGCGGGTTCCGCCCTCGGTCACGCGAGTTCCGCTTCCGATCACGCGAGTTCGGTCCCGGGGCACGCGAGTTCCGGCCCGGATCGCGCGGGTTCCGCCCTCGGTCACGCGAGTTCCGCGTCCGATCACGCGAGTTCGGTCCCGGGGCACGCGGGTTCGGTCCCGGGTCATGCGGGTTCCGCCCTCGGTCACGCGAGTCCCGCGTCCGATCACGCGAGTTCCGTCCTGGGTCACGCGAGTTCCGGTCCCCCTCACGACCGCGACGGCAAACCCGCCCGACCGCCCCCTGCCCGAGCACCCCTTGCCCCCGGCGCTCCCGCTCCCACCCCGGCAGCACCCGCCGGCCGCGGGATGAGCGACGCGCCACGGCTGCTCGTGCTGTGGTGCCCGGACTGGCCGGTCGTCGCCGCCGGGGCTGCGGCTGGCTCGCCGCCCTCTGCTCCCGCCGCCGTCTTCTCCGCCAATCGCGTCGTTGCCTGCTCCGCTTCCGCCCGGCAGCACGGTGTCGGGCGGGGGATGCGGCGCCGGGATGCCCAGTCGCGCTGTCCGGGACTCGTGGTGCACCAGCACGATCCCGACCGCGATGCCCGGCTGTTCGAACCCGTGGCCGCCGCCGTCGAAGGGCAGGCCGTCGGGGTCGAGGTCGTGCGGCCCGGGATCGTCGCCGTGCCCGTCGACGGGGCCGCCGGGTACTTCGGCGGGGAGGCCGCCCTCGCCGAGCTGCTCATCGACGAGGTCGCTGCCCGGGCCGGTGTCGAATGCCAGGTCGGGATCGCCGACGGGCTGTTCGCCGCCACCCTCGCCGCCCGGCGATCGGCTCTCGTCCCCCGGGGAACCGCGAAAGACTTCCTCGCGCCGCTCTCGATCGCCGAGCTGAACCAGCCGGGTGACGACCGCGGCGAGCTCGTCGACCTGCTCAAGCGGCTCGGCCTGCGCACCCTCGGCGCGTTCGCCGCGCTGGCCGAACGCGACGTCGCCGGCCGCTTCCCGAAGGACGCCGTCGCCGCCCACCGGCTCGCCCGCGGCCGCTCCGAACGCCCGCCCCTGCGCCGCGCCCTCCCGCCGGACCTGGCGGTCACCGAAACCTTCGACGAACCCCTGAAGAGGATCGACGAAGCCGCCTTCGTCGCGAAGACCCTCGGCGAACGCTTCTTCGCCGGGCTCGCGAACCACGGCCTCGCCTGCACGCGCCTGGCCATCGTCGCCGTCACCGAAGCCGGTGAGGAACGCGTCCGCGTCTGGCGCTGTGCCGAACCCCTCACCGCCCGCGCGACGGCCGACCGCGTGCGCTGGCAGTGCGAAGGCTGGCTCACCGCGCGGGACCGGCCGACCGCCGGCATCGTCCGGCTGCGCCTCGACCCCGAAGAGGTCGTCGGCGGCGAGGCGCTGCAGCTGCAGCTCGGCTCGGTGGGCGCCGACGCCGACGCCGCCGAGCGCGCCGGCCGCGCCCTGGTCCGCATCCAGGGCCTGCTGGGCCCGGCCGCCGTCGTCACACCGCTGCTGGACGGCGGCCGCGGCCCGGGCGAGCGCGTCCGGCTCATCCCGTGGGGCGAGCCGCGCCGCCCCCTGGCCGCGGACCGCCCGTGGCCGGGCCGCCTGCCCGCCCCGTCCCCGACGGTCGTGCCGCCCCGCCCGGTGCCGGCCGAGGTGCTCGACGCGGTCGGCGACGTCGTCCGCTGCACCGCCCGCGGCGAGCTGGGCTACCCGCCGTCGACGGTCGCGGTCGACGGCGGGCCGCCCCGCCGGGTCATCGGTTCGGCAGGCCCGTGGGTGGTGCGCCCGACCCTGCCCGGCCGCCGCGGCGAGCGGCCGTTCGCCCGCGTCCAGGTGGTGCTGGCCGGCGACACCGACGGCGACGTCGCGCTCCTGCTGCGGGCCACGCTGGGCGACGATCCACAGTGGACAGTCGAGGGCTGCTACGACTGACGGCGACCGGGGTGAGGGTCGTCATACCCGTGCCGCAGTGTCCACAGTTGACAGCGACGGTGCTCCCGACGCAGGATCGGGACACGGCATTCGTCCGTGTGTTCGAACAGTAGTCGCTGGCTTCCCCACAGCGAAACCGGTGGGAGCAGGCCTTGGCGTTCAACAATCCGCGCGTTCCGTGGTCCGAGGTGGAGCGGATCGCCTCCGGGCGGCCACCCGTTCCCGGGGACGGCAACGACGCCCCCGCGTGGTCGCGCAAGCGCGAAGGGTATGCCGGGGCGCCCGCGGACCTGCGTAACCGGCGCGGCCGGGACGACGGCGGCGACCGGATCCGGGCGCCCTACGCCGAGCTGCACGTCCACTCCAACTTCAGCTTCCTCGACGGCGCGAGCCACCCCGAGACCCTCGTCGAAGAGGCCGCGCGGCTCGAGCTCGACGCGCTCGTCCTCACCGACCACGACGGCATGTACGGCGCCGTGCGGTTCAACGACGCCGCCCGCGAGCTCGGCGTGCGCGTCGGGTTCGGGGCCGAGCTCTCGCTCGGGCTGCCCGGGCCGCAGGCCGGTGAACCCGATCCGCGGGGGTCGCACCTGCTCGTGCTCGCGCGGCAGCAGAGCGGCTACCACCGGCTGTGCCGCGTCATCTCCCGCGCCCAGCTCGCCGGCGGGGAGAAGGGGCGGCCCGTCTACGACTTCGACGAGGTCGCCGACGAGCTGGCCGGGCACGTCGTCGTCCTCACCGGCTGCCGCAAGGGCGCCGTCCGGCAGGCGCTCGCCCACCACGGCCCGGCCGCCGCGCGCGCCGAGCTGGCGCGGCTCGTCGACCGGTTCGGGCGCTCGCACGTGGCCGTCGAGCTGATCGACCACCGGCTGCCCACCGACGACGCCGTCAACGACCTCCTCGACGGCATGGCCAAGGACCTGCGCCTGCCGACGGTCGTGTCCGGCAACGTGCACTACGCCCGGCCCGAAGACGCCGTGGTGGCGGACGCGGTCGCCGCCGTCCGGGCGCGCCGGTCGGCCGAAGACCTCGAAGGGTGGCGGCCGCCGTCGGGGCAGGCTTTCCTGCGCTCCGGGATGGAGCAGCGGCGCCGCTTCGAGCGCCGGTACCCCGGTGCCGTCGGCCGGGCCGCCGTCCTCGGCGTCGAAGTGGCGTTCGACCTGCAGCTCGTCGCGCCGGACCTGCCGCCGTTCCCGGTCCCGGCCGGGCACGACGAGATGTCGTTCCTGACCGAGCTGACCTGGCAGGGCGCGGCGAAGCGCTACGGCTCGCGGGAGGACGACCCGAAGGCCTACGCCCAGCTCGACCACGAGCTCGCCGTCATCGAAAAGCTCGGCTTCCCCGGCTACTTCCTCGTGGTCTGGGACATCGTCCGGTTCTGCCGGGAAGCGGACATCCTCTGCCAGGGCCGCGGCTCGGCGGCGAACTCCGCGGTCTGCTACGCGCTGGAGATCTGCCACGCCGACCCGGTGAAGTGGAACCTGCTGTTCGAGCGGTTCCTCGCGCCGGAGCGGGACGGGCCGCCGGACATCGACGTCGACATCGAGTCCGGCCGCCGCGAGGAAGCCATCCAGTACGTCTACGACAAGCACGGCCGGTTCCACGCCGCGCAGGTCGCCAACGTCATCACCTACCGGGCGCCGTCGGCGATCCGCGACGCCGCGAAGGCGCTGGGCCACAGCCCCGGGCAGCAGGACGCCTACGGCAAGCTCGTCGATCGCTGGGGCGGGGTCGCCGCGACGAGGCAGCAGGCGGCCGGGGCGATCCCGGACGACGTCCTCGACCTGGCCGCGCGGCTCGAGGACTTCCCGCGCCACCTCGGCATCCACTCCGGCGGCATGGTGATCTCGAAGCAGCCGGTGTCCGAAGTGGTCCCGGTCGAGTGGGCGACCATGAAGGACCGCAGCGTGCTGCAGTGGGACAAGGACGACTGCGCCACCGTCGGGCTGGTCAAGTTCGACCTGCTCGGCCTCGGCATGCTGTCGGCGCTGCACCACATGATCGACCTCGTCGCCGAGCACCACGGATCCACAGTGGACATCGGAAAGCTCGACCTGGCCGACCCGAACGTCTACGACATGCTCTGCGCAGCGGACGCGGTCGGGGTGTTCCAGGTGGAAAGCCGCGCCCAGCTGGCCACGCTCCCGCGGCTGCGCCCCCGCGAGTTCTACGACCTGGTCGTCGAAGTCGCGCTGATCCGCCCCGGCCCGATCCAGGGCGGGTCGGTGCACCCCTACATCCGCCGTCGCCGCGGTGAGGAGGAGTGGCAGCACGCGCACCCGCTGCTGGCCGCGTCACTGGACCGCACCCTCGGCGTGCCGCTGTTCCAGGAGCAGGTGATGCAGATGGCGGTCGACGTCGCCGGGTTCACCCCGGCCGAGGCCGACCAGCTGCGCCGGGCGATGGGCGCCAAGCGGTCCAGCGCGAAGATGAAGGCGTTGATGGCGCGGTTCTTCGCCGGCTGCGCAGCCAACGGGCTCGACCGCGAACTCACCACCCGGATCTTCGAGCAGATCCACGCCTTTTCCGGCTACGGCTTCCCCGAAGCGCATTCGATGTCCTTCGCGTTGCTGGTGTACGCGTCGGCGTGGTTCAAGCGCTACTACCCGGCGGCGTTCTGCGCCGGGCTGCTGCGCGCCCAGCCGATGGGCTTCTACAGCCCGCAGTCCCTGGTCGCCGACGCGCGACGGCACGGCGTGCGCGTCCGCGAGCCCGACATCAACGCGAGCCTCGCCGGCGCCACGCTCGAACCGGACGACGGCGGAGTCGCGCTCCGGCTCGGCCTCGCCGCCGTCCGCCACCTCGGCGAAGACGTCGCCTCCCTGGTGGTCGCCGAGCGGGAGGCGCACGGCCCGTACCGGAGCATCGGCGACCTGACCCGCCGCGTGCGGCTGAAGAAGAACGCCACCGAAGCCCTCGCGACGGCGGGCGCGTTCAGCAGCTTCGGCGGTGACCGGCGCCAGGACCTGTGGGCCGCCGGCGCGGCGGCGACCCGGCCGGGACACCTGCCGGGCCTCGCCCCCGGCCTCGACGCACCGGCACTGCCCGGCATGACGCGGGTGGAGGTGACGGCGGCGGACCTGTGGGCCACCGGCGTCTCCCCGGACAGCCACCCGGTGGAGTACCTGCGCGAACTGCTCACCACCCGCGGCGCGATCACCGTCGCCGAGCTCATGCGCACCGAAGACGGCACCCGGGTGTGGGTGGGCGGCGCGGTCACCCACCGCCAGCGCCCGGCGACCGCGGGCGGGATCACGTTCCTCAACCTCGAGGACGAGACGGGCATGGCCAACGTCCTCGTCTCACCGGGCCTCTGGCGGCGGCAGCTGCTCGTCGCCCGCACCAGCGCGGCCTTGCTGATCCGGGGGCGGGTGCAGGCGGGGGAAGGGGTTGTCACGCTTCTCGCCGACCGCGTCGAAAACCTCGATCTGCCGCTGCGGACCGGGCCTTCACGTGACTTCCGGTGAGTTCGGTGCGCTTTCCGGCTAGCGCGCGAGGGTGGGACGACGCCGTGACCACCGGTCCTCGGTGGCCGCCCGGACGACGAACCGGGCGAGGTCGTCGCGGGTGATGGCGGTGCCGCCCTCGGGGTTCTCGGCGTCGCCCACCCGGTAGTTCCCCGTCGCCGGCGCGTCGACGATCCGGGAGGGGCGAACGGCGGTCCAGTTCAGCAGGCTGCTTTCGAGAACGTGCTCCATGGCGCGCATGTCGCCGTAGAGCTCGCGCATGAGCGTGCGGGCGACCGCGCGGTACCACCGGGGGTGGTGGGGGTCGTCGTGTCGCACTCCGCTGGAGGAGAGCACGACGATCCGGTCGGCGCCCTCCTCCGTCATCGCGGTCACGAAGTGGCGGGCGCTGCCGGAGTACAGGCCGCCGGAGCGGCTCCCGGACGGTCCGATCGCGGAGATGACGGCGTCCTGGCCGCTCAGCGCGGCGCGCACCTCCTCGTGGTCGAGCACGTTGCCCCGGACGACCTCCAGCTCGGGCGGGAGCTCCGCCCGGACCGGGCGGAACGTGGCCGGGTCGCGCACGGCGGCGCGGACGTGGTGGCCGTCGCGGAGGGCTTGTTCGACGATGGCGTGACCGGTGGCGCCGTTGGCGCCGAAGACGACGAGCTTGCTCATTAGGCCACCATCCCTTCTGCAGCCCGAACCGATAGGGTTGTGACCACTCGGTCCCGGTGGGTGCATGGCCTAGCGTGCGTGCCGCTTGACGGCCAGCATGAGTACTGCCAGCCCCGCCGGGCCGAGGCCGCTTTACCGGCCTTAGGAACATGCCCCGACCTGGCCGAGGGCCGATTAATGAGCTTCCGGACAGCGTCCTCACCACCGAGCGGGTCCTCCACCGTCAGAGAAGGAGCACCGCGCGCGTGTTCGCGGGATGGGACTGGGCCAGCGGCTCGCACGATGTGACCGTGATCGACCAGGCCGGGACGAGGACCGACCGATGGGCGCTGGCCCACGCCGAAACCGGAATTGCCGGCACCCTGGCCAGGCTGCGCCGCCACGGCGATCCGGCCGGGCTGCCGGTAGCGATCGAGACCACCCGGGGACTGGTCGTGGACCGGCTGCTGGCTGCTGGGCACCCCGTGATTCCCATACACCCCAACGCCTTCAACGCCGTCCGGCCCCGCTGGGGCGCAGCCCGGGCCAAAAGCGACCCCGGCGACTCGTTCAAACTCGCGGACTACCTGCGCACCGACGGCCACCAGCTGCGGACCTTGACACCCACGCTGCCCGAGACACTGGAGCTGCAAGCGCTGACCCGGCAACGCGCCGACCACGTCGAAGCGCGCGTCGCGGCGGTCAACCAGCTCGCTGCGCTGCTGGATGAGCACTGGCCCGGCGGGAAAGCCGTGTTCGCAAGCCTGGACAGTGACATCGCCCTGGCCTTCCTGGACCGCTACCCCACGCCCGCGGACGCGGCCCGCTTGACCGCCGGCCGGCTGGAAGCGTTCTGCAAACGCCACGGCTACTCCGGCAAACGACCCGGCAGTGCGCTGATCGAGCGGCTGCGCACCGCCCCCGCGGCGGCCTCCCGGCTGGGCCGGACTGTGATCACCCGGCTGGTCGGTGTCCAAGTGCAGCTGGTGCGGTCCCTGCGTGTCACCATCCGCGAACTGGATGCCGCCATCGCCGAGGCAGTCAAGACGCATCCCTGGGCCGAACTGATCGCCGGACTGCCCCGGATCGGCTCCGTCAACCTCGGTCAAGTCATCGGTGAGATCGGCCCCATGCTCGAACGCGCCAACGGCTGCGCGCAACTGGCCGCCGAGACCGGTGCGGCACCGGTCACCAAGGAATCCGGGAAACACCGCCAGGTCAACTTCCGGCACGCGGTCAACCGCCGAGCCCGGCAAGCCCTGATGACCTTCGCCGACAACAGCCGGCACGACAGCGACTGGGCCGCCACGATCTACAACAACGCGCGTTCCCGAGGCAAACGCCACCCCCACGCGGTGCGGATCCTGGCCCGCGCCTGGCTGCGCGTCATCTGGGCCTGCTGGCGCGACAGAACCTGCTACGACCCTGCCATCCACCACACCACCACCAAGATCAACACAGTGGAAGGGTTGACTTAGGAAACTCATGGCGGTTCTCCGGGTTCAGTTTTCGAGGGCGGCGGTGCGGGGCAGGAGCGGCACGGCGGCGAGGCAGGCGAGCACGACACCGCCGACGACCAGGAGCGTCGTGGTCATGGCGGTGGTCGTGCCTCCGCCGGCGCTCGCCGCGAGGAAGACGCTGGTGACCGTCGCGGAGCCGATGCCGTTGGCGACCTGCTGCACGGCGCTGAGGGAGCCGCTCGCGGCGCCGGCCTCGTGCGGCTCCACGTCGCCGAGCGCGAAGGTGAAGATCGTGCTGAAGCAGATGCCGGCGCCGAGTCCGACGACGACCGTCGCGACGGCGTTGTGCCACCACGTCGCTTCCGCGCCGGCGACGTTCACCACGAGCAGCAGGAGCCCGGTTCCGGCCAGGGTGGTGAGCAGGCCGCCGGCGACGAGCTTGCGGCCGAGCCTCGCCACCAGGGCGGTGCTGATCCCGGAGCCGCCCAT